>JBFGEG010000009.1:0-51995 GCA_041580235.1 Phycisphaerales bacterium
AGTGCACCGTGGCCGTCGTGAGAGATGACCAGGCCGTGCTGAGTGAGCACCTCGGCGACCTCACCTACGCGCTGGCCTACCGGCGCTTCGAGCAGACGATCGAGGATCTGCTGCGGCTGTTCGACGTCGAGCCCCGCTGGGTCGCATGCGACGCCCATCCCGCGTACCTGTCACACCGCTATGCGAAGCGCGCCGCCGCGGACCGCGGGCTCGACCTCGTTGTCGTCCAGCACCATCAGGCGCACCTGGCCTCGCTGCTGGCCGAGCACGGGCGTCGCGACCGCGTTGTCGGGCTCATCTGCGACGGGGTGGGCTACGGCACCGACGGCACCGCGTGGGGCGGCGAGATCCTTCTGGGAAGCCTCGACGGGTTCGAGCGCCGCGGACGTGTGCGGCCGCTGCGTCTGCCCGGCGGGGATGCGGCGGCCCGGGAGACGGGTCGCTGCGGGCTGAGCTGGCTCGTCGAGACGCTGGGCGTTGACGCCGGCCACCACCCGGCCGCGCGGCGGGCGGTCCCCGACCCGCGCCGAAGAGCGATGATCCTGGATCTCCTGGACCGTGACCTCAACTGCCCGCCCAGCTCGGGGCTGGGGCGTCTGTTCGATGCCGCGGCGTCGCTGCTGGGCGTCTGCGACTTCAACCATCACGAGGCCATGAGCGGCATGAAGCTGGAGGCGCTGGCGAGCCGCGCGGCGTCTTGCAGGAATCTCGGCTCGGGGTTGATCCGGCTTCGGCGCGTGCGGCGTGGGGAGCTCCTGGAGCTCGATCACGTGCCCCTGCTGCAGGCGATGCTCGAACGACTGACGCGGGGCGAGCCCGCCGAGGGCTTGTCGCGGCTCTTTCACGAGGCGCTGGCGGACGGGCTCGCCCGGGCTGCGGCTCGCACCGCCAGGAGAGAGAGCCTGCAGACGGTCGCCCTCAGCGGCGGCGTCTTCTGCAACACGTTGCTGAGCGGGCTCGTGGCCGAGCGGCTCGGCCGGGCGGGATTCGAGGTTCTCAGTCATCGGACCGTCCCGCCCAACGACGGCGGGATCGCCCTGGGACAGGCGGCGGTGGCGGCGGCGTCACTCGCCCGAAAGTGAGGTGCTGTCATGTGTCTGGCGCTGCCGGCCAAGATCGTCGAGCGAACGGGTGACGAGTGCTGGGTGCAGCTGGGAGACGCCCGCATGCGGGTGAGCCTGCTCATGACCCCCGAGGCCGAGACCGGTCAGTGGGTGCTCGTGCACGCGGGCTTCGCCATCCAGGAGGTCCCCGAAACGGACGCCCTGGAGACGTGGCAGATCATCGAGTCGATCGAGGGTCTGCCGCAGGAGGTGGCGTCATGAACGCCCGCCGCCGCATGAGCGAGCTGTCGTTGTCGCTGCGGCGGGCCGCCGCGCGGCTGCCCGGCCCGGTTCACTTCATGGAGGTGTGCGGGACACACACGGTCAACGCCTGCCGCAGCGGCGTGCATGCGCTGATGCCCCCCGACGTCGTGCTCGTGAGCGGCCCCGGCTGCCCGGTGTGCGTGACGGCGCAGCGGTACATCGACGCCCTGGTGGAGCTGGGCCGACGCGGCGACGTGACGCTGGCCACCTACGGCGACATGATCCGCGTGGCCGGGGCGGGCGGATCGCTGGAGCTCGCCCGCAGCGAGGGCGCCGATGTCCGCGTGGTCACCAGCACCCTGGAGGCGGTCGAGCTGGCCGCCCGCGAGCCGCACCGGCAGGTGGTCTTCGCCGCCGTCGGTTTCGAGACGACGGCGCCGGCGACGGCAGCCGCGGTGCTCGCCGCGCGACGCGAGGGCCTGGCGAACTTCACGGTGCTGCCTTGCCACAAGCTGGTCGTCCCGGCGATGCGGACGCTGCTGTCCGACCCGGAGGTGCGTATCGACGGGTTCATCTGCCCCGGTCATGTCAGCGTCATCATCGGGGCCGGCGCGTACCGGTCCATCGTCAGGGACTTCGGCAAGTCGTGCGTGGTCAGCGGTTTCGAGGCGCTGCAGATCATGGAGGGTGTCGTGCATCTCGTCGCGCAGCGGCTGGCGGGCGCGGCGCGTCTGGAGAACCTGTACCCCCAGGTCGTCACGGAGCACGGCAACCGGCGGGCCCAGGCTTTGATCGACAAGGTCTTCGTTCCCGGCGACTCGGCGTGGCGCGCCCTCGGGCTCATGCCCGCCAGCGGGCTGGACCTGCGGCGTCAGTACGCCGACCTCAACGCGTTTGAGCGGTTCGAGATCACGCTCGGCGAGGATCACGACCCGCCCGGCTGCCGCTGCGGCGAGGTCATCAGCGGCAAGTGCGAGCCGCCGGACTGCCGGCTCTTCGGCAAGGTGTGCACGCCGATCTATCCCGTCGGGCCGTGCATGGTGAGCTCCGAGGGGACGTGCCAGGCGTGGTTCAAGTACCGACGGCACGAGCAGAAGCCCAAGCGGCGCCGGCCGGCGCCCCTGGCGGAGGCAGCCCGATGACAACCACGACCAACGCGACCAGACCCATCGTCAACCCGCACGCGAAACGCATCGTTCTTGCCCACGGCGGCGGCGGGCAGCTCATGGACGAGCTGCTCGATCAGATCGTCTGCCCGCGGCTGGACAACGAGTACCTCGGCACCCGCGACGACGCGGCGGTCCTGCCGGTGGAGCAGGGTCGCCTCGTGTTCACGACCGACAGCTACGTGGTGCAGCCGCTGGAGTTCCCCGGCGGTGACATCGGGCGGCTGGCCGTCAGCGGCACCGTCAACGATCTCGCCGTCTGCGGCGCGGTGCCCGCGTTCGTGTCGCTGGGGCTGATCCTGGAGGAGGGGCTGGAGCTCGCCCTGCTGCGGCGGATCCTCGACTCGATCGCGGCCAGCGCCCATGAGGCCGGGGTTCGCATCGTCACCGGCGACACGAAGGTCGTGGCCCGCGGCGAGGCGGACGGGCTGTATATCAATACCGCGGGCGTCGGCATGCTGCGGCCCGGCTGCGAGCTGGGACTGCACCGGATTCAACCGGGCGACGTGGTGGTCGTTTCGGGCACCATCGCCGACCACGGGCTGGCGGTCATGCTCCAGCGCGAGCAGGAGTCGATGATCCGCAGCGAGCTCAAGAGCGACGCGGCGCCGTTGACCGGGCTCATCGGCGACCTGCTGGACGAGGTGCCGGACGTGGTCTTTCTCCGCGACCCGACCCGGGGCGGGGTGGCGGGCGTGCTGTCGGATCTCGCCGAGCACACCGGCCTGCACCTGACGGTCGACGAGGTGGCGATCCCCGTCCGCCGCGAGACGCTCTACGCGGCGGAGATGCTCGGTCTCGATCCGCTGAGCGTCGCCAACGAGGGCAAGGTGGTGGTGGTGGTCCGTCCCGACCTGGCCGACGAAGCGGTGGCCGCCTTGCGCCGCCATCCGCGCGGCCGCGACGCGGCGATCGTGGGCCGCTTCGACGTGACGCGAGACGGTCTGTGCGAGATCATCACCGACGTCGGCGGCCGGCGGATCATCCAGAAGCCCTACGGCGAGGAGCTGCCGCGAATCTGCTGACACCGGCCGATCAGCAAGTGAAGGAGAGTCCGCTGCCGCCCCGGCTTCTCGGGCGGGCGCCGGTTGACCGCCCCGCTTCCTGGTGAATCGGTACGGAATCCCTGTTGCTCGTCCGCAGGATTCATCCTAAGAAGAAGGGTCACTCGACGTCCCCCGACCGGGGACCCAGCAAGGAGATGAACCGTGAGCAACGACTGTCCAAACCTCACGACCGCCGACGGCGCGCCGATCGGCCGCCAGCAGGCGCTGACCGCGGGCCCGCGCGGGCCCCTGCTCATGCAGGACGTCCAGCTTCTGGAGCAGATTCAGCACTTCAATCGCGAGCGGATCCCGGAGCGTGTCGTGCACGCCAACGGCTCCGGCGCGCACGGGACCTTCACCGTGACCAAGGATGTCACGCAGTACACCAAGGCCGCCTTCCTGAGCCGCGTGGGCCAGGAGACCGACGTCTTCCTGCGGTTCTCGACGGTCGCCGGCGAGCGCGGCGCGGCCGACGCCGAGCGGGACGTCCGCGGCTTTGCCCTCAAGTTCTACACCGAGCAGGGCAACTGGGACATGGTGGGCAACAACACCCCGGTGTTCTTTGTCCGCGATCCCTATAAGTTCCAGATGTTCATTCACACGCAGAAGCGCGATCCCAAGACGAACATGCGTGACATGGACATGCAATGGGACTTCTGGTCGCTGTGCCCCGAGTCGCTGCACCAGGTGACCATCCTGTTCAGCGATCGCGGCATTCCCGCGGGCTACCGCTTCATGAACGGCTACGGCAGCCACACCTATTCGCTGCTCAACGCCGCCGGTGAGCGTGTCTGGTGCAAGTTCCACTTCAAGACCCGCCAGGGCATCAAGAACCTGATGGACGCCGACGCGGCGAAGCTGATCGGCGGCGACCGCGAGAGCCACCAGCGCGATCTCTTCGAGGCGATCGAGCGCGGGGACTTCCCGCAGTGGACCCTGTACTTCCAGGTCATGACGCAGACGCAGGCCGATCAGTTCCGGTGGAACCCCTTCGACCTGACCAAGGTGTGGCCGCACGGCGACTTCCCGCTCATCGAGGTCGGCACGCTGGAGCTCAACCGCAACCCCGACAACTACCACGCCGAGGTCGAGCAGAGCTCGTTCAGCCCGTCGGCGCTGGTGCCGGGGATCGGCCCCAGCCCCGACAAGATGCTCCAGGCCCGCCTGATGAGCTACGCCGACGCCCACCGCTACCGCGTCGGGAACAACTACCACCAGCTGCCCGTCAACAAGCCGCGGTGCCCGGTGATGAACTACCAGCGTGACGGTGTCATGGCCACCGCCGAGCCCTACGGCCCCAGGCCCAACTACTGGCCGAACTCGCGGCAGGCCACACCCATGCCCGACGAGCAGTTCACCGATCCGGCGTGGGGCCTGGGTCAGGCCGTCGTCGACCGATTCGACTCGACGGTGGACCACGACGACTACACGCAGGTCGCCAACCTCTACGCCCTGTTCGATGACGATCACCGCGACCGGCTTGCCACCCGGATCGCGGGTGTCCTGGGCCAGGCCCGGCCCCCGGTGCAGCAGCGCCAGCTCTGCCACTTCTTCCGCGTGAATGAGGATTACGGGCGCCGGGTCGCCGAGAAGCTCGGCATCGACGTCGCCGAGCTCATGGAGCCCGCGAACGCCGGCGCAGCGCCGTCGTTCGCGGGCTGAGAACCCGCGGCGAGACGCAACCGTGGAGGCCCCGATCGAGACCGGCGGCGGCGATCGGGGCCTTTTTCCTATTCACCGCGTACGCCCACGCGCGTTGACTTTGACATGTTGGATCGTGCCCAGCTTCTGGCCGTCGACGAGGCCTCCCAGGCCGTGGCCAAAGATACCCAGATCAGCGGCCTGACCACGGACGATCTCCTGGAGGGCATCGACGAGCTGCGGCGCCGACGGCACGCCGTGATCCTGGCGCACAACTACCAGATCCCGGTCATCCAGGACCTCGCCGATTCCGTGGGCGACTCGCTGGAGCTCTCACGGCAGGCGGCCGACACCGACGCCGCGTACATCGTCTTCTGCGGTGTGCACTTCATGGCGGAGACGGCGGCGATCCTCGCACCTGACAAGACGGTGCTCATCCCCGACGCGGAGGCGGGCTGCTCGCTGGCGGAAATGATCACGGCCGGGCAGCTGCGGGCATGGAAGGCCCGGCATCCCGACGCGGTCGTCGTCGCCTACGTCAACACCGATGCCGAGGTGAAGGCGGTGGCGGACTACTGCTGCACGTCGGGCAACGCCGAGGACGTGATCCGGTCCATCCCCGCCGATCGTGAGATCCTGTTCGTCCCCGACATGTTCCTGGGCCACTACCTGCGCGCGGTCACCGGCCGTGACCTTCACCTCTGGCCCGGCGAGTGCCACGTGCACGCCGGGATCCGCGCCGAAGACATCACGGACCTGTTGTGGTGGTATCCCGACTCTCATCTGCTGCTGCACCCCGAGTGCGGTTGCATCAGCCAGTGCCTGGCCGGTCTCGCCGAGGGCGACCTGCCGGCGGACCGCACCTTCGTGCTCGGCACCGGGGGCATGGTGCGTCATGCCCGCCAGTGCACGGCCAAGGTCGATCTCGTGGGGACCGAGGTGGGCATGCTCCACCGGCTGCGGCGGGAGAGCCCCAAGCGGACCTTCCTGCCGGTGCGTGAGGATGCCGTCTGCCCGTACATGAAGGCCATCACCCTCCCGAAGCTCTACCGGGCGCTGCGTGACCTGGTCTACGAAGTGCGAGTGGATGAGCAGGTCGCGGCGAGGGCGCGGGGGGCCATCGAGCGGATGATCGAGGCCACCTGACCCCACTCAGGCGTCCGCCGCCAGCTCGAGCGTCGCCGGCTCGATGACGGCCGCGGTCTCGCGCAGATCGCTCAGCTTGCGCCGGACCACGCTCTCAGGGTCGAGCAGCGACAGGACCGCCATGGGCATGATCGCGAGGCCGGCGCACGACCGGCCGAGGCTGCTTGTCCGTCATTGGCGCCTCCTGCCGTCGAGACACGTGGAGAGGGACCGAGAATAAGGAAGGTCGCCGGCGGAGATAAGGGCCTCTCTCGGATTGCGCGTGTCAGTCTGCGCTGACCTTCCCGATCACGACGGCCGACGAGACCGGGCAGTCTGGGCCGAAGCCCATGGCGTGCGGACCTGCAAGGTCCGCGGGCGCCGCAGCCGGGGAGGTTGGGCTGAACGTGATCGGGATTCGCGTCGATCAGTCTATTTATGGTCGGCCGTTTTGCGGCCCGACGGGGCGGCGTTACCGGAGCACCAGCACATGTCAATCAACCGGCCCCGCGCGATCCCGGCGGTGAGGCATCTTCCCGCAGTCCTGGCGGCGTGTCTCTGTCTCGCGGCCCCGGCGAGCGCGGGCGACGGCTTCACCTGGTTCACCAACGCCCCCGATATCAGCCTCGGCACCACGGGAAGCTGGCAGGACATCGACTGCTCGGCCAATGTCCCCGCCGACGCCACCGGCGTGATCGTGCAGCTGTACAACACGAGCGGAGGCGCCGACTACCGCGGCATGGTCCGGGGCAAGGAGGACACCCGCGACTACATGGCCGGCGGAACGGACGGAGAGATCAGAAACAAGACACACCGGTTCCAGGTCGTCAAGCTGGACTCCGCCCTCAAGATCCAGGGCTACATCGACAACACCAGCGTCGACTTCAGGCTCATGGGCTACACGACCGGAATCGACCCGGTGTACTTCACCAACCCGCCCGACAAGACGCCCGGCACCACCGGGTCGTGGACCCCGGTTGACGTTTCCGCCAACGTGGATGCCGACGCCGACGGCGTGATCCTGCTCGTCTACAACGCGTCCTCGTCGGACAAGACGTACTCCATCAAGGAGACCGGCAGCAGCTACGCCAACACGAGCCTGGGGCTGCGGGGCAACCAGAACACGATGTTCGCGGTGGGTCTGGACGCGGGCAAGACCTTTCAGTCGTGGATCGAGGATTCCAACGTCAAGATCTACCTGGTCGCCCAGACCAAGGGCTCACTCGTCCACTACGTGGACGATGTCGCTTTCGCCGATCCACCGCTTAACTCCTGGTCGACGATCGACGCCGACACCTACTCGGTGCCGGCGGCCGCCAACGGGCTCTTCCTGCTCACCGAGGTGGCGTCGCGGACCCGCTGCGCCGTGCGGCACGGCGACTCGACCGACGACTTCGGCAACACCGAGTACGTCGACAACACCACGCTCATCCAGCAGGCGATGGGTCTCAACGCCGCCAACCTCTGGAGCGCGTTCTACAAGGACACGGGCCCCAGCGGGTTCATCGCGGCGTACACCACCTACAAGTCACTGCAGATCAACTACCGGTCCATCGGGACCAACGCCGCCACGCTGTACTCCACAGGCAACGCGTCGATCACGGCGGGCACCACCACCGTCACCTTCGCCGGTGGGGCCAGCCTGCCGACCAACGTGGGCCAGGGCGACGAGCTGGTGGTCGGGGGCGAGACGCTGTACATCCTCACCCGCGACTCGGCCACGCAGGCCACCGTCCAGCAGGCCGCGGCCGCCACCCACGCCACGGCCGCCTACACGATCAAGCGGGCGTACAACACGCTCGCGGCCTGGGAGGCCGCGCGGCAGGGCGACCTGGTGAGCGACGACCGACGTGAGATCGGCGTGTGCTACAACGACGGTACGTTCACGGCGCCGCTGACCATCGAGGGCTCGACGACCGACGCCGACCATTACATGAAGGTCACCGTCGCCCCGGTTGCCCGTCACGACGGAACCGCGGGCACCGGCGTGCTGGTCGATGCCACGGATGGCTGGAAGACGGTCAGCATCCGGGACGAGTACAGCCAGGTTGAGTGGCTGGAGATCACCAACCCCGCCGCCGGCGACTGGGGCGTGGAGCTCAACTCCAACGGCTGCGACTACGCGACCCTCTCCCACCTCATCATCCGCGACGTCGACGCCCAGGGCATCTGGGCGATCCAGCGGCCGGGGATCACCATCCGCAACACGATGATCCTCAACGGCAACTCCTGGGGCATCCAGGTCACCAACGGGGCGACGGTAACGATCGAGAACTGCACGATCTACAACAACGCAGGCCCCGGAGTCGAGGCCTACAACACCGAGACCATCTCGGTCAAGAACACGATCGCGGTGGGCAACGGGGGTGCATTCGGGGACTTCAAGGTGTCGGCGGGCACGACGATCTCGTATTTCGGCAACAACATGTACAACTCGGTCACCGGCTTCGACCCCAACAGCTACCAGGGCGGCAACCAGCCGCCGCCGGCGGACCTCGAGGACCTCTTCGTCTCGATCACCCCCGGCTCGGAGGACCTGCACCTGGAGCCGCTGGGCAACCTGGCCGTTGACAAGGGCCTGGATCTCTCCAGCAGCTTCACCGAAGACATCGACGGGCAGACGCGTGGCTGGCCCTGGGACATCGGTGCCGATTGGCACCCGGTCATCACCTTCCAGCGATCGATCGGGACGAACTCGGCGACGCTCTACTCGACCGGAAACGCCTCGGTGAGCGTCGGGTCCAGCACCGTCACCTTCGCCGGCGGCGCCGTCCTGCCCTCCAACATCGGCGCCGGAGATGCGCTCTATATCGGAGTGGAGACCCTGTGGATCCTCTCCCGCGACTCGGACACGCAGGTGACCACCCAGATTCCGGCCGTGATCAATCACACCAGCGAGGCCTACTCGATCAGTCGAGCCTACAACACCATTCAAGCCTGGGAGGCAGATCGGGATGGCGATCTTGTGGCCGGCAACCGTATCGAGGTGGGCGTGTGCTACAACGACGGGCCCTTCGTGCTCACCTCGCCAATCAGCCTCGTCAACTCCACGACCGACATCGATCACTACATGAAGTTGACCGTCGCCGACGGGCAGCGGCACAATGGCACCGCGGGAACGGGTGTCGTCATCGACGGCAATGGTGGTGTCGGGAGCAACGCCTTTGACGTCAACAATCCGTACACTCATATTGACGGATTCGAGATCAAGAACATCACGGACGCCACGTACCACGCCATCAGTTTCTTTACTTCCGGGGCCAACGACTCCCTGGGAACGCTGGCGACGGACATCATCTTCCATAACCTCGATCGATACGGCGTCTGGTTCGCGAATACGGCCGGCTCAACGATGCGCAACTGCATCGCCTACGACGTCGGAAAGCCGGCGCTCGCGGCCAACGGCTCGATCGCCTACGTCGAGAACTGCACCTTCGACAACACGGGGATCGGGTATGGCCTGACCTCGTACACGCCGGCCATGATGTATGTCAAGAACACGATCAGCGTCGGGGCGACGAATGTCGACATGAACCTGGCCCTGGGGTCTGTCGGGTATTTCGGCAACAACATGTACGGCTCGTACAGCGGCTTCAACCCGGCGGATCACGAAGGCGGCAACCAGACGCCGCCGAGCGACCTCGACGACCTGTTCGTCTCGATCACCCCGGGCTCGGAGGACTACCATCTCGAGGACGAGGGACACCTCGCCATCGACACGGGGCTGGACCTCTCAGCTGAGTTCGCGGCGGATATCGACGGGGAGACGAGGTTCGCCCCCTGGGACATCGGCGCCGACTGGAATCCGCTCACCATCAACTACCGCTCCATCGGGACCGACACCGGCGTCCTGTACTCAGTGGGCACCGCCTCGGTCGCCTTGAGCTCGTCCACCGTCACGTTCGGCGCCGGCGCTGATCTGCCCACCAACATCGGCCCCGGCGACGAGCTGATCGTCAACACCGAGACGTTCTACATCCTGAGCCGAGACTCGAGCACCCAGGTCACGGTGCAGATGCCCGCCGCCACGCCTCACACCAACGAGGGCTACACGATCAAGCGGGTCTACAACACGCTGCAGGCCTGGGAGGACGACCGCGGCGGCGACCTGGTGACCGAAGACCGCCGCGAGATCGGCGTGTGCTACAACGACGGCTGGTTCACCAACCGGCTGGTGATCAGCGGCTCCACCGTCGATGCGGGCCACTACATGCACCTGACGGTAGCGGCCGGGCAGCGTCACGACGGTGTCCGCAACGCCGGTGCCGGCATCGATGGCGGCGGCGGCTTCGGCAATCTGGACGCCATCACCGTCGAGGACGAGTACACGCGGATCGAGTATCTCGAGATCAAGGACATCTTCGACAGCGGCGATGGCGTGTTCTTCGATGACAGCCCCGCGGCAAACAACGGCCTCGTAAACGGCATCTTCGTGCATGGCTTCTGGCAGAACAACAACGCCGGGGTGCGGACGGCGACCCCCAACACCACGATTCGCAACTCGATCTTCACCGGGGGTACGAGCAGCGGGATCACGGTCATGACGGGCTGCACGATGGCCACCATCGAGAACTGCACGATTTATGGCAGCCCGCTCTCCGGAAAGGGCGTCAGCGACCAGGCGGGAACGACCGTCTCGATCAAGAACACGATCTCGGTGAACCACCCTGCAGGCGACGACTTCGTCATCTGGTCCGGCCTCGCCTACTTCGGCAACAACATGTTCGGCAGCGTCACCGGCTTCGACCCCGACGTGCAGGACGGCGGCAACCAGCTGCCCCCCTCGGACTTCAACCGCCTGTTCGTCACGCCCGATCAGGACTTCCACCTCGAGCCCCAGGGTCACCGCGCGGGCAACACCGGCCTCGACCTGTCGCCCGCCTTCATCGACGACGTCGAAGGCGTGACGCGGGTGGACGCCTGGGACATCGGCGCCGACGAGGGGGTCTCCGGCACGGAGGAGCTCGACCCCAAGGTGATCCGCTGGACGGAGGTCAAGCCCTAGGCCACGGTGTCCCGATCCTTCACCGCTTCGACGAGACGGCCAGCATCACCAGCCAGGATCGACGTTGCACCATGTCGGCGCGTTGGGTCGCCTACGCTCGCCGCCCTCGCGGCCGCGGCGCTCATGAAGTCTGCAAGAGCCCCTCCTTCACCCAGCTTCGGATCGCGCGGAACTGGCTCTCGCCGTCGAGACCCGCCTCGGCGAGCACCCGGTCGGCCTGGCCGCTGCCCAGGAAGTGACCCCTGCGGAAGGGGTGCAGGGTCAGCTCGCGTCCCCGCTCGGAGCGGACCCATCGATACATCGTGGGCAGGGTGAAGCCGGTGATGCCGATGGCCTCCCGGGCCCGCTCCTCCGGGAAGATCCGGCGGCGCTGCTCGGCGGGCAGCCGGTCGAAGAGTTCGGCGCTGGCGACGTAGTAGACGTTGAGGTCGATGCCCTCGCTCTGCAGAAGGGGCAGCGTCTGCTGCACGAACGCGTAGGTGACGCCGCTCTCCTGCAGCACCACCGTGCCGTCGCCGCTGCCCGCCGCGCGGCGGAGCAGGTACACGCCCTGGGTGGCGTCCGACGCGGGGGCCAGTCCCAGCGCCTCGCGATCGACGACGGTCTCGTTGGGCCGCGTCACGAACGGCGCGATGATCGCCGGCCGCGCGGCGAAGGCGGCGGCCATGAGCCCCCAGATCTCGCACGGGTCCCAGGGGGTGAGCGTGATCATCGCGCCCGGCGGGAAGTTCTCCTGGAGAAGCTGAAGCGGCTGCGGGTCGGCGTGGGTCGGGCCGTCCTCGCCCGTCTTGAGCCCGGCGTGGGCGTTGACCAGGACGAAGGGCCGGTACGGCGCGCCGGTGACGGCGTGCCGCGCCTGGTTGCCGATGGCGTGCAGCCGGGCCGCGATGTGACCGAGGGCCGCGATGAAGGCGCCGTAGGACGACCCGACACCGATGTGGCGGCCGTAGGACGAGATGCCGCCGAGGATCCCGGCCATGGCGTCCTCGCAGATCCCGCCGGTGGCCAGAAGCCGGGCGTTCGGGTTCGACCGCGTGTTGAAGTAGCCCTCGGGAAAGCCGCCGGCGGAGAGGCTGACGCTGGTCGAGGCGAGCAGGTCGGCGGCCGCCGCCAGAACCGCCCCGCCGCTGGCCGTGTTGTAGTGATTCAGCACCTTGCCCAGCTCGGCCCGCAGCGTGGTGACGGCGCCGGGTTTCAAGGCGAGCTCCGTGGGCGGGGCTCCGTTGGTGGCGGCGATGTCAAAGACCTCCGCGACACGCGGCGCGCCCTCGCGTGGCTTGCGGCCGCGTCGTTCGAGTCGATCCCGCGCCGCCCTGAGCCGGCCGGCGAGCAGCTCCACCATGTCGGTGTCCCGCTCAAGCGCCTGACGCACGACGCCCAGCGCCTCCCAGAAGCACTCCTCCATGACCTCGGGCTTGCCACCGCCCTGGCAACGCTGGCAGCCCGGCTCGCACTGCGGCAGGCTGGCCCGCGTCAGCTCCAGCAGCGGCGCCACCGTGTCGAAGAACGCGTCGGAGCAGAGCTTGTGGCCCGCCCCGTGAGAGGCCTTGCCCTCGATGCCGTACTGCCAGCCCTTTGTGGTCCGGTAGATGATCGCCGTCGGCTGGCCGTTGTCGAGGCCCGCCGCGCACCGCTGCCCCTCGATCACCTGCTGGAGATCCGTACCGTCGGCGACGCTGACCACGTTCCAGTCGTTCAGGTAGGCGAGCTCGGCGGGAGTCCACTGCACGTAGTCGCCCGGCGTCTCGCCGTCGCGGCAGACGCGGTTGGAGTCGATCGACGCCTGGTTCCAGTCGACGTGCATGACGGCGTTGCCCAGGCACGCCGTTCCCGCCGACGCCATCGCCTCGGCGACGCGACCCGGGGTCATCCCCCCTTCGCCCTCGACGATGTGGACCCTCGGCGCGTCGTCGCCGTAGTGGTCGATGGCGCCGAAGGCGAGGCCCAGCGAGCTGGCGACCCCGACCCCCGAGGCGCCGGTGGCCAGACGCACGAAGGGCGTCGCCGGTGTCGGGTGCCCATCCAGCGGCTTGACCTCGAGCTGCCGGAACAGCGGGGTCCGCGTCACCGGATTGCGTCGGAATCCCAGGAGGTCTTCGAGTCGCAGCTGCTGCTTCGCGTCGGCGGGCAGCAGGTCCGGCGCGCCGATCCGCATGATCTCGTTACGCAGTGCCCACAGCGCGTAGAGGCCCAGGGCCTTGTGCCCCGCCGCGTAGGAGATGATGTCGGCATCCTCGCGGTCCGGATTCGACACGTCGTAGTCCATGCCGTCAAAGAGGAGCCCGGCCACGAACCGGCCCGACGAGATCGAGCCGCCCGGGTGGCCCGACATGGGCACGTAGTTGTACATCAGCGCGCACAGCGAGCGGTAGATGCGGTCGAAGGCCTCGAAGCCTTGAAGCTCCTCGGCCGACAGCGGTGCGGGCATCGCGGCGGACGCGATCTCAATCGACGTCGCGCGACGCGGGGCGAGCTTCAGTTCCATGGTGGGGTCGCCTCCTGCATGAACGCGGCAAAGCCGTCACGATCATCCGCCGCCCGCGCGATGCGGGCCACGGCCTCCTTCAGGTCGTCCATGCCGGTGGCAATCGACAGACGCAGGAAGTGCCTGCCGTCGGCGCCGATGGCCCCGAAGGACCGGCGGTCCATGACCGCGACGTGGTAGCAAAAGAGAAGGAACATCTGGAACAGCGACGACGGGCTGGTCTCCGCCCGGACGGACTCGGGCAGGCCCTCGAAGGCGGCGTGGGCGCCGAGACGCTCGCACAGGCCGCCGATATTGGGAAAGACGTAGAAGGCGCCCCTTGGCTTGTGGCAGGTGACGCCCGGAATCGCGTTGAGTCCTTCCACCACCACGTCGCGGCGCTGCTGGAACGCGGTGATCATGCGCTGGATTTCCGCGGGGGTCTGGGGCGACTCGATGCCCAGCTTCGCGCCCATCTGGTTGTACGGGGGCACGCAGGAGATGTAGTTGATATTGAGGTTCTTGAAGAGCCTGGCCTCGTGGGCGGTGGGAAGAGCCGCCCAGCCGACCCGGCCCCCGGTCCATGAAAAGCTCTTGGAGACGCCGCCGACGATGATCGTCTTGTCGGCCATGCCCGGCTGCGAGGCGATCGAATGGTGCGGCGCGTCGTCGAAGAGAATGTGCTCGTAGACCTCGTCGGAGTAGATTCTGACGTTGGCCGGAGCCTTGGCCCGGATGACGTTGGCGATGTCCCGGAGCTGCTGCTCGGTCGCCACGCCCCCCGTCGGGTTGCTGGGGAAGTTCAAAATGATGACCTTGGTGCGGTCGGTGATGAGCGGCTCGAGATCGGCGCCGGTGAAGCTGAACCCCGCGTCCTCCTCGAGATGCAGCGGCACCGGCCACGCCCCCACGTAGCTGATGAACGACTCGTAGATCGGAAAGCCCGGGCTCGGGTAGATGACCTCGTCGCCGGGGTTGCAGTAGGTCTGCTGGGTGTAGCCGATGGGCGGCTTGCCGCCGGGGCACACCACGATCCGATCGGCGCTGATGTCGAGGCCGCGTCGAGATCCCATGTCGCGGGCGATCGCCTCCCGAAGAGACAGGATCCCCTGTGGATCGCAGTAGTGGGTGTTGTCCTCGTCGAGCTGGCGCTTGACCTCGTCGCGGATGTGCGGCGGTACGGGGAAGTCCGGCTCGCCAAGGTTGCACTTGATGACCCGGTGGCCCTGGTTCTCCACCTGCTGGATGAAGGGCCCGACCTTGAAGGCGTTCTCGGTTCCGATGAGCCGCACGCGTTCGGCAAACAGGCCATCGGGGATCGGGGCGACCGCCCCCGCGCTCTTGCCGCCGATCCTGACCGTACCCGACGTCGATGGCATGGTTGGCTGCGTCACGGTGTCCTCCAGTGACCCTGTAGGGCCGTCTCAGACGCTCTGTTAACTGTCCAGGCTGGGCCGAAGGTCGCAATGGGAATTCGCCCCCGTTTCTGACACGCCGATGCAGAATGACCGCAGGGGAATCTCATTGGCGCGGTATATTGCCAAGCCGAGTCCGGGACAGGAGGCTCAAGGATGACACGGACGGTTTCGGCCACAGTCGCGGCTCTGCTGGTGCAAGCCTCCTCGGCGCAGACCGCGGCTCCCAACATCGTGCTGATCGTCACCGATGACCAGGGCTGGACGAGCACTTCGGTGCAACTGGACCCGGACAATCCCGATTCCAGGAGCGACTTCTACCAGACAGCCTGCCTGGAAACGCTCGCGTCGCAGGGTATGAGGTTCAGCAACGCCTACGCTTCCGCCCCGGTCTGTTCTTCCACACGCGCATCGATTCAGACCGGCAAGAGCCCGGCTCAACTGCAGATGACGGACATCATCAACGGCGGCGACCTTGCCAATCCCGAAACACGTTTTCTTGGCAACTATGTCGGTGAGCCCCTGTCTCCTCCGCTGCCCCGGACGGACCTGCCCCCTTCCGAGGTCACCATCGCCGAGCGAATCAAGCAGTTCAATCCCGATTACGCGACCGCCCACTTCGGCAAGTGGCACCTGTCGCTGAGCGGCACGGAGTTCGAACCCCTGCTGCACGGCTACGAGCAAAGCGGCTGGGGACCGCCGGTCGCCGGTGAGAATCCCAAGGCCATCGATCAGCTGACGAGCACGGTCAATGCCTTTCTCGAAGAGAAGGCTGCCGCCGGCCAGCCGTTCTTCCTGCAGATATCACACGCGGCGCCGCACGATCCGATCGAGGCGCGAGCGGCAACGATCGAGCACTACGCCGACCTGCCCGGTGGCGAACGGCACGATTCGAGTGACGCCGAGTTCGCCGCGATGATCGACGATCTCGATGCCGGGATCGGCAACACCCTTGACAAGCTCGCCGAGCTCGGTCTGGACGACAACACCTACGTGTTCGTCGTCTCCGACAATGGCGGGCGGACTGCCCCCGGCCACGGCAACAATCTGCCGCTTGTCGACGGCAAGGGCTCGATTCATGAAGGCGGTCTTCGCGTCCCGATGATCGTCAAGGGGCCGGGCATCGCAGCGGGCTCTCACTGTGGGGTGCCCGTCATCACGCACGATCTGTTCACGACGATCACCGCCCTGGCCGGGGCGACGGGGCCGCTGCCGGAGGGCGTCGAGGGCGGTGACCTCTCGGCTCTTCTGTTCAACGGCGGACAACTGCCTCAAGGTACCGACGCCATCGAACGAGCCCACGCCCCTGACGGCGTGCTGTTGTTCCACTTTCCCCATTACCTGAGCGGGGGATCGGCGACGACCTGGGGCGTGAGGCCGTCTTCGGCCGTTCGCGACGGTGATTTCAAGCTCGTCAAGCACTACGGCTTCGATGGACAGCCCGATGAGCTCCTTCTTTTCAATCTGGCCCAGAATCTCCAGGAGAGCGTTGACCCCGAGTCTCCGTTGAACCTCGCCGACGACATGCCGGAGAAGGTCGCCGCCATGAACGCCAGACTCGAGACCTGGATCGAGGCCGTCGATGCCTCTCAGGCCTATGAAGTCTCGCAGGACATCGAATTGACGTGGGACGCCGGATCCGCCGCCACGATGCTCGGCTGGAGATCCGTGCAGGACGTCCGGTACCTGTTCAGGGAGAAGTGGTATCGCGACGCGATGTCCTTTCCGAGCCTGGTCATTACCCAGACGCCGTCGGGGCTCTCGAACCAGGTGTATCGGTTCGACGGCAACGATGCTCTTCTCCGCAAGTTCTTCCATGTCTCCGAGATCGCCGAGCCGGATCTGTTCGACAACGATCACTCGGCGTCATTCGAGCTGTGGCTCCGGATTGATGACCTGGATCAAGAGCAGGTCCTGTTCGAGTCCGGTCACGCCGACGCCGGTCTTTCAATCACGCTTGGTGATGGAGACGGGGACGGGGAGCATGATGAGATTCGATTCCGAGTCCTCGGTGATGACGGCAACGAGCTGACGATGACCGCCACGGTGCCGGTGAGCATCACGCACAAGTTCTCCCAGCTCGTGGCCGTGTTCAGCGATGACCCCGACGATCGATACGTGCAGCTGTTCTTTGACGGAGGATCTCTCGGACGTCTCAACGGAATCGGCGGTGACGACGAGATCGACTGGGATTCGCTGGGTTCTGCATCGCTTGGTCATGCCGACGGTCCTGAGACAGGAGCCAGCGGCGGTCCCGGCGACCTGCCGTTTGCCGGCGGGGGGCTGGTCGGCGAGATCGCCTTGTTCCGCTTCAACAACCACGCCCTCGACGCGATCGAGGTTTCGAACCGTTTCGACCAGATCATCGGGCCCTGTCCCTGGGATTGCGCCGATCGCGACGGCGAGATCGGGATCGAGGAGTTCCTGGCCGTGCTGGGCCAGTGGGGAACGGACGGCCCGTGCGACTTCGACGGCGGCGGTGTCGGCGTGGCCGACGTCCACCAGCTGCTCGGCCTGTGGGGGCCGTGCCCCTAAGGGGCGGGGCGATCGATGGGGGCACCCCCTGATCACTCGCTGGTCATGATGAACAGCGGGCGGCGGCTCAGCGTCTTGTACTCGGGCCGCAGCCGATCGGCGCTGTAGTACTTGCCCACCTCGACGATCTTCTTGTGGCCCGTGACAAGGTCGACGGGGACGCTGTCGTAGACACCGTTACGCACGCTGACGAGCCGCCCGGAGGTGTCGGAGAGGATCAGCTCCAGCGCGACGTTGCCGAACGCCATGGGCACGATGGAGTCCACCGAGTCCGGGTCGCCGCAACGCACGAGTTATCCCAGCCGCTGGTTGACGACGTTGACCCGCCGGCTCTCGTTGAACCCGGGCGAGAGCTCCTTGAGCCGCGCGGCCACCCGGTCGCCCACGCCGCCGAGCCGCCGGTGGCCGTACTGGTCCTTCTCCGCGCCTTCGTAGGTCATGCCCTCTTCGTGCATGCTGGCGCCCTCCGAGACGAGCACCACCGCATACCGGCTCGGATGGGCGGACCGGTCCCGCGAGAGGAGCTCGGCGAGGAGGCTGATGTCGAAGGGGTGCTCCGGGATCACGCACCGATCGGCCGCGCCGGCCATCGTGGGCAGCAGTGCCGTGTACCCGGCATACCGTCCGAACACCTCGATCACGAGAAACCGCTCGTGCGAGCCGGCCGTCGTCCGCAGCTGGTGGGTGAGCTCGATCGTCCGGGTCACACAGGTGCTGAAGCCGATGCAGTAGTCGGTGCCGGGCACGTCGTTGTCCATCGTCTTGGGGATGGCGACGACCCTGACTCCTTCCTCGTGCAGACGCAGCGCGTAGCTCAGCGTGTCATCCCCACCGATCGGGATGAGAAAGTCGATGCCCAGGAAGTCGAGGTGCTTCAGCACGTCGGGCGTGACATCGTTGATCTCGTCGTGATAGCGGCCGGCCAGCCGCGACGGGAGGACAGCCCGGGGAAGGTGACTGGGGCGGGTGCGGGACGTGTGCAGGAACGTGCCGCCCGTCCTCCCCGCCCGATTGACGATCTCCTCGGTCAGCACCTGCACGTGGGCCGAGTTGTCGGCCTGGGGGTCGGGCACCATGTCGACGAGCCCCGCCCAGCCCCGGCGGATGCCCAGGACCCGGTAGCCTTCGCGGCGGGCGCGGACCGTGATGGCGCGGATGGCCGGGTTGAGGCCCGGCACATCGCCGCCACCCGTGAGAATCCCGATTGTCCCCTTGTCATTGGGCATGGTGAGCCACGGACATCGGGCAGAAGCCTAACAGACGCAAAGGCCCCACGGGAGACCCGTCATCCCGCGCCGATGGGCGGCTGAGGGCCACCGGTGACTGGTGCTTCGCCGGATGAGCTTTATAATGGGATCTCGACGTCCTGATTTTCGCCAGGATCGAGCTCGTGCCGTCGGAGCTGGAAAGGAGAATGGTGATGGGAAGGAAAACGGACGCGGGTAACGGGTGGCTGGCGATCCTGGCGAAGATCTGCATGGGGGTCTTTCTGCTTGAGGTGATCACCGGGCTCGCGATCACCTTCGGTCCCTTCCATGCCACGGTGGAGTGGGGCCTTCTCGTTCACACCGGCGTCGGCCTCGCGGCGTTGCTGCCGATGACCTGGTACAGCTGGACGCACTGGTCGGACTATCGCCGCTACTCGCTGACGCACGTGGTGCTGCTGGGATACGTCGGTGTGATCGGCCTGCTGGTATGTATGGCCTCCGGCGTGGTGGTGACCTGGCAGGGACTGTTCGGGATCCGCATGTCACCGGTATGGCGCAACGTACACCTGGTCTCGACGTTCGTGGCGCTGATCGGGATCCTGCCGCACGTGGCCCTGGTCGTTGCCCGCGTGGTTCGGACCCAGGTGGCTCCGCACGCCGTTCGCTATCTCGGCGCCAGCGCAGGGATGGTCCTGATGGGCGTCGCGGTCACGGCTGTGCTGACGGGCGTGTACCCGGGGGCGCGGTACGTCAATGAATTCCCCGCGGACTACAGCTACGTCTACGGAGAGGACCGGCCCTTCGCCCCCAGCCTGGCCCGCACCTCGACGGGCGGAGCGTTTGACGAAAACTCACTGGCGCACTCCGAGACCTGCGGCTCGTCGGGCTGCCACACGCAGATCCTGGAGGAGTGGAAGCCCAGCGCCCACCGGTACTCGGCCATGGACACGATCTTCCAGGCCATCCAGAACGTGATGGCCAAGCAGAACGGGCCGGAGTCGACGCGGTACTGCGGCGGGTGCCACGATCCGATCTCGCTGTTCGCGGGCAGCAAGAACATCTTCGTCGAGGATCTGACCAACCTGCCGGGCTACAACGAGGGCATCTCGTGTCTCGTCTGCCACTCCATTCACGAGACCGACCTGCAGGGCAACGCCAACTATGTCATGGACCAGCCCTCGGAGTACCTCTGGCAGTGGGCCGAGGGCGGCGCGGGCAAGGTGCTGCGGGACTTTCTCATCCGGACGTACCCCGATCAGCACAACAAGCTCAGCAAGCGCGTCTACAAGGCGCCGGAATACTGCGCCGCCTGTCACAAGCAGTTCATCGACGAAGAGGTCAACAAGGTCGGCTGGGTCCAGCTCCAGAATCAGTACGACAACTGGAAGGCGAGCCACTGGTTCCAGGAGGGGGATCCGACGCGAACCGTCGAGTGCCGCGAATGCCACATGCCGCTCGTGGCGTCGACCGATCCGGCGGCGGGCGACACCGCCGACTACAACCGCAGCGCCGACGACGGCAAGCACCGCAGCCACCGGTTCATTGCCTCCAACCAGCTCATGCCAGAGATGCTCCAGCTCGAAGGGTGGGAGGAGCAGGTGAGGCTTACCGAGCAATGGTTGCAAGGCACGTTCGAGATTCCGGAGATCCGCGACAAGTGGGCGGAAGGACCGATCGTGGAGCTGGCCATCGAGGTGCCGGACACGGTCTCGCCGGGCGAGGAGTTCCCGGTCCGCGTGATCTTCACCTCCAACAAGGTCGGGCATGACTACCCGACGGGCCCGCTGGACATCATCCAGAGCTGGCTGGAGCTGACGGTCACCGACGAGGCGGGTAACCTCGTCTACGGCACGGGCCGTCAGGACGACAAGAACTTCATCGAGCCCGGGTCGTTTCTCTTCAAGGCCGAGCCCGTGGATCAGTACGGCAACCTCATCGACCGCCACAACCTCTGGGAGATGGTCGGCGTGCGGTTCCGCCGGGCGATCTTCCCCGGCCACTCCGACACGGTGGAGTACAAGGTGGATTGCCCGGGGAGCCTGGGAGCTTTGCCCGGCGAGCCCGCGGTGTTCTCGGGCCGCGGCGACGAGGTCTCGATCGGAGTCCCCTCGCCGGACCGGGCGGGGAAGCTCCACGTCACCGCGACCCTCAAGTACCGCAAGGTCGATCAGTTCCTGATCAACTTCCTGTTCGGCGAAGATGCGGGCATCTCGGCGCCGTCCGTCGACATCGACCAGATCTCGACCAGCGTCACGGTGGTGGCCAGTACGGCGCGCCGCCCGGAGAACGAGAAGCCCGAGGGGAGCCCTGGATGACGAGAGGCGGCGGGTCGATCGAACGGGAATCTCCGCGCGCCGCGGCACGGAAGCGCCCGATCGGCCGCCGGCGCCGCCGGCTACGGATGACCATCGGCATCCTGGCCGCGGTCACCGTGCTGGGTGGAGCCGGCGGGCTCGGCTACTACTGGTCGACGCGTCCCGAGCTCTACCGGCCCGGCGAGGACCTGTCCGCGATCACGCGGAACCTCACCCGCAGCCTCCCGCCGGGGGCGCCCGAGGTCGTCCTCACCGACGTGACCGCCGACTCGGGGCTCGGATCGTTTCGCACGTTTGCGGGGCCGCGGTCTTCTCAGCTGCCCGAGGACATGGGGCCCGGGGCCGCGTGGGGCGACCTCGACGACGACGGAGACGACGACCTGTTGCTGGTCAGCGGCGGCGGCGCGCTCGACGCCCGCGATCTCGCGGCATGCGGGCTGTACGAGAACCGCGGCAACGGTACGTTCCGCCGGGTGGAGGACTTCCCGGAGACGCGAATCATCGGCATGGCCGCGGCCTGGGGGGATTACACGGGTGACGGCCGGCTGGACCTCGTCGTGACGGGGTATGACAGCCTGCGTCTGTTCCGCAATGTCGGGGGCCGGCTCGTGGGCGACGACGCGTTGTCCGATCGCAAGGGATTCTGGGCGGGGGCGAGCTGGGGCGACTTCGACAACGACCGCGATCTCGACCTGTACGTCTGCGGCTACGTCCGCTACGTGGCCGGGGATGCCGATCGCGCCAGGGCGACACGCCAGTACGGGTCGGCCGTTCCCTACACGCTCAACCCGTCGTCGTTCACGCCCGAGCGAAACCTGCTGTTCGTCAACGGCGGTGACGGGACGCTGCGGGAAGCCGCCGAGGAGTACGGCGTGTCCAACCCGGATGGCCGCAGCCTCGGAGCGCTGTGGCACGACTTCGACCAGGACGGATGGCTCGACCTGTACGTGGCGAACGACGTCTCCGACAACGTGCTCTATCACAACCGGGGCGGCACCTTTGAGGAGATCAGTCACGCCGCCTGGGTCGCGGACTATCGCGGCGCCATGGGACTGGCCCAGGGCGACTATGACCGTGACGGCGACGACGACATGTTCGTGACGCACTGGGTGGCGCAGGAGAACGCGTTGTACGACTCGCTGCTGGTCGATCTGGCCGATGTCGAGCGCGAGCCCGGCGCGGGGACGGCCCTGCGCTTCATGGATGTCGCCGACACCAAGGGGCTGGGCCAGGTGGCGCTGCAGATGGTCGGCTGGGGCGCCGAGTTCGCGGACTTCGACGGCGACGGCTGGCTCGACCTGGTCGTCGCCAACGGCAGCACTTTCGAGACCGACGGCGAGCCCAGGCGTCTCAAGCCCCAGAAATCGTTTCTGTTCTGGAATCGACGGGGCGAGCACTTTCACGACGTGGCCCCCGCCACCGACGCGTTGTCGGGGGCCCGCGTCACCCGCGGTCTTGCCCTGTCGGACTACGACGGCGACGGCGACCAGGACATCCTGCTCGTCCACCACGACGATGGCGTGCAGCTGCTGCGCAACGACATGCAGACCGGCAACTGGCTGCAGGTTCGCCTCCGCAGCCGCAACCCCGACGGATCATTGACGGGACTCGGCGACGGGGCCACGGTCGTCGCCCACGTGGGCGACGTCACGCTGCGACGCTCGGTCACCAGCGCCTCGTACCTTTCACAAAGCTCGCGGACGATTCACTTCGGGCTCGGCTCCGCCCCCGCCGTCGACCGGCTCACGGTCCACTGGCTCGGCGGCGGGTCCGACACCTACCGCGACCTGGGGGCCAACACGCGGTGGGAGATCCGCGAAGGCGAGGCCGAGGCGAGGCTGATCGGCGACGCCGCGTCGGTGGGGTCGATGACCGACCGCGAGCGAATCACCCTGTTCTGGTCGAAACAGCGGGCCGCGATGCACGCCATGAAGGTGGACGAGGACCTGCCCGCCGCCGCCGCTCTGCTTCGCGAGGCCCTGGCGCTCGACCCGGCCCATGAAGACTCGCTGTACTACCTCGGCAACTGCCTGTACGCCCTGGGCGATGAGCAAGGCGCCACCCGTGCTCTCGAGGAGCTGGTCCGCGTCAATCCTCGGAGCCATCGAGGACTGAAGCGTCTCGGCGTGCTCAAGGCGACGCCGGCGGCATCGCCGGGCGATCTTGCCCAGGGGATGGCGCTGCTGCAACGGGCGCTGGCGATCAACCCCGAAGAGACGGGCGTGCTGCTGGCCATGGGAGAGATCGGGCTGATCACCGGCGATCACGACGAGGCCGAGAAGCGGCTGGAGTGGGCGGGCCGAACGAACCCGCGGGCGGTCAGCGCCTTTTTCCTGCGGGGCTACCTCGCCTGGGCGCGCGGCGACGAGGTCGGGGCTCGAGAGCTGCTGGTCCGGGCCCGCGAGGCCCGGGGCGACGAATGGAAGCCCCACGGCACCACCGCCGAGGGCGACGTGACACGACGCATGCACACCGAGATCCTCCCGCTGTCGCCGTACTGGGGCGCGTGGGACGGGACGCCGGACCCCGCCGCGGCCTTTCAGGCCCTGGATGCCTTCCTCGCCGGGGGCCGGGGGACAGGTTCACCCTAGCTCCATCCGTTCCACGGCGTTGTCGCGTCTCGCATCCGCAGGGACCCGTCGAGACATGAAAACTCCTCGCAAAGTGCAGGACGCGACAGTATGCTGCCGAGTTCGTTCAGCAGTTGCGATGTCGCAACGAACCTGAGGGCCTGCACATGGGCGACGAGGCGGCGACGGCACGGTATTCGGTGGCCGAAGAGGTGGCACACGCCGTCACGCACGGCGTGGGCCTCCTGGCAAGCGTGGCGGGTCTCGCGATCCTGGTGGTCCTGGCCACGATCCGCGGAGATGCCTGGCACATCGTCTCGTGCAGCATCTACGGCTCGACGCTGGTCCTGCTCTACGGGGCCTCGACGTTCTATCACGCCACGCCGGCACCACGCGTCAAGAGCATCCTGCGGAGCCTGGACCACGCCTGCATCTATCTGCTGATCGCCGGCACCTACACGCCGTTTCTCCTGGTCAACCTCCGCGGCGGATGGGGCTGGACGCTCTTCGGGGTGGTATGGACCCTGGCCCTGCTCGGCATGCTGAGGGAAGCGGGTGTGAAACAGCGGACGATCGTCGGGCCCCTGGCGCTGTATCTCGGACTGGGATGGCTCGCCGTGGTCGCCGTCAAGCCGATGCTCGACTCCATCGCCCCCGGGGGGATCGCGTTGCTGGTGCTGGGCGGGCTGGCGTACACCGGCGGCGTGGTCTTCTACTGCTGGGGGCGGCTGCCGTACAACCACGCCATCTGGCACCTCTTCGTCCTGGCGGGCAGCGCCCTGCACTTCTCCGCCGTGCTGGGCTACGTCATCCCAACCACCGGAGCGTAAGACCGGTCCGTCCGACGCAAGTCCGGTCCTCGACCGCGGGCCCGGTGAGTCGTGCGGACCCTGACGTCAGAACGGCTCGCACGAGACCGTCAGGACGCCCGTGCCGCCATCGTCCGTGCCGCCCACTCGGACCAGGTAGCCAACGCCCTCGATCACCACCGTTTGCGTCTCCGATGTCTGACCGCAGCCCGGCGCGTTGTCACTGCACACCAGGGGCAGCAAGGGCGGGCAGCCAGCCGCCTCGTAGATTGCCACTCGTGTGTCGAACTCCGCAGCGTTGCATGTACTGAACGTGGCGATTCCGGTGCATGAGGGCTCATAGAGATACCAGATGTCCTTGACGAAGACGAACCCGCTTCCACCCTGGCACGCCGCGTTCACACCGTCCGTGCTCGCACCCAGCGTCGAGAAGCCGAACGTCCCTTCACTGATGAGCCCTGCCTCTTGACAATGGTCGTTGGGCGGCTCGGTCTCGCACGCATCGGGTATGTCGTTGCCGTTGAAGTCAGTGCTCGGACCGTCGATGAGATCGCAGTCGTCGGGAATCCCATTGCCGTTGCAGTCCGTTTCGCATTCATCAGGCACGTCGTTGACGTTACAGTCGTCACTGAAACCGCCGACGAGATCACAGTCGTCGGGAACTCCGTTGTTGTTGCAGTCGATCTCGCAGTCGTCAGGTACGCCATTGCCGTTGCAATCACTGCTTAAGCCGTCGACGAGGTCGCACTCGTCGGGACTTCCATTGGCGTTACAGTCCGGCTCGCATTCGTCCGGAATGCCATTGCCGTTGCAGTCTTCGGCCGATCCGCTCTCGACATCACACTCGTCGGGAAATGCGTTGCCGTTGCAGTCGTCGCTCGTGCCCCCCGCGAGATCGAGCTGATCGAAGACGGCGTTGCCGTTGCAGTCCGTGAATGAAGGGCACGGCCCGAAGTGTGCGGTCACGACCGCCACGTCCAGGCCGTTGACGATGCCGTCGCCGTTCATGTCCCATGGACAGTCGTCCGGATCATCGCAGGGTCCCATGTGTTGGAGCACCGCATGCAGATCGGACTGGTCGGTGATGCCGTCCTCGGTGAGATCCCAGGGGCAGGCAGCGCCCGGGCACGGGCCGTAGTTGCCGATCAGGGCCAGGAAGTCGACGATTCCAACGACGGTATCACCGTCGAAGTCCGCCGGGCAGTCGCCGGCGTCTGGACATGGCCCGAAGCTGCCGATCACTGTCAGCAGGTCGACGATCCCCACTTCACCGTCACCGTTGAGATCCCACACACACGGCTCAACCGTGCATCGATTCAACAGCAAGGAGACGTCATCACCGTCGTGGTTGGCCACCGCCAGGTCCGGGTGACCACTGCCGTCGAAGTCCCCCAGCACCACCGACACGGGTTGATCCCCCGCGGCGTAGCGCACGTGTTCAGCGAACGCCCCGTCCCCGTCGTTGAGCAGCACCGTAACGGTGTCGGCCGTGTTGGCCACGACAAGATCCTGGCCCCCATCGCCGTTCAGGTCGGCGATCGCGATGAACACCGGCCCGATGCCGGCGGCGTAGCTGACGGGGGCCGCGAACGTACCGTCGCCGGTGTTCAGAAGCACCGATACGCCCACGCTCGTGTGCGTCATGGCAAGATCCGGTGCGTTATCGCCGTTCAGGTCGCGGGCAACCACCGTCGCCGCGCCGGCGACCAGATCATGCCGGACTTCCTCAACGAAGGTCCCGTCTCCGTTGTTCAGCAGCACCGAGAGATCACTGCTGTTTGCGTTGACAACGGCGAGGTCCGAATCCCCGTCGCTGTCGAGATCGGCTGCGGCCAGGAACACCGGACCGTCGCCCGCGGCGTACCGGGTATCCGGGGCGAAGGTCCCGTCTCCGTTGTTCAGCAGCACCGAGACGTCGTCCGGCCCGGTGTTGGGCACGGCGAGATCCAGATCACCGTCACCATCAAGGTCGGCCGGTGACGCCGACCGCGGAAACTGCCCCACGCCGTAGCGAACCTCCGCTGCGAAGGTGCCGTCGCCGTTGTTCATGAGCACCGAGATGTCGTGGCTGCTGATGTTGGCCGTGACGAGATCGAGATCGTGGTCTGCGTCAAGATCTCCGGCCGCGATACCATACGGCCTGTCGCCTGCGGGGTACGTCTGCTGCGTCGCGAAGGTGCCGTCGCCGTTGTTCACCAGGATCGATACGTCATCACTGAACTCATTGGCGACCGCCAGGTCGAGGTGACCTTGAGCGTCCAGATCACCCGCGGCCAGCGATCTCGGCCCGTTCCCCGCCCCGTAGGCAGGTGACGCGGCGCTGGCGAACGTGCCGTTGCCGTTGTTCGAAACGACCGCAACCATATCGAAGACCTCGCTGGTCACCGAAAGATCGAGATCGCTGTCGCCGTTGAGATCGCTCAGCGCAGCGGATGACGGGCGCAGGAACCCGTCGTAGCGAGCCTGTTCGGCAAATGTGCCGTCACCGTTGTTCAGCAGGATTGAGACGTCGTCGCTGAGCCGATTGGATACGACCAGATCGGCCCATCCGTCACTGTTCAGATCACCGGCAGCGATCGCGCTCGGGGCATCGCCGGCATCATAGACCACCTGAAACTGAAAGCTGCCGTCACCGTTGTTGATCAGTATCGAGACGTTGTCACTGGCCAGATTCGAAACGGCGAGATCCAGGTAGTCGTCGCCGTTGAGGTAGTCCATCACGATATCGTCCGCCTCCTCGCCCGCGGCGTAGAAGTCGATGAACCCGTCGAACGTACCATCGCCGTCGTTCAACAGTATCGTAAGATCGACGAAGTCCCCGTTGGTGGTCACGAGATCGAGATCACCATCGAGGTCCAGGTCGCCCAGGGCGACGGAGTCAGGTGCGAACCAGGCCATCGAGTAGGTCTCGTGATCGGCGAAAGTGCCGTCGCCGTTGTTGAGCAGGATCGACACGTCATCGCTGTCCAAGTTCGCCACGGCCAGGTCCGGGTGGCCGTCACCATCGACGTCCCCGATCGCCACGTCCATGGGGACCTCCCCGGTGCCGTAGGTGATGTGCGGTTCAAACGTCGCGCTGCCATGGTTGAGCAGGATCGAGACAACGTCGTCAAAGCGATTGGTTACAGCCAGGTCCAGATCGCCGTCGTCGTCCAGGTCCGCGGCGGCGATCGACGACGGCCCGTTGCCGACCGGGAGGACCACCTGCTCCGCGAAGGTGGAGGCACCCGCATTCAGCAGCACCGACACGTCATCGCTGCTGAGATTCGCCACGGCCAGATCCGGGTCACCATCACCGTCCAGATCGGCTGCCACCACCATTTCCGGCCCATCCCCGACACCGAGCACTTGGTTGGCGAACAACGGATGTCCGCAGGCCGGACCCGTCCCCGCCGTCAGGATGCGCGGGATACCACCCTCCTGCACCGACGGCGCCGTACCTGCAGCGGCGTGCAGCACACACGGGCACGCCGCCGCGACGACCACGATGACCGGACATGGGCGTGTGAACATGACGAGCCCCTTTCACGTGAGGCCGCGAAGCCGGCGCGTCTGTCATGCCATCACTCGTCGCCGCGGCGCCCCAGCCATGCGACAACCAGGCTGTCCGCACATATGGCACCACGGTCTCCCCACCTCCACAACCGGGAAACCACCTCATTCGTGCCGGCGCTCTTGTCGGCTTCGCCTCGCAAAATGGGGTGCAATCCCCTCGTCGCCCGGCCCGAGTTCGGCCGACAGGGACTAAGGAGGATTTCCCTATGACTGCTGCCACCATCAACGCTCCCACCGTCAGGTCGGGTGCCGATCGGGCAGCGCGCGAATCGATCGGAAGCAGGACACGCCGAGGCAGCGCCCGGGCCGTCTCGTCGCGGGCGGCCCCGTGTCGATCGCGTGGCTCGTCGGCGCGACCGCGTCGTCTGCTGATCAACCGGATTCGGATGGAGATCGCCGCCCGTGCCTACCTCACCGAGTCGAGGATCGACGCGGCCGTCGAGCGGCTGCTCGTCAAGCTGACCGCCTGATCGGCCGCGCGTCCGAGACTCCCGGCGAACGCCGCATCCGGAACATGCGCCTCGCGGCTGGCCACACACTGCCATTGCTCCGGTGCCGGTGTCTCTGTAGATTCCGTGGTATGGCAAATGTGGATGACCAGATGATCGCGGACTGGGTCCTGGCTCGGTTGACGAGACGACACGACAGGTGCGGCCCTCCGCCCGCCGCCGTCAAGACCTGGGTTGACTGGCTGAAGACGTTGTCCGAGACCCAGCTGCCCTTGGCGCCGGTCCCGCCGTGCGTCCTCGATTGGATCTGCAAGACGATCCAGGATCCGGACTCGTGAGAGAGTAGGACGCACAGCCTTCCACCTCCGTCAACGCTCGCGCCGCCAGCTTCCGGGAACGTGCGCGCTACGGGGATGCGATTTTTTCATTGCTCCGGCGCACACGTCTCTGTAGATTCCGTGGTATGGCAAATGTGGATGACCAGATGATCGCAGACTGGGTTCTGGCTCGGTTGACGAGGCGGCGCGACAGACACGGCGCTCCGCCCGCCGACGTCAAGTCCTGGGTTGACTGGCTGAAGACGTTGTCCGAGACCCAGCTGGCGTTGGCGCCGGCCTCGGAGAACGTCCACGGCTGGGTCAGCTACACGATCGAGGACCCGGACTGGTCGACGGGATAACCATCGGGTCCTCCGTTCGCGGTGGACCCGTGCCCGCGGCTTCATACGGCGACGCTCCGCCTTCGCGAGCATTTGTGGCGGGGCGATTCGTACGCCGATCACTGGACCCGCTTCTCGACCTGCTGCGCCGGCTGCGTCGAAGCATTACGGGGGGGGCAGCTTCTCGCGCCATGAGTCGGCCTCGGCGGGCCGGTTCCAGCCCTCGTACAGAGAGACCAACAACGCGACCGCCTTGACCGTCTCCGGATGCTCGATACCGCGCATCTGCAGATTGCCCTGATAGCACTCCTGGGTGACCGGTTCCGCCTCGGCGAACTTGCCCCGCGAGATCAGCGTCTTCGCAAGACCGTACTTCGATGCGAGGGTGTGGGGGTGGACCGCGCCGAAGACCCGAACGGCCGCTTCCAGCGTCCGGGCGTGCACCTGCTCGGCTTCGGCCAGCCTGCCCGTCTTCTGCAGAACGATGGCGAGGTTGTGCATCGACTGCAGCGTCCGCGGATGATCCGGACCAAGCACGCGGCGCCGGATCTGCAGCGCCTCGCGGGCCAGCTGCTCGGCCTCTTCCAGCTCGTTGAGCGAGCCCAGGGTCCCCGCCAGGTTGGTCATGGAGCTGGCGGTGTCTTCATGCTCGTTGCCAAGCACGCGACGACGGATCTCCAGGACCTCCCGGTGCAATCGCTCGGCATCGCGGAGCCGGCCCATGCTCTTGAACAGCACGGCGAAATTGTTCATGCAGTGCAGCGTGGCCGGGTGCTCGTTGCCGCGAGTCCGCCGCAGGGCCGCCAGCGTCCTGTCGTACAAGGCCTCGGCCCCCTCGAACTTGCCCAGGTAACGCAGCACGACACCCAGGCTGTTCTGGGCCTCGAGCGTGCGGAGGTGATCGCGGCCGAGAACGCCCTTGCGGATCTCGATGGCCAGGGCCAGCTGCGTCTCGGCGTCCTCGAGCCTTCCCAGGCCCCAGTACGTATTGCCGAGGGTCTCGCGCACGGCGGCCTCGACCTCCGGCTGATCACCGAAGGCGGACCCCGCCTCGGATGCCGCGCGGCCGAGCACCTCGGTCACTTTCATGTCCCGCTGGCCGCGGTCGGGATCCACCGACGAGAGCATCTTCTGGAGGAACCCGTTGATGGCCACGGCGATCTCCGCCTCACGCTGCGTCGCGGCTTCGGCCCGCTTGGCGCGGACGAGCCCGGCCGTGGTCCCGGCAATGCCCAGGATCAGGGCAAGGGCCACGAAAGCGGCCGCGGCCGTGCCCACCTGGTGGCGGCGCACGAACTTCCGCGCGCGGTAGGCGACGCTCGGCGGCCGTGCCTCGACCGGCTGGTGCTCAAGGTGCCGCCGGATATCCGCCGCCAGCTCCGAGGCCGTCGCGTAGCGGCGGGTCCGCTCCTTGTCCAGCGCCTTCATCGTGATCCAGTCCAGATCGCCGCGAAGCTCTCGCACCAGCGATCTCGGATCGGCGCGGCGGTGCGCCGCGCAGTCCGATGACTGATCACCGAGGCTGCTCAGCCGGTGACTCGGCTTGGGCGGCTCGTCCTCGCGGATGATCCGCTGGATTTCGTTGAACGCGGCGTGACGCAGGGAGGTGGGGTGATAGGGCAGGGTGCCCACCAGAAGCTCGTACAGCAGCACACCCATCGAGTAGATGTCCGACCGGGTGTCGATGTTCTCCGCGGTCATCTCCGCCTGCTCGGGGCTCATGTATTCCGGCGTACCGATGAGCTGGCCTGCCGTGGTGAAGATCGTCTTCTCCGTCAGCCGATGACTGATCGCCTTGGCCACGCCGAAGTCGATCACCTTGACGACGGGGATGTCCTCCTTGTCCGCAACCAGAACGTTCGACGGCTTCAGATCGCGGTGGATGATCCCCTTCTGATGCGCATGCTGGACCGCGTCGCACACCTGGATGAACAGGTCGAGCCGCCCGTTGATGTCAACGCGGTGCTTGTCGCAGTACGCCGTGATCGGCGTGCCCGGCACGAGCTCCATGACGAAGTACGGCCGGCCGGTTTCCGTGGCGCCGGCGTCGAAGACCCTGGCCACGTGCGGGTGGTCCATCATGGCGAGGGCCTGACGCTCGGCCTCGAACCGGGCGATCACCTGAGTGGTGTCCATGCCGAGCTTGATGATCTTGAGCGCCACCTGCCGCCGGATCGGCTCGCTCTGCTCGGCGCAGTACACCACCGCGAACCCCCCCTCCCCCAACCGCTGGCGGATCAGGTAATGGCCGACGCGATCGCCGGGCCGCAATTCGGCCCCGGCCGGATGAGGAGCCTCGGATTGCAGTCCATGATCCGGGCTCGTCTCAGTCGGCAGCCCTTCCTGCATGGCGGTGCCCCCGCGTGATGAACGCCCAGGATACCACGTTGGTCGTTGAGGCGCGCCGAGAAAGCCGAGGACCGAACCTCCCCGACACCCGCCGCACCATCATTGATATTGATGAGGTTGCCGGGTGCGGCCCGCGCGGAGCGCAAGCCGCTATCCTGGGTTCGGAGCCGCGACGTGGAACTGCTGGTGATCCTGCTCATCCTGCTCGCCCTGACGAGGACCTTCGGCGAGGTGGCTCATCGCCTGGGACTGCCGCCGCTGATGGGGGAGCTGATCGCCGGCATCGCCCTGGGAGCGGTCGCGCACGCTTATTCGGCGTCCATCCCCGCCCTGGCGGGGCTGCGCGACAACCCCGTGTTCATCGCGCTGACGGACCTGGGCATCTTCTTCCTGATGCTCTATGGCGGCGTGCAGCTTCGCGCCAGCGAGCTCGCGGAGGTCTCGAAACGGGCGGCCGTGGTGGCGGCGTGCGGTCTGCTGCTTCCCGTCACCGTGGGCTTCGGCCTGGCGTGGGCGTACCTGCCGGAGTCCGATCTCAAGCTCGCGCAATGCCTGTTCGTGGGGACGGCCCTGGCGATCACGGCGGTGCCCGTGTCGATCCGCGTCCTCATGGATCTCGGGCAGTTGCAGTCGACGGCGGGCAAGACCATCGTCGCCGCGGCGCTCATCGACGATCTGCTGAGCCTGATCCTGCTGGCCTTCCTGACGGGGCTCATCGGCACCCGCCAGCTTCCCGGCTCGATGAGCGTGGTCGTCCTGATCGGCTCCATCGTTCTGTTCTTTGTGGTCACCCTCATCGTCGGTCGGGTGATCGTTCCCCGGGTGGGACGGCTCGTGCGCAGTCTCAAGACCGCGGAGTTCGAGTTCACCTCGCTGCTTCTGGCGGCCCTGGCCTTCGCCGTGCTCGCGGAGCTGCTGCACCTGCACTTCGTGCTCGGCGCCTTCGTGGCGGGGCTGCTGTTCGAACGACGGGTGGCCGGCGGGGAAATCTACGACGAGGTCAAGAAACGGCTCGGCGCGATCACGCTGGGGTTCCTGGCGCCGATCTTCTTTGCCTCGATCGGCATCTACCTCGACTTCAGCGCCGTGGTCAAGATGCCCGTGTTCCTGACGATTCTCATCGTCGTGGCCTTTCTCACCAAGCTCGTCGGGGCCGGGCTGCCGGCCTGGGTGATGGGGCTCTCGCGACGCGACGCGCTGGCGGTCGGCGTCGGGATGAGCGCCCGCGGCGCGGTGGAGCTGATCATCGCCAACATCGCGTTGCGGGCGGGGCTCTTCACGCAGCCGGACCCCCCGTCGACGCGTGTCACGTCGCTGTTCTCGGCCATCGTCATGGTGGCCATCGTGACCACGCTGGCGACGCCGTTCACGCTCAAGTGGGTTTTCGCGCGGCGCGGGCAGGCATGGCGGCTGTAGACGCGATGACGATCCGCTGACGTCGGTCGCCGGCGCGACGGGCACACGCCCCTCGATCGCGGCGCGCCGGTGTCCTGTTAATCTGGGCCCCTTCGAAACCCCCGAGGGCTCGCCGCTGTCGATCTTCTCGTGAACGAGGCGGTCACCCGCGTCGGCTTCGACCGGTCGGCAAAACCATGGATGTCAGCCATTTAGGTTGCGACGGGCACCGCCGATCCGTTACCATGCGGCGCGGGAGTAAGAAGTGTTCGACGGCTCTACCTGCTCGGCCGCGTAACTGGCCCAACTCGCCACTCGAGCCGCACTGACGCGGAGAACGTGACGTTGAGGCCGATGCGCATCGACTTGGTGAAGGTGTCATGTCGTACGCCAGCTCGTCGGTGGATCGTGCTCTCACTCGCGGTGCCCCTGGCCGGTGCCGTGCCGCCCGCCGCGGCCGTCATCGACCTGGAGTTCCGCCCCATGCAGCAGACCGCGTTGGTGGGCGAGACGATCGGCCTGGGCCTGTATGCGGTGTCCGACGATGACACGAACCAGTCCTTCTCGGCGGTGCAGGCCATCTTCGAGTGGCAACCGGGTTTCCTGCAGCTGCTGGGGCTGGATTCGGCGGGCGCCGTCGACCTGCTCTCTTCGGGCTTTCCCATCAATGACCCCTTCTCGCTCAACGAGGTGGTCCCCCCCCAGGACGGCGACGGGCTGTACCTGGCCCTGGCGTTTCTCGGGCAGCCGATCGACGCCACGCCGGATGGGACGCTGCTCACGACCTTTCAGTTCCTGGCGCTCAGTCCAACCGCGGCCACGCCGGTGGACCTGCTTTCATCCGGAGGCAACCCGCCAGGTGAGACGATTGTCTTCGATGGATTCATTCCAAACCTCGACGTCACAGGTGCGCTGATCGGCGGAAGCGTTACCATTCTGGTTCCTGGACCGGGCCCCCTGGCTCTTGGTGTGGTCATGTTGCCGTTCTTGCTTGGCCGGACCCGGAGACGTCCAGCCTGACCGCGGCGGGGCGAGCCGGCGGCTCGCCCTCGGGAGATCGATCTCATGCGCAAGACACTTGCTCTGTCGGTGACCCTGGCTCTGGTGACGTCGTCACGGGCCGCGGATCTCACCCTGCAACTGGACGCCGGCTCGGACTGCGTGCAGCCGGGCGAGACCGTCAGCGTCACCCTGTCGATGGCCAACCTTGCGGGGTCCGGGCTGAACAACGACGAAGCGTCCGGATTCCAGGCGTTCCTGGCGTACAACGCCACGAACCTGTCGTACGTCAGCGCAAGCTATACCGCCTCGCCCTTCGGGCTCGTGATCATCTCCGGGGCGAACATCAATCCGAGCCCGGGCGAGATCAATCTGGCCGCGGGAATCGACCAGCTCAACGGCCAGAGCCCGACCTCCCTGGACGCGGATCTCGTGACGATCACCTTCACGGCCAACGCGGTCGTCGATTGCACCGGTACGCCCATCACCTTTCGCGCGCACACACCCCCCACCGCGATCACCGACGTCAACGGCGACTCGGCCTCGCCCCTGAACACCAACAGCTCCGCGGGAGCCGTGATCGACGGCACCCCGCCGACTCCCGTCTGCCAGAATGTCACGGTGCAGCTCGACGCGTTTGGCAGCGCGTCGATCACACCGGCCCAGATCGACTTCGGCAGCACCGACAACTGCGCTGTCGATACCCTGAGCCTCGACATCACCACCTTTGACTGCAGCGATGTCGGTGCCAACACGGTCACGCTGACCGTGACCGACTGTGCCGGGAACTCGGCGACCTGCCAGGCCACGGTCACCGTCCAGGACGTCATCGGCCCGAGCGCCGTGTGCCAGGACATCACCGTTCAGCTGGACGCGGCGGGGACGGTCACGATCGTCGGCACCGATGTCGACGGCGGCAGCACCGACGATTGCGGAGTCCAGTCACTCGGCGTCTCCCCCGATACGTTCACCTGCGCCGATGTCGGTCCCAACGTCGTCACGTTGACGGTCACCGATGTCGGCGGCAATACGGCCCAGTGCACGGCGACGGTGACCGTCGAGGACTCCGTCGACCCGACCGCCGTGTGCCAGGACATCACCGTGCAGCTCGATGCCGCGGGTGTCGTGACGATCACGGGCAACGACGTTGACGGCGGGAGCACCGATGCCTGCGGGATTCTCTCGCTCGGTGTCGCACCCGACACGTTCACCTGCGCTGACGTCGGGCCCAACGTCGTCACGCTCACCGTCACCGACGTCAACGGCAACACGAGCCAGTGCTCGCCGACGGTCACCGTCGAGGACGTCACCGCGCCGGCCGCCATCTGCCAGGACATCACCGTGCAGCTCGACGCTGCCGGCGCCGCGTCGATCGTGGCCGGCGATGTCGATGCCGGCAGCACCGATGCCTGCGGCGTGGACAGCCTCGTCATCGACGTCGACACGTTCAGCTGCCTCGACGTGGGGCCGCCGGTCGTGGTGACCTTGACCGTCACGGATGTCAACGGCAACCAAAGCCAGTGTGCCGCCAACGTGACCGTCGAGGACAATGTGCTGCCGTCGATCACGTGCCCGACCAACGTCACCGTCAACGCGGACGCCGGCGAGTGCACGGCCGACGCGGCCAACGTGAGCCTCGGAACCCCGTTGACCAGCGACAATTGCGGCGTGGCCAGCGTCGTGAACGACGCGCCCGCGATTTTCCCGCAGGGCGACACCATCGTCACCTGGACCGTGACCGATGACAACGGCAATCTCAATACGTGTCCCCAGACCGTCACCGTCACCGATCAGAACGAATTCGTCGTGAGCGTCGCGCTCGCGCCGGCCGTCGTCACGCCGCTGACGCGCTGCATCTCGTTCGAGTTCCACGATTGCGTCGGCGGCTCGTTCGAGACCGTGGAACAGGACATCACGTTCGTCAATGGATTGGCCAGCAACGTCCTGCTCACGATTCCCTGCGGTGACTACGTGTGCGTCACCGCCCGCGATGCGCGGCACACGCTGCGTCGAACGGACGAAGACCAGTTCGGCGTCACGCCCATCGTGGCCAACCAGTACGTGGCGGACTTCACGGACCTGAGCGGCGGTGGAGGTGATGACGATTCACTGATCGGCGGCAATCTCAACGACGATGTCTACATCGACATTCTTGATTTCGGCATCTTCAGCGGGCAGTGGATGACCAGCCCCATCGAGGATGCCTGCGGCACGCCGGCGCCCAGCCCCCATGCCGACATCAGCGGCGACGGGACGGTGTTCACGGAGGACTTCACCTTCATCCAGATCAATTTCCTGAGGTCGAGCGAGACGGACTGTTGCGTGGGGCCCGCGTCGAACCAGGTCGAGGCCTTCGAGCCGGTCACCCAGATCTCCGTCGGCCAGCTTTGGGCCCGCGGGCTCGGTCATCTCTCCGCGTCGGATCTCAACGGTGACGGATGGCTCGATCAGCATGACGTGGCGGCCTTCCTGCACGGTGTGCGACCCCAGGTGCAGGCCGTGTACGACGGACCCGAGGATGGCAGCTGGCTGGATCCGGCCAACTGGACGACGGGGCTCGTCCCCACGGCCGGGATGGATGTGCTGCTCTCGTCGCCGGTGATGATCGACGCGGCCGGGGCCGAGGCTCGCGACGTGACGATCGCCGCGGACGGCGCCCTGCGTCTGTTCGACGGTGTTCTGCTCGCGCGAACCCTGACCGTGCAGGCGGACGCGACCCTGACGATCGACGGCGACGTCTCCCTGCTTGCCGTTGACTCGCTGGTGATCGAGCCCGGCGCGGTCCTGAACTTCAACGGCGGCGTCATCGAGATCGCCGGCGGGCGGTACGAGCAGGCAGCCCCGGATCTGTTCGTGGCCAGCGGCCCGGGCGCGAGCACCCTGCGTCTGCTGGACGGGGCCGAGGCCGCGATCGCGCGACATACGTTCCTGGGCTTCGGACCGGAGAGCCTGGGCGTGCTGGAGGTGATGGGCAGCGGGTTCTCGACCGGCGCGACGCTCTTTGCCGGGTACTCCGGCGAGGCCTGGCTGGAAGTCGGCGACGGCGGCCTTGTAAGCGCCGAGGACGCTCTTGTCGGTGTGCTGCCCGAAGCCGTGGCCGAGGTGCGTATCGACGGCCCCGGTTCGGGGATCGAAGTGATCAACCGGCTGGAGATCGGCCGGGCCGGCCACGGGACGCTGCATCTGGTCGATGGAGGCGTGGCCGCGGCGGGCTCGGAGATTCTCATCGGCCGCCACGGCGCGGTCATCGGCGAGGGCCGGCTCGAGGGCCCGGTGCGCAACGCGGGGCAGCTCGTGCCGACGGGCACGGTGCGAATCACCGGCCCGTACCGGCAGGACCCGGGTGGCGAGCTGTCGATCGAGCTGAGGCACGACGGCCACGACACGCTGGTGATCGAGGGCCCCGCGACGCTGGGCGGGATCCTGCGGATCGAGGCGGCACCCGGGCTTGTGCCCGCCGCGGGGGAACGGTATACCGTGCTGGTCGCTCCCTCACGGTCGGGCCTTTTCGAGTCCGTGCTGGTGCCGGAGCTCGGCGGCGGGGCGTACTTCCAGCTGCAGACGGGCGCCGATTCGGTCTGGCTCGTCGTGAAGGAGACGCCAAGCCGGCCGGAGCGGACGCACGCCGCGAAGGGCGGGAAGATGCACCTGAGAAGCGAACCGTAGAGGTCTCCCTCCGGGAGCCAGCCCAGGACGGCACGCCGCAATGAGAGCACTGCACCAGCGAGTGACGCGACGCGCAGCAAGGTCGGGCATCGTCGTCGCGTGCCTCTGTCTGGCGTCGGCGGCCGACCTGCACGGCGCGATCCTCAGGCTTCAGCTGGATGAGCCCAGCGGCTCGTTTCAGCCGGGCGAGAACCTCGATGTGCTCATCACGATGAGCGGTCTCAACCAGGCCGAGGCGGCCGGATTCCAGGCGTTCCTGTCCTTCGACAGCAGCGAGCTCGTCTTCCTTGGCGGCAGCTACCTGCCCGAGCCCTTTGGCCTGGGCATTCTCGATCCCATCGTGGCCAACGGCCAGGAGATCGACCTCGCGGCGGGGATCAATGTCATTCTTGGCCAGCCACCCACAACCCAGGATGCTCCGGTCGCGACCTTGACCTTTCAGGCCACCGTCGAGATCTGTCTTCCTGACATCACTTTCCGCAACGAAATGCCGCCGACACAGATCACCGACATGTTCGGCAACATGATCACGCCGTTCAACACGCGTAATATCACGCCGGTCGCGGATTGCAACAGCAATCAGATCGATGACGGGTGCGACATTACCGACGGCACATCACTTGACACCAACGGCAACGGAATACCGGATGAGTGCGAGTGTCCGGGAGATATCGACGGCGACGGAATGGTCGGGATCACGGACTTTCTCAGCGTCCTGGGCCTGTGGGGGCCGTGCGCTGTGCCATGCCCCCCCACTTGTGCCCCCGACGTGGACGGCGACTGCATCGTGGGCATCAACGACTTTCTGATCGTCCTCGGCAACTGGGGTCCGTGCTAGGTCCAGTCGACTCTTGTTCGTGACAGCTCGTCGCACGCGGCGTCCGGAACCGGCTTTCGGAATGAGGCCGGAATCTGTTTCGCGGGCGGGGCAAGAATTGTTATCCTGGGTCTGCTCGGTCGCTCCACTGGGGCACTTCAAGTGCGGCTGACGCGTTGAGTCGAGGAGCAGTCTGTGCCGCCGAGGATCGTCATTGGAATTGATGACCAAGAGCACGGTTCCGCCGGAGAGGCCGCGATGACCGGCGTGAGGTCCTTGACGACCCGCGGGCCCCGCCGCATCACGCCGTTCGGCCTGGCGATCGTTGTCGCCGCGAGCTTTGCTTGTGACACCACGGCCCAGGTCGACCAGGTCCCGCCGGTCAACTACAAGGTCGCGTTCATCGGTGACCAGGGTAACGGCACGGGCACGGACAACGTGCTCCAGCTGATCGCCGACGAAGGTGCGCAGGCGGTGATCTGCTCGGGCGATTTCGACTATCAGGACAACCCTCAGGCATGGGACGACAAGATCACCCAGTTCCTCGGTCCCTGCTTTCCGTTCTTCGCCAGCGTCGGTAACCATGACACGGCCGTGTTCTACGGACCCGGAGGCTATCAGGAGAAGCTCGAAGCGCGGATGAACTGCCTGGGCATCACCTGGGACGGCGATCTCGGGGTGAGATCATCGCACCAGTGGCAGGGTCTGCTCTACGTGCTCACGGCTCCCGGGCTCTTCGGGGACGGCGACACTGTTTACGCCCCCTACATTCGCGATGAGCTGCTTGTGACCGACTCGCTCTGGCGCATCAGCAGCTGGCACGTTCTCATGACGGAGATGGGATTCGGCGCACCCGACGAATCGGGGTGGGGCGTCTACGAGGAGTCGAGACGCGGCGGAGCGGTCATCGCGACGGGGCACGCCCACTCGTACGCCCGGACGCACCCGCTGAGCAATTGCCAGACGCAGCAGGTGGACAGCTCCGCGAATCAGTTCACGATCGCCCTCGACGACCCGATCACGCCCGAGGACGAGGGCGTGACCTTCGTCCACCACAACGGGCTCGGCGGCCATGGCTTCATCACTGGCCAGTTCGGTCGCTGTCTTCCCACCACGCCCCCCTACGGGTGTAACGGCGAGTGGGCCAGCATTTACACGGCGGACCAGGGCGCCATTCACGGGGCCCTGTTCGGTGTCTTCAACCTGGACGGCAACCCGTGCCTCGCGTACTTCTACTTCATGAACGTCGATGGGGTCATCATCGACGACTTCACCGTCGAGGCCACATGGGGGCCGTGCTGTCCCGAGGACTCGGACGGCGACGGAACGCCCGACTGCACCGACGGGTGCCCCAACGATCCGTTCAAGACGGACCCGGGCGTGTGCGGCTGCGGCGTGGCGGACACGGACACCGACGGCGACGGCACCGAGGACTGCGTTGACGGCTGCCCGAACGATCCGCTCAAGATCACCCCCGGCACTTGTGGATGCGGCGTACCCGATGTGGACAGCGATCAGGACGGCACGCTCGACTGCAACGATGGTTGCCCGAATGATCCGAGCCAGACGCAGCCGGGCCCGTGCGGCTGTGTCGGCGTCGATGTTGATGCCGTCAGCTCCTCCAGCGCCGACGGGCCGCTGACGATCACGGTGGCTCACCCCACCGCCGGCGAGGACCGGCTGATGATGGTCGGCGTGTCGCTCGACAACGACAACTTCGAGACGGTGTCGTCGGTCACCTACGGCGGACTGGCCCTGGACTTCGTTGGCCAGGCGACCAACTCCGACGACGCGCGGGTGGAGATCTGGAAGCTCATTGCGCCGGCCGTCGGAACCGCAGACGTGGTCGTGACGTTTGACACCCAGCTCCTGCGGGGGGCGGTGGTGGGGGTCACGACCTTCACCGGAGTCGATCAAGCCAGCCCTCTGGGATCGTTCGCCGGGGATGAGGCCGCCTTCGGCACCACGGCGTCGGTCAACGTCGCGGCGGCCGCGGGGGACCTGGTGATGGGCGTGGTGGCGGTCGAGGATGGCGGCCCGCTGACGGCGGGCCCCGATCAGACCGAGATCTGGACCGATTCGGTGGGCGACCCGTTCGTTTGTTACGGGGCCGGATCCACGCAACTCGGAGCCCCGACCGTCACGGTCTCCTGGGACCTCAACACCAGTGACCACTGGGCGATCGGCGCGGTGGCGGTCAAACCCGCACCCGCCCCTCCCGGCAACGATTGCGAGGCTCCGACCGTGACCGTCAACGATCCCCCCGACGGCTGGGTCGCCGGCGAGGCGACACCGATCACCTTCGACGGCGCCGCCATCGACATCGTGGACGGTGACCTGTCGGCGAGCCTCGCCTGGAATTCGGACCTGGACGGCAGCATCGGAACCGGTGCGTCGTTCACGACGAGTGCGCTGACGTCCGGCATCCACACGATCACCGCCTCGGTGAACAACGGCAACGGGCAGCCCGGCTCCGATGCCATCACACTTTACGTCACGGCCACCGCCAGCGCCGTTGACACGCTCCGCCTCGACATCGAGATGCCGGGAATCAACCAGCCGTCGCTCTCGCGGTGCATGAGCTTCGAGCTGTTCGACTGCGGCGGCGGCTCCCAGGTTGTCGACGCGGAGATCACGTTCACCGAGGGCGCTGCCCTGGGCGTCGAGATTCCGGTTCCGATCGGCGTCTATACGTGCATCACCGCGAGCGACACTCAGCACACGCTGCGACGCAGCTTCAATAATGCGGACGGCTTCGGCGTGGTCGGCGGCAGATACATCGGGAGCTTCCGGAACTTCGCCTCGGCCGGCGTCAACCGGTCGCTGATCGCCGGTAACCTCAACGATGACGACTTCATCGACATCTTCGACTTCGGGCTCTTCACGGGCCAGTTCGGCAGCAGCCCGTTCTCGCCGCCCTGCGGCACCCCGAGCCCGCCCCCGCACGCCGACATTGACGGCAACGGGATCGCGTTCACCGAGGACTTCACGTTCATCATGATCAACTTCCTGCAGGCCAGCGACACGGTCTGCTGCCAGGGGAGCGCCATGGGAGGAGGCGTCAGCGAGATCTCGGTGGCCGAGCTGTACGTGCTCGGTCTCGGCCAGCTCGCCGCTGGAGATCTCAATGGCGATGGGTGGCTCAACGAGCTTGACCTGGTGGCGTTCATCAACGGCGCGCGTCCTGAGCCGAGAGGGCCGGGCAACGTGAGCTACCAGATCGATGTGCCGGATGCGGCGTTGGGTGTGGGGCCGGGCGGCGGCCGGGATGTCGTGGTCTCAACGGCGCCGTTCGATGACACGGCGGGGGCCGAGCCCCCGGACGTCACGGTGACCGAGGGCGACAGCTCCACAGGCACGCCAGAAACCCGGCGATGACGCAGGCGAGGTAGACGCCGACGAGGTACGTGTACGGGCGCTGGGGAATGGGGCCCCAGTTGTCGCTGTCGATGTTGGCGAGGTTGCCTCGGAAGCTCGCATACACCAGGCACACGAGGAAGCCCCAGGCCCCGCACATGAGCCCGATTGAGCGCCGGCCCGGCGGCCGCAGCGCCCACCCCGCACCGGCGAGGAGCATCGCCGCCGCGACGTAGTCGATCACCCACCCGGGCCACGGCTGCCAGTTGCCCCAGTTGCGGACGACCTCCCACAGACACATGTACACGCCGGTGGCGATGGTCAGCCAGGCCATCGGCCGCACCGCGGGTCGGAGGTTGTCCGCCTGGGCGGTCACGCGCTTACACTATCACGCGAAGGCGAGGAGAATGCGAGCATGAGAACGCTGTTGCTGTTGGTGCTTCTCGTAGCCGGCGGTTGTGCCGCGGACCTGGACGCGTACTACAACGCCAACGACAAGATCGTGCACCGCAGGATCCCCCGCGGGGTCGAGCGCACGATCGTTGTGGACTCGATCCATGCCTTGTCCCGTCCCGCCGTGGCCGAGCTCGGCCGGGACACGTGGCTGGCGTGGAGCTTCGACTACGACGACGACCTCGGCATCCGGCGGCGGGGAGTCGCCGTGGCGGCGGTCCCCTGTACGTTCGAGACCGCGACGATCTTCGACGAGCCGCAGGCGGGGACGGTCTCGACGCCCGGGCTGGCGACCCTCGGCGGCCGTCTCGTCATGGCGTGGGCGAGCGACGGCAACCTCACGCTGACCACGTCGCCCGACGGCCGGAGCTGGACCGAGCCGACCGAGATCTCGATCGGCCCCATACCACACGTGGCGCTGGCCACGCACCAGGGTCGGCTGTATGCGGCGGTGCCCGTGGGGTCGGTAACCGGTTCCGGCGGGACGGTCGCGGTCATCCGGATCAACGACGACTTCACCTGGGCCACCCGCCACGACGTGATCGCCGACGGCCGGCTCGAGTGCGACAAGGGTGTCTCCATGGTGTCGGGCGGCGATGTGCTCTACGTGGCGTATGCGTTGAGCGAGACGGGGGCCACGATCTCGCACTCCCGGTCCGGCGAGGGCGACTGGACACACGACGGCACCACGATCGGCGGCGAGGAGGCCGCGGTGTCGCGGCTGGTGCCGGCCCTGGCCTGGAGGTCCAACACGCTGCAGGCCGTGTGGTCGGACGGAGCGAACCTGTGGCTCGCCCACCGCCGCCGACCCCCTGCGTGGGCTTCTTCCCGGCAGGCGGACGTCTTCACCCCGGCCCTTGACAACCCGGCGGGGGCCGGTGTCCCGGCTCGCTGAGACGAGGCGAGCCCGTTGAGCATCGCCGGGGCCTCGCTTCGCTCGACCAGGGGCAACCGGTCTCTCAGCGGGTCAGGGCGACGGCGGGCGGCCTGAAGCTGTACTCGTGCCGCACGGGCACGTGGTCGGAGAGGACGAAGCGACCCGATCCGTCCTGACGCCACAGGCCGTCGAGGAACAGCAGCGACTCGCCGTGGAACTCGGCATCGAGGCCGGGAGCGGCGACGAAGATGTAGTCGATGCGTTTGGTGGGCTTGCCGAAGCTGCCGCGGGTCGGGTCGCTGCCGTTGAGATCCAGCCACACCAGACCGCGGTTAACCACGGGGTTGGCAAGCGGCGCGAACTCGCGGGCTCCCGGCGTCATGTTGAAGTCGCCCCCGAGAACGGTGACGTCTGCCGGCTCGTGACGCTGGCGCTCCGCGACCCAGGCCAGCGTCTCATCGAGCTGGCGGCGGCGGACGTGGCCCTCCGTGGGCCAGTGGGCGAAGTGCACGGCGACGACGCGGACACGCCCCAGGTCGGGAACCTGAAACTCGCCCATCACGCTCACACGGCGGAAGCCCAGCAGGAACAACGGCGTGCGGGCCTTGAGGTGCAGCTCGTCGTAATACTCGAAGGCGTAGCGGCTGATGATGGCCACGCCCTCGCGGTTCTCCTTCCGCTTGGTCCCGCGGACGTAGAGGCCCAGCTCGTCGGCGAGGACGGCGGCGGTGTTCTCCGCCCCCCGCCACTTCGAGCGCTTGAAGAGCACCTCCTGACAGAGGATGAAGTCGGGCGTGCCCTCGACGTTGCGAAGCCGCTGCGCCATGGCGGCGAGCTGTTCCGGGCGGTCGCGGTGCTGCATGTTGAAGGAGAGGACCTGGAGCCGATCAGCAGACCGGCGTTGGGCCGACGTTGCCGGCGTCAGACGCAGCGGCTCATCGACCGTGGGCTCCCACAGCACGGGTTCGCCCCGCGTCACGGGCTGGGGGCCGCCGACCTGACAGCCGGCGCCGGCAACGAGAAGGGACAGGACCACGCCGCGCGCGAACGTTCTGATCGACATCAAGCTCATCTCCGGGCACCTGGTAGAGGGAAACGTGTTCCGCTCTGGGTGACCGTGAGACGCGCCTGGATCTGCCCGGCTTGTCGTCAGGAGACGGCGTCGGGAGACGACAGCCGTCGGCGGTCAGAATGTACGAACCCCCTCACCATCGGCCGGGGGCGCGGCATGATTAAGCCCACGACGCTTTCGGGGTCCGAGGGCGAAGATCGCAGAGGTCAGATTCGGAAAAGCTCAACACCGGCCGGGGCGGTACAGTGCGATCAAGCCCCCGGGGAATCGTGGGCCAGCGGGAGCGTCGGCCATGCTCTACTCGATCGTGACTGTTATCGGCATGCTGGCCGTGGGTCTGCTCGTGTGGCGGCTGGTACAGAGGCAGGACAAAGAATCCAGGTAGATCCTGTCTGACGGCTCGCGGCACGGGATCGGTCGGCCGCCGCCGACCCGTCGGCGTGCGGCCCGTCGCGCGGATGGCCGTAAAGAGCCCCGGCCGCAAATGAGCAGCCGAATGGAACGAGGATCACGGTCGCGAGAAAAAAGATCGCGGTCATTTGCAGAGCAACCTGGACGGGGTCCACCGGGTGACGCTTTGGTGCGGGGCGCACCGGGCGCGGAGCCAGGATCGCCAGCGTCTCGTGCGGCAGCACGATGTCGGCGTAGGTGGGCAGCGTCTGGACGCCGAAGAGCCCGTCGGCAGCGTCGGCAGCGGCGGCCTGACCATCCAGCGAGAACGTCCCGTGGGCCCACACGGGGCTGCGCCACGGCTCGTCGTGATCGTCAAGGACGCCGCGGAGCTCCGACGGGCCCGGGCCGTAGAGCCAGCCCCCCTGGTTGAAGAGGTCATCGAAACCATCGGGTGCCCGCAGCGGCCCGCGCCCGTCAAAGAGCGCAGGCGGCGGTGCGATGAGCTCGAGCTGGGGCACGAGCAGCCTCTCGAACCGGCCGAACCACACTCTCGCCACGCGAGCGCCGGCGCCGAGCGAGTGATAGATCGTGACGGCGGACCCCTTGAGGTGAATCAGCGCCCGGTGCAGGACGCTGCGGGGCGGAACCGGCGATGCGGGCGGGTCGTCGTTGAACACCCGGCTGGGGTACGGCTGGAGCATGCCCTCCACCGGCCAGGGTCCCAGCAGCGGGTCGTACGGGCCGAAGGGGCCGGGATCCCGGCAGGCGAGGCCATGGTCCGTGGGGGCCGCGGCCGGCGGTGAGATCAGCAGCAGCGGCAGCAGCAGGACGAGGGCCGCCGTGAGACGGCCGCAGACGCGGTGGACGCAGGCCGGTATGGGCACGGGCTCGCTCACGACCAAGCCCAAGTCGGCCCCTGGGGATCGATGTCTTCGGATTTGAGCGGGCCACCCGGAAATGTCCGATAACGTCCGAGCGCGGCCGAGGGTCCCGAACCCTGACCCGTGACCCCTCTTTTCAATACACCTCCACCAGGCAACGCCCCGTCGGCCGGACGTGTCGCTTCACATCCTTGCCGGACCACTGCCGGGGGTCGGTGTCCTTGAGGTCGTCGGCGATCGTGATGTAGGCGTCGGCCAGGCCGTGCTTCGCGAGCACCTGGTAGAAGCCACGGTCCATCCCCAGCAGACCGCACTGGTACACGAGCGTCCGCGGGCTCTCGAGCACGGGCCCGAAGGTGTCGATCTGCTCGTCGATCAGACCGTCGCAGTAAACGCCGCGCTCACTGTCACCGTGCGGCTCGCGGCTGATGGCGGTGTGGTAGGAGAAGTTCGCGTGCCTGGCCGCGAGCTCCCGAAAGAGCTCGTCGTAGATCAGATCCGTCCGGTAGGGCACGCCCATGACCAGATGGATCCGGCTGGGGCACGGCCCGTGGGGACGCTCCAGCAGCTCCTTCACCATACCCCGGAAGGGCGCGATGCCGGTGCCGGTGGCGATGAACAGGAAGTCGTGATCATCGGGGCTGACCGGCAGCAGGAACCGCTTGCCGGCGGGCCCGGTCACCTGCACCTCGTCGCCGGGCACGAGGTCGCAGAGAAAGTTGCTGCACACGCCCAGGAACAGCGTGTGCCGCTGGGGGTCGTCGCCGTCCTTCTGAGGGTGATACTCGTCGATGAGACGCTTGGGGGTCGTGGAGACGACATTGCCCTGGCCGTCCTCTCCCCAGCTGGGGCAGGCGATCGAGTAGAGACGGACCTTGTGGGGCTTGCCCCTTTCGTCGACGCCGGGCGCCACCACGCCGAAGGACTGGCCGACGAGGAAATTGCCCGCGATGGGCGTGCCGGAGACATCGATCTCGGTGTGCCGCACGAAGCTGGCGGCTTTGGTCTTGCCTCTCACGCACAGGTCGTTGGACACCACCCGCCCCGTGATCGGGGCGCTGGGCCGCACGAGGTTCATCTTCGCTTCGGGCAGGACGGGGTCGGTGGTGGTGGTCTGCTCGCTCACGGTCGTCACACTGTAGTGGATCGCGGCGTTCGGGGGGTTCTCATGGTCTCCAGGCACGGCCAGCCGCCGGTCGAACAAAAACGGCCCGGACGGGGTTCGTCCGGGCCCAAGGAGCCATGACCAAAGGGTCTGGTCGGGAAGAGACAGGCGGCCTGTACACCGGCCGCCTGGTTGGAGGATCGGTCAGTCGAAGATCGCCGAGATCGACGGCGGATCCACGCTCTCGAGCTCGAGGTTGGTGACGATGCGGAAGTTCGACTCCGTGCGATGCCGCTCGGCGAAGAAGAAGTCCAGCCGGTAGGTCTCGCCATCGGTCAGGCCGAGACGATCCAGGTCGATGTACTGCTCGACGGCCGGGTGAACGCCGCCGATATCGATCACCAGCTCGCCGTTGATGAACACCCACACGTCATCGTCACCGATGAACTTGAAGATCTGCGCGGCGCTGCCGTCGTACACGAAGGTGCCGTGCAGCTCGAAGGTGAAGTGGAAGTTGCGGTCGGGATAACCGCCGGGATTGCCGAACAGCCGGTCCTCGATGGGGAAGAATCCGCCCAGCTCGCTGTATTCGGGGTCGAGCTCGTCATCGAAGACGTACGTTCCGTCGAACTGGCGGATCAGGGTCAACGTCAGCGGCTCGGACATGTTCACTCCGGGCTCGTCGCGGTACCACTGGCCAAAGCTCTCGGCCGATTGGATGCCGCCGTTGTCGGGCCCGTCATACGTGCCGGCCGCATCGCCGGGCTGGGGAAAGTCCTGGGCCACTCGCCAGCAGATGGGCCGGCCCTCGGCGTCCTCCCATTGCTTGTTAACCCCCATGCCGCCTCCGATAAAGACGGGCTTGCCGTCGGGCCCCAGGGTCGTGGACACGTTGCCCGTGTAGTGGCCGTAACCGTCGTCGGGGATGACCTCGAAGTCCGGATGACCGCCTGACACGGAGCGCTCGCGGAAGTCCCGGACGACGCCGGTGAGCTGTAAGAGCTCGGGCGGCCCCGCCTCGTCGCCGGCGGCCGCCTGGGGGCTCGACACCAGGCTCGTCAGGCCCACATAGGTCAGCAGGCCTATCGCACAGCTCGCCGTTGCGAGACGATGGGTGGACATGTTGGGACTCCTTGCAGCCATTGCTCCTCCAGGCCCAGAAAGTACGATTCCCCGCCGTGCCTCCAAGCAGGCAGGACGGGGAATCGGCGGGGTCCGGTGAAGGTGTGCCGGTCGTGCGGGTTCACCGCTTCTCGGAGCCGGCTCACCGTCGCTTCGCGATCGGCGACGGATCCGGTAAGGCCCACGGGCGGGCAACCGCCCGTGGCACCCTACCGGCGGCGGGAAGGCCCGGTTCAGTCGAAGGAAGCAAGCAGGGTGATCGGCCCGGTGACGCTCTCAAACGGGATATTGGTGATCAGGTGAAAGCGCGCGATACCGGAACGATCGGTCTTGAAGAAGTGCATGCGGTAGGTCTCACCGTCGGTCAGGCCCATCCGGTCCATGTCCACCCACTGCTCCGGTGAGCCGTTGACGCCGCCGAGATCGGCGACAAGCTGCCCCTCCAGAAACACCCACACGTCGTCGTCGGCCTTGAAGAGCACCTTCTGATCCTCCGACGCGTCGTAGGTGAAGTCCGCCACGATCTCGTAGGTGAAGTAGCGGTTGTGAGTCTCGCCCTCGTTGCCCTGCAGCATGCCGTCGATGGGATAAAACTGCGGGATGTTGATCTCGTACATCCCCGTGTACTGACCCTCGGTGCGCATCGGCCCCGAGACCGTCACGAGCGTGGACATGTTCACGCCCACCGAGTCGCGAAACCACTCGTTGAACGTCTCCGCCGAGTTGATGCTGCCGTTGTCGGGCCCGTCGGGCACGGCCGGCGTGTCACCCAGGTCGGGGTCGTAGATCGTCCAGGAGATGGGCCGGCCCTGGATGTCGTGGGCGTCGGAGGTCACCTTGGCGCCGCCGCCGACGAACACGGGCTTATAGCCGTCACCCAGCTCGGTGGCGAGATTCCACATGTAGTGGCCGTAGCCGTCGGGCGGAACGACGTCGAAGTCGGGATGGTCCTTCATGAAGTCGCGGACGACCCCCGTCAGCTCCAGCACGTCGGTGCTTCCACCGTTGCCGTTGCCGTTGCCGTTGCCGTTACCGTTACCGTTGCCGTTGCCGTTGCCGTTGCCCGCGCCGTGAGCGGCTTGCGTGCACAGTGCGAGACCGAGCAGGGCCACGGCACCGCAGGCGAGACCTGCGAACCTTGAAGACGTCATGGAAGGAACTCTCCTTTAGCGTCCTTGCCAGCCTCCTTCCAGTTCTTGGAGCGTACGTTCCAGGCACCGCCGGCCAAGTGCCTTCTTTGCATCCGCGATTGATCGCTGTCAAGGGTCGCGGCTTGTGCGCTCTCGGCGCTGTCCCCGGCAGCGCGCACGAAAGAGGCCCAGCCATGTTCCCAGGGCCGGGCCTTTGGTCCGGAGCGTCACATGCTGCGATTCAATCAAACGGTCCCGTGACCACCGCGACCGTCGTGTCGCTCCAGAACTCGATGTTGGTTCGCACGTTGAACTGCGCCTGCGCCGACTGACGGTGCGCGAAGAAGAAGTGCGCGTCGTACATCTCCCCGTCCTGCAAGCCAAGCCGGTCCATCTCGATGATCTGCCCGGTGCCCGGCAGGACGCCGGCGAGGTCGATCACCATGTTGCCGTCGACGAAGAGCCAGGCGTCATCGGCCCCCTGAAACTCGAAGAACTGGCCCCCGCACCCCTCGTAGACGAACTCCGCCGAGACGGCATAGGTGAAGAAGCTGTTGTGCTCGGCGCCCTCGTTGCCGAAGAGCCGCCCATCGCATGGATAGAAGGCATCGTCGAGGTACTCAAAGACACCCGCGCCGTCATTGGTGAGCGTGACTTTGTGCGACATCGCGAGGTTGGCGCCAAGCACGTCGTTGTACCACTGGGCGAACGAGTCGCTCGAGGTGATGCCGCCGTCGCCGTCGACGAGGCTCGTGCCGACCGTGTCGTTGACGCTCAGGCAGGGCGTCAAGCCGTACGATCGCATGTCCAGGTGGAGCTGTGACTGGTTGTTGAGCTCGACCTGGTTGCCGGTGAACGTTCCGAAGAACTGGGCGCTCTGGTCGAGATCCAGGACGTTGTCGGGGGCGAGGAGCCGGGCGCACGCCATCGTGCCGCTGCCGTTGGCGACAAACTGGTCATTCCACGGATCCGACCCGACAATGTAGATCGTGACCTTGGACGGGTCGGACGTGTCGGGATTGATGACCGAGTCGGGGCCGTACAGCCGGCACTGCGTGTTGCAGTAGACGGTCAGCGAGGATCCGTCCGGCACGACGACCTGGGCGTTGCGGTGCACGAGCCATCGGTCGTCACAGACGATCGTGACGTCGCCTTCGATCGTGACGGTGGCGTTGCGGCGCACATTGAAGAGCCCGACGTGCCAGTTGCTGTCAATGGTCATCGAGCCATTGACGGGGATGTCCAGGTCGCCGCCGGGATACGACGGCAGCCCGACGGGGACGGTGATAACGGGCATCGGAATCGTGTCGGCAAGATTGCCGATGGTGCCGCTGATGCCGTTGCCGCCCTGGTCGTCGACCACGACGCCGGGGTCGCCGCCGGGACCGATGAGGACGTCGCCGTTCATCGTCGAGGAGTTGTCGACCACGAACATGTCGGCCAGAATCGAGTTGGTGGCGGCCACCGCCCCGGCGCCGACGTTGGCCCCGCCGTAAGGGCCCTGGCTCGAGTCATAGCTGTCGATGACCGACGTGTTTCGCGTGCGGATCCTGTCGGCGGCCACGAGGTTCGGCCCGCTGGGGCCGCCGCCGGCGGCACTCGTGTCGTAGAGGTGCGGGGCGATCGGCTGGCCGCTGGCGTTGAGCCACTCCTGACCGACCTTGAAGCCGCCCGCGACATACACGGGCGTCTCGCCGGGGCCGAGCGTCATGGCGACATTGCCGGCGTAGTGGCCGAAGCCGTCCACCGGCGTCACGTCGAAATCGTCGTGTGAGGCCTGGAAATCGCGAAGGACGCCGGTGAGGGTGATCTCATCGGGGGCCTGGGCCGTCACGCTCGACGTGAGAACGAGGGTGGAAACGATCGAGAGCAGGACCAGGCGGGTCCGGGTCTCGGGTGACGGCCCGGCGAGGGCGGTCAGCGCGAAAGCGTTCATCCATGAACTCCTGCCAGGAGGGGGCCTCCCTGCCATTTCAAACCTAGGAACATCTGCGTTCAGTTCCAAACGGCAAGTCCGGAGAGGCTCGGGGCCCGGGCGAAGCTGTGCCGCCTGGACCTTTTGGCGAACCCGAGGCCCACTTGCCGATGGTAAGCCGGTACGCGTGTGGGGTTTGCGAAAGGCGGCGCATGGATGCTTTCCGGATCGAGGGGGGAGCACGGCTCTCAGGCCGTATCGCGGTCGACGGATCGAAAAACGCCAGCTTGCCGCTGATGGCGGCGGCCCTGCTGACCGACGCGCCGGTGACCCTGCGCGGGGTGCCGGACCTGGCTGACATCTCCAACATGGCCAGGCTGCTGGGGGAGCTGGGCATGGAGGTGGACGGCCACCACGGCACGATCGGCCTCCGCGCCGTCGACACGAGCCCCACCCATGCCCGCTACGACGTCGTCCGCACGATGCGGGCGGGGATCTGCGTGCTGGGGCCCCTGCTGGCCCGCCGCGGCCGGGCGTCGGTGGCCATGCCGGGTGGCTGCGTCTTCGGGGAGCGGCCCGTCGATCTGCACCTGCGGGGCCTTCGAGCCCTCGGGGCCCGCATCGATCTGCGTAACGGTGACATCGTGGCCGAGGCCGACCGGCTCACCGGGACCACCGTGTTCCTGGGCGGCCCGTTCGGCTCGACCGTCCTGGGCACGGCCAACGTGATGTCCGCGGCGGCCCTCGCCCGCGGTCGCACGATCATCGAGTCGGCGGCGTGCGAGCCGGAGGTTGCGGACCTCGCCGCGATGCTCAACGCCATGGGGGCCAGGATCAGCGGGGCGGGCTCCCCCCGGATCACCATCGACGGTGTGGACGAGCTGGGCCCCGTGGACCACACCGTGATGCCCGACCGCATCGTGGCCAGCACCTACGCCATCGCGGCGGCCATCACCAACGGCGACGTCACGCTGGAGGAGTTCCCCTACGACAACCTGCTGGCGGTCATCGATCGCCTGGAGCAGATCGGCGTGAGGGTGGACCGGCTCGACCCCGACGAGGACCCCCGGCGGTGCACGGTCCAGGTGACCTCCCAGCGGGTGCTCAAGCCCGTCATGATCACCACCCAGCCGTACCCTGGCTTCCCCACGGACCTGCAAGCCCAGATGATGGCGCTGCTGTGCATGGCCGAGGGC
>JBFGEG010000010.1:0-50276 GCA_041580235.1 Phycisphaerales bacterium
CGCCGGCGTCGCGCGGCCGCGGAACGACCGCACCATCCGCCCGCCCATCCGCGACGGGGGCGGGGGGCGCCGCGGCGGAGACGTGGCCTCGCGCGGCACGGACCGCTCCGGCGCCGGGGGCTCGGTCCCCGCGTCGCAGGACATCCCCGAACCGCTCTCCCGCGAGCAGATCGACGTCATGACCCTCGCCGAAGCCCAGGAAGCCTACAGCCACCTCTCCCAGGCGCTGCAGCAGGCGCGTGTCGACGAGGATCTCCGCAAGCGGTTGTGGAAGGACTGGCGGATGGTGCGTGACCGGGTCCGCGAGCTCAAGAAGACCGCGGAGGGCGCACCATGAGCCGCTGGCAGCCCATGATCGACCGGTTCCGCCAGCTGCCCCGTGCGGCGCAGTGGGCGCTGGCGGCGGTGGCGGCGACCGTGCTGTTCCTGCTGTGGAACGACCACATCATGCGGTTCACCGACGACTGGAACCGCAAGGCGGACCAGCTTCTGGCCAACCTGAGTGAGGCGGCCGGCGGCGAGCAGCGGCTCAAGAACCTGCGGGCCCTTCAGGACAGCGTGCGGGCCGCGGGCACGGTCGAGATGCCCGGCGAAGAGTCCGATGCCGAGAACGCCCTGAACGACGTCGTCAACGACGTGCTCAAGGGGTACGCCGTCAGCCGCGACAGCTTCAGCTATCGCGGCCCGGCCAAGCTCCCCCGCGGCACGCTCTCGCGGGTGATCGCGCCGGGCCAGCAGGTGGAGCGGATCACCGGCGACCTGCGGTTCGACGCCTCGCCGGAGGATGCGCTGGCCATCATCGCCGAACTGGAGTCGAACCCCCACGTCGAAGCCATCAGCAACGTTCGGATCACCCGCCAGTCGGGGCCGCGCAAGGTCACCGTCGATCTGACCGTGGACGCGTGGATCGTCTCGGCCGAGCGGCGCTCGCGGATCGGGGGCGCGTAGCGTGAAGAAGATCACGTTCAACACGCCTCTCATGTCGAGCATCGCGGCGCTGTCGATCGCCTTCATCGTGCTGGTGGCGCAGCTTCCCGCCCTGGTGGCGGCCGTGCTCACGCCGAGCCTGGAGGGGGACCCCACCGGCGAGCGGCTCGTGGAGTATCTCGAGAGGCACCACGAGGACGTTGCGGTCTACACGGCCCGGTTCAACGGCCGGTCGCTGTTCTTCAAGCCCAAGGCGCCGCCGCCTCCGCCGAAGGCGCGGGTCGTCGATCGAACACGAGAAGAAGAGCCGCCCCCACCCCCCCCGCCGTCCGGACCGCCCAAGAGCTACCCCGGACCCAGCATTCTGTTCGTGCTCGGCGACGAGGTGTGGTTCCACACCGGTCTCCGGCTGTCCGTCGGTGAGGAGCAGGACGGCGTCAAGGTCATCTCGTCGGACCCCCCGTGGACGGTCAGGCTGGGCCACTCCGGCGGCGAATACGACATCGAGCTGTTCAGGCGGCGGCACCCCGGTCTCGATGAGGATGCGCCGGCGAGCGGCAGCAGAAAGGGATATCCGGGGTTGAAGATCGTCGAAGAGACAGCGAAGAGGCAGTAGCCATTAGCCATGAGCCATGAGCGATGAGGAAGAACTGGAATGAAAGCGCCCCATGATTTTCGAGCGATGACTTTGGTAGCGATGGCGAGTGTCGCGCTGGGTGGGGCTGCGGCTGCGCAGGATGGGCGGCCGACGCCCAGGCCCGCCACCCCGGCCAGCCAGGTCGTTGAGGAGGCCGTCCCGGAGGCGGCAATGCTCATCGACCTCGAGCCCATCCGGGTCACCGCGCCCGGCCGGCGCGGCGGCAACGGCGACAAGGTCGTGCTCGTCTTCGACGACGTCTCGGTGGAGGACACGATTCCCTTCATCGTGGAGACGACGGGCAAGGTGGTGATGCCGGTCAACATCACGACGCTCAAGGCCAAGAAGGTCACCCTGGTCAACGACCGGCCCATTGACCGCATGGAGGCCCTTGACCTGCTCGTCCAGGCTTTTCGACTCAACGACATCGGCGTGATCGAGTACGAGGACCGGATCATCATCGCGCTGCTCAGCGAGATGCCTCGCTACAACCCGCCGGTGTACGGCCCGGGCGTGGACATCACCCAGTGGCGGGTCCAGGGCACCATTATCACCAAGATCTTCGCGGTCGAGAACACCGACGCCGCCAACATCGCCGAGCAGGTGGGCGATCCGCTGCCCGATCATGCGTCGATCGCCGTGGACCCCAACTCCAACCAGATCATCGTGACCGGCGACGTGGCACTGTGCCAGCGGATCGGCAAGCTCATCGAGGAGCTCGACCGAAACTACGTGCAGGTCAAGACCCAGACGTTCCGCCTCGCCCACGCCGACGCCAACGAGATCGCCCAGAACATTCTCGACCTGTTCGAGGACACCGGCACCGGAGCGAGCGTGCAACGCACCGGCCAGCCCGCACGCTCGCAGCAGCGTATGACGCCGGAGCAGCGACGGCGGGCCCGCCAGGCGGGTCAGTCGACGGTCACGGCCACAAGCGGCCCCGGCCCTTCCGCCGAGCTGCGTATCACCGTCAACGTGCAGCAGAACTCCGTGACCGTCAGCGGCGAGCCGACGGTCGTCGACGACATCGGCGATCTGATCGCCGACGAGTGGGATCAGCCGCGGCCGGAGGCCACCAAGAAGGTCTACCACCTGCAGTACACCGATCCGATCAAGATGCGTGACATGCTCACCGAGCTGCTGGGCGGGGCGACGGGCGGCATCGGCGGAGCAGCGCGACGCGGCGCGCGAGCGGGGCAGGCCGCCGGCGGGGCAGGCCGCTCGGACGTGGCCGAGGCCATCGGCGGGATTTACCAGATCCAGGCGTACCCGGACTCCAACAGCCTCGTGGTCATCTGCAAGACCAAGGAGAGCTTTCAGTTCCTTGACTCGCTGATCGCCGAGCTCGATCAGCCCGTATACCCCGGCATCCCCATCGTGGTGGAGCTCAAGCACGCCGACGCCGAGGAGGTCGCCGACCAGGTCAACGCGATCTTCGCTCCGGCCGGTGCGCGGGTCGACCTGCAGCGTCGAGAGCGCGGTCTTGCCGGTGTGGACATCGGCGGGGGCGTGGCCGACACGGGCGGCGGCGCCGCCGGGCCTGCCCGCGAAGGCGGCGAAGGGGGGTCGATCACCTTCCCGTGGCAGCAGGGACGCCAGGGCGCCGACGAGCAGACGCCGGAGTCGCCGCTGATCGGCAAGATCCGCGTGGTGCCCATCCACCGGCAGAACGCGGTCATGATCCTCGCCGCCCCGGAGTATCGCGAGGCGGTGCGTGACATCGTCATCAATCAGCTCGACAAGCCCGGCCGGCAGGTGCTCATCGCGGCCATCATCGCCGAGGTCGAGCTCTCCGACGAGCTCGCCCTGGGGCTGCGTCTCAGCAACAGCGACGCGATCCTGGGCGGTGTGCCCATCGACAACCGGCTCGGGGCCAGTGGCAGCTTCAGCGGCACCATCAGCGACATCTTCGGCGGCCTCTTCGACGCGCCCGGGGGCACGTTCGACGTCGGCCCCAATGCCGTCAACGTCGTGCTGCAGGCCCTGGCCCAGAAGACCAAGATCCGCATTCTCCAGGAGCCGGCCGTGTTCACCGCGGACAACCAGGAGGCCAGCTTCTTCGAGGGCCAGGACGTGCCGGTGATGGTCAACACGCAGCTGACCCCCGAGGGCACGCTCAACAACACGACCGAGTACCAGGCGGTCGGCATCGGGCTCAACGTCCGTCCGCGTATCACCACCTACGGGGACGTGGACATGGAGATCAACCTCGAGATCTCCAACATCGACATCGCCGCGTCTGCCGTCTCCGGTGCGGACTCCCCCACCTTCGACCGCCGCGAGACGACGACCGAGATCATCGTCAAGGACGGCCAGACCATCGTGATCTCCGGCATCCTGCGTGACCAGGAGTCGAAGGTGAAACGCAAGGTCCCCCTGCTGGGCGACATCCCCATCCTCGGCGCGTTGTTCACCTCCGTCGAGGATCAGAACACGCGGACCGAGCTGCTCGCGTTCATCACGCCGTTTGTCGTGGAGAACCCGGAAGAGAACAACGCGAACTTCAACCAGGAGGCGCGGCAGCGACTCATGGACCTGAGCAAGCCGCTCAAGGATCAGGACGTCCAGCCGATCGATCGCGACGAGGTGGAGTCGCGGCTGCTGATGGAGCGCTACAAGAGGTACTTTGACCGCGAGCGGATCGGGGAGTGATCCGCGTCGACGCGAGGCTCGGTGCGGTTGCGGCGGCCGTGACGCTCGCCGCGACCGGCTGCGTGACCGAGGGTGACTGGACGACGGTCGCCCCCACCCGAACCACGTTCGTGGCGACCACGGGCACGAGGCCGCTGGACTACGGCGCCGGGATCCTGCCCCTGGGCAGCGTTCCCTACGACAACCGGTCGCTGCCGCTGGTGAGCCCCGACGGCCGGCTCGTGGCCACGCAGGCGGGCGAGCCGCCCGACTGGGACACGGTCATCGCCGCGGGCACGAGCTCCGTACCGCTGACACACGTCGAGATCCACAGCCTCGACCGCACGCTTGGCCGCACCCGATGGCAGTGGGCGACGGAGACGGCACTGCTGCTGGGCCGCGCCGGTGACGAGAAGCGATTCCTCGTGGAGTCGGAGCGCGGCGACGGTGCGCGGTGGATCGGGGCTGTGAGCTGGTTCGGAGGCGCGATCGACTGGCTCGTGGCCGACGAGCACGTCAACGCCTTCGCCTGCATGGACCCCGACGGGCGTCTGGCGTGGTCTCGCCGCGCGCCGGATGCCCAGCACTTTGACCTGGTGATTCGCGACGGCGACACCGAGTGGACCGTCGGCGCACAGGGCGGCGACTGGCTGGTGCCGACCTGGAGCGGCCGGCGGGGCGGCCTCTTCGCGATCCGGCTCATCGACGGCACGCTCCAGGCCACGTACATGAACGCGTCGACCCCCGGCACGACCCGCGCGACGCTGCAGCGGATGACCATCGCGACCGAGATGAGCCGCTACGACGCCTACCAGACCATGGCCAGCCAGGCCCTGATCACCGGCGTCGCCGCCGACGACCCCGTGTCGCTGATCTTCTGGCATCCGACGGCGGGGCGGATCGCGTTGTGGCGGCCGCTGCTGTCGCCGGCGGCGCCCCTGCTGCTGGAGGAGCACTCCATCGCCGCCGTCGCCGACCCCACCGGCCACGTGCTCGTGGCCACGGATGCCGTTCTGAGCCTCCAGAGCCTCGACGACCTCTCCGAGCGACGCCCGCTGGTGCCGGGCACCTACGTCCCCCGCCCCGTGAACGTCCCCGGCTGGCCCTACGTCCTGCTGTCGCCCGGCACCGACCGCATCGGCCTCGTGGCCCTGCGTCTGCTTCCCCTGGAGTAAGGTGCCCCGTCGGTGACACGGGCGTGGCTCAGACGCTGACCAATATCCTTTCCGCGGTCTCCGATTTCGTGTGGGGCCCGTTCCTGCTGATTCCGCTGCTGCTGGTGACGGGCCTGTTTCTCACGATCCGTCTCCGCGGCATCCAGATCACCCAGCTCGGGCGGGCGCTGGCCCTGATCGCGCGCCGCGAGCCGGCCGCCGAGGGCGACATCTCGCACTTTCAGGCCCTCATGACGGCGTTGTCGGCCACGGTGGGCACCGGCAACATCGTGGGCGTGGCCACGGCGATCGCCGCGGGCGGGCCGGGCGCCATGTTCTGGATGTGGGTCACCGGGCTGGTGGGGATGGCCACCAAGTTCTCCGAGGCAATCCTCTCGGTGAAGTATCGGGTGACGGACCGGCGGGGCGAGCAGACGGGCGGCCCGATGTACTACCTGTCCCGCGGCATCGCATGGCGGCCGATGGGACGGGGGCTGGGGTTTCTGTTTGCGCTCTTTGCGGCCATCGCCGCGTTCGGCATCGGCAACATGGTGCAGTCGAACTCCATGGCGGGCGCGCTCGATGAGTCGTTCGGCATCCCGGACTGGGTCACGGGGCTTGTCGTCGCGGTGGCCCTGGCCGCGGTGATCCTCGGCGGGATCAAGTCGATCGGCCGGTTCACGGGTGTGTTCGTGCCGGTCATGATCGTGCTGTATCTCGTCAGCGGCACCGCGGTGCTCCTCGTCAACGCCGAGCGTCTGCCGGCGGCGGTGGCTCAGGTCTTCTCCGAGGCGTTCACCGGTACTGCGGCGGCCGGCGGCTTTCTGGGAGCGGGGCTCGCCCAGGCCATGCGTCACGGCGTCGCCCGGGGCATCTTCTCCAACGAGTCGGGCCTGGGATCGGCGGGCATCGCCGCCGCTGCGGCCAGGACCCGCGAGCCGGCCCGGCAGGCGCTGGTGTCGATGACCCAGACGTTCATCGACACCATCGTGGTGTGCTCGTTCACCGGCCTTGCCATCGTCTCCACCGGCGCGTGGCAGTCCGGTCTGGACGGCGCGCCCCTGACGCAGCACGCCTTCGAGCTGTCTCTTCCCGGCTCGTGGGGTCCCAACGTGGTGGCCGTGTGCCTGGTGCTGTTCGCCTTCTCGACGATCCTCGGCTGGTGCTACTACGGCGAGCGAAGCGTCGAGTTTCTGCTGGGCGAGCGCTCGGTGGTGCCGTACCGGCTGCTGTTTGTCGGGGTCGCGTACTTCGGGGCCGTGCGCAGCCTCGATTTCGTCTGGAAGTTCGCCGACGTGATGAACGGCCTGATGGCGCTGCCCAACCTCGTCGGGCTGCTGCTGCTCAGCGGCGTCATCGTCGCCGAGACGCGGTCGTTTCTGGCGCGACGGGACGCTGTGCCATGATCGAGCGTGAGGTCGAGCCGTCGCTGATGCACCCGGGCCCGGCCGCCGTCGGGCCGGAGGGGCGCCGCCCCTACCTGCCGCGGGCGACCCGATAGAGGGCGAACATGACCAGGGCCATCAGGATGACGCCGGGCCAGACCGAGGGCAGAAAGTCGAACCTGGATCCGATGTCCATCGGGTTCTCGCCCTTGAAGATCACGATGGGGATCGCCAGCAGAATGCCGATGAGCGCCTCTCCGGTGATCAGGCCCGCGGCAAAGAGCAGGCCCGTGCGCATCGACGAGTCACGGACCTCGATCAGACTCGACTGCAGCTCGCCCTCGGCCTCGGCGCTGATTCTCCGCATGTGCCAGCGGTGCGCAGCGAGCGAGATCAGCCCGCCGAAGAGAATCGGCGTGGAGAGCTCCAGCGGCAGATAGATCCCGACGGCCACCGCGAGGACCGGCGTGCGGAAGACGCTTCCGCGTTTCTCGAGCACCAGGTCCAGAATGATGATTGCCACGGCCAGGAAGGCGCCGATCGCGACCATGTTCTTCGGGAGGCCGCCCTCGAAGACGCCCGCCGCGACCGACGCCATGAGCGTCGCCTGCGGCGCGGCCAGGGCCGGCCGGTCGGGGCTCACCGGGTCGACGATGCCATAGGCGTTGAGCAGCAGCGAGAGGATCGGCGCCACGACGAAGGCGGCGCTGATCACCCCGATCATCTGCATGATCTGCTGCTTGCGTGGGGTGGCGCCGAGGAGCTGTCCCGCCTTGAGGTCCTGCATGTTGTCGCCGCCGATCGCGCACGCGCAGCAGACGACGGCGCCGATCAGGATCGCCGCCGCCGGTCCCGTGGTGCTGTCGGTTCCCAGCCACAGCAGCAGCAGTGCTGACGTCAGGAGTGTTGCGATGGTCACGCCGGAGATCGGGTTGTTCGATGAGCCGACGAGACCCGCCATGTATGAGGCGACCGCGGAGAACAGGAAGCCGGCGACGAGCATCGCGCCGGCCATGAACAGCGACACTCCCGTGTTGCCCGTGGCCTTGTGAAAGACGAAAAACAGCGGCACGACGCAGATGATCAGGGCCAGGCCCACCCACTGCATGGGCGTGTCCAGGTGGGTGCGCTGCGGCGGCGCGCCGCCGAGCTGCATCTCGCGGTAGGCGTTGAGGCCCGAGCTGATCCCCTTGACCAGGCTCTTCCACAGACGCAGCAGCGCCCACAGCCCGCCCACGAGCATCGCCCCCACGCCCAGGTAGCGGGTCTGCGTGCTCCAGATCTCCCACGCGTAGTCGAAGGCCGTGGTGTCGGCCGGCCACTCGCTGTTGGCCGCGTAGATGGGGACGGCCACCAGCCAGTTCAGGGCGCCGCCGAGAAAGACGAGCACCGCGATGTTGATCCCGACGATGTACCCGACGGCCACCAGCGCCGGCAGCAGGTTGGAGCCGAAGTAGGCGATTGACGTGCCCACCTGCCGCGCGCCCTCGATCGTCTGGGTCCAGAGCCCCAGGCCCCCCTCGCCGAACTTGAAGAGCGCCCCGATGACGCCGCCGGCGGCCAGGGACTTCACGCCCGCGCCCCCCTTGTCGCCGACCTTGAGCACCTCGGCCGTGGCCACGCCCTCGGGGAACTTCAGAGGGCTGTCGACCACCAGGGCACGACGCAAGGGAATCGTGAACAGCACGCCGATCACGCCGCCCAGGGCGGCAATGGTCGTCGTCTGCCAGTAGTTGAAGTCCGTCCAGACCCTCAGGATGATCAGCGCCGGAAACGTGAAGATGACGCCGGCGGCGAGGCTCTCGCCCGCCGACGCCGCCGTCTGGACGATGTTGTTCTCCAGGATGTTCGACCAGCGGAACATCCGCAGGACGGCCATGGAGATGACGGCGGCGGGGATCGACGCCGAGACGGTCATGCCCGCCAGCAGCCCCAGGTACGAGTTGGCCCCCGCCAGCAGAATCGAGAGCAGCACGCCCAGCAGGACGGCCTTGACGGTGATCTCGGGCAGGCTCGTGGAGGCCGGGATGTACGGCTCGACGGGGCGAATCTCGCTCATGGTGCACCGGCCGCGATCTGGACGGGCAGCACCGCCGTGGTCGGCATCAGACAGACCTTGTCGGTGCACACCTGATACACGATGCCGAGCTGCGGCTCGCCGCTGACGGAGCCCGTCTGCTCGATACGAAGCGGCACCGACACCGTGCCCTTGTGAACGCGGATCTCGCCCTGGTACAGCTCGCCCGCCGGCCACGCCGCGGTCGCGGTGAGACCCTGGGCCCCGACGACCTGCACGTCGAGACCAATGAGGTTGGCCAGACCCGGCTCGTGGGCATTGATGTGGTAGCCGTCGGCGATCGTGATCACGAGCTCGATGGTGGCGGGGATGCCGGGGACCACCGTCACCGACTCGGCGCTGGGCGTGATCGTGACCGGCTGCGCGCCGTCGGGCATCGTGGCCGGCACCGCCGCGGCCAGATGCTGCGGGTGCGTTTCGGCGAGCCGATGCAGGGCCAGCACCGACTGGGCCGCGGAGACCGGATTCTCCGCCAGCGCGCTGGAGAGTCCCTTGAGGCTCGCGGTCGCCGTCTCCAGGTACCGGTCGTTGCTCGTCAGATCGTGGAGGTCCAGCAGGTTGTTGAGCATCACGCCGTTGCCGCAGGGGACAGCGCCGTCGTAGGTGGTCTTGGTGCGCACGAAGAGGTCGGACTGGTCCGGCATCGTCTCGAAGTACCCGCCGAACCGTGTATCCCAGAAGCGATCCTTCGCCTGGGCGGCGAGCGTCTCGGCGGACTCCAGCCAGCGGGCCTCACCCGTCGCCTTGCGCAGGGCGATCAGACCGCGGATCATGAGGGCGTAGTCCTCCAGGAACCCGCTGACCTTGGTCTGCCCCTGGCGGTAGGAGCGTCGCAGGCCTCCGCCGTCGTCGCGGAGCGTCTCGAGCACGAAGTCGGCGGCTCGGGCCGCGGCGTCGACATAGTCCGCGCGCTCGAGCACCCGCCCCCCGTCCGCCATGCCGGCGATCATCAGGCCGTTCCAGCCGGCGAGGACCTTGTCGTCCGTGCCCGGCTGGTCTCGCGTGTCACGTACGGCGAGCAGGGCGGCGTTGATCTGCGCGATCCGCCGCTCGAGCTCGTCGACGTCGATCCCCTTCTCGGCGGCGAGGCGGGCCGGCGTGTCACGCAGGAACACGACGTTCTTGCGGCCGTCCTCCGGGTGGTGCGGGTCCTGGAAGTTCGCCCCGGCGTTGAAGCCGTAGACATCCAGGGCGAGGTCGAGGTCGGTCTCGAGCCCCGCCGCCGCCAGCGCCTCACGCACCTGATCGGCGGTCCAGATGTAGTTCTCCCCCTCGCGGGCGTTCACCTCGGCGTCCTGCGCGCTGTAGAACGCGCCGCCGGCACCGGTCATCTCCCGCAGCACGTAATCGAGAATCTCCCGGACGATCTGAGCGTAATACGCGTCGCCGCTGCGCTCGTAGGCGTCGGCGTACACGGAGGCGAGCTGTCCGTTGTCGTAGAGCATCTTCTCGAAGTGAGGCACCAGCCACTGGCGGTCCGTGCTGTAGCGGTGAAAGCCGCCGCCGACCTGGTCGTACATGCCGCCGGTGCCCATCCGGTCCAGCGTGTGCACCACGGCCGCCCTGACGTCCTCGCGGTCCCAGCCGGCACCGATGAGCAGCTCGAGGTAGGACGGCATCGGGAATTTATTGGTGCCCTGGCCGAAGCCGCCGTCGGCGGTGTCGTACATGCTCATGAGCGTGTCCAGCGCCCGGGCGACCTGAGCCTCGCCGATCGGGCGGCTCCACGACGGCTGCGAGAGCTGCTGCACGACCAGCTCGGCCACCTGGTCGGCCTGGCCGAGGACGGCCTGCCGCTGGTCCTTCCAGGCGGCGGCCACGCGCTGCAGAAGTGTCCTGAAGCCGACGCGGCCGCCGCGGTCCTCCGGCGGGAAATAGGTCCCGGCCACGATCGGCTTGAGCGTGCGCGGCTCCAGAAAGACCGACATCGGCCAGCCGCCCTGCCCCTGGTTGTAGATCACCGTCGCCGCCATGTAAATGTCGTCGACGTCGGGACGCTCCTCGCGATCCACCTTGATCGAAATGAAGTCCTTGTTCATCAGGGCGGCCGTCTGCTCGTCCTCGAAGCTCTCGCGCTCCATGACGTGGCACCAGTAGCACGTCGAGTAGCCGATCGACAGGAAGATCAGCTTGTCCTGGGCCCGGGCGGCCTCGAACGCCTCCGGTCCCCACGGGTACCAGTCGACGGGGTTGTGGGCGTGCTGCAGAAGGTAGGGGCTGGTCTCATTGACGAGCCGGTTGGTGTGCTCGGTCCTGCCGGCCCCCGGGTCGGTGTGCGGCGGCGAGGCGGGCATGGTGGAGTCACTCCTGGTGGTGGGCTTCGGGGCGGTGTCCGGCATCCGCTCGGCCGGGGGCGGGGCCGCCGCCGACTCGGCGGGAGCCTGCTCACATCCGGCCGAGCCCACGGTGATCACGATCGCCGCCGCGATGCATCGCTTGATCATGGCCACATGGTATGAGAAGTTCAGAGAATGCGGGTCGCCCGCGGATACGACCCCAGCACCTTCAACGAGACACAGTGACGCCGGGCGTCCTCGAGGGCCTGGATCATCGCCGGGTCGCTGCGGTGCCCCTCGCAGTCGATGAAGAAGGTGTACTCCCAGTTGGTCCGGCCGCTGGGACGCTTGTCGATGTGGCTGAGGTTGATACTGGCGTCCCGAAAGACCGTCAGCACGTCCACCAGGGCGCCCGGCTTGTCGGCCGTGACGAACATGATGGTCGTCTTGTCGTCGCCTGACGGCAGCGCCTCCTGCCGGGCGGCGACCAGGAAGCGTGTGATGTTGTTGGGCTTGTCCTGGATCTGCTCATGCACCGGGTTGACGCCGTACAGCTCGCCGGCCAGGGTCGAGCCGATGGCCGCCGAGCCTGCTTCGGCCGCGGCCCGCTTGACGGCGGCGGCGGAGCTCTCCATGGGGATCAGCTCGGCGTCGGGGTAGTTGCGGGCGAGCCACCGGCGGCACTGGTTGAAGACCTCGCGTTTCGAGTAGATGCGACTGATCTCGGCCGCGGGGACGTTGGCCAGAAACGCCTGGGTGACGTCGATGAGCGCCTCGGCGTAGATCGTGACCTCGTGCTGAGCCAGCGCGTCGAGCGTGTCGATGATGCCGCCGCCGATCGAGTTCTCGTACGGCACGAGCCCGTAGTGGCACCGCCCGGCGGCGACCTCCTCGATGACGTTGTCGATCGTGCCGAGGTCGGCGCACTCCACCGACGAGCCGAAGTGACGCACGGCGGCGATGTGGCTGAACGATCCGGGCGGGCCGAGAAAGCCCACCCGCAACGGCAGCTCCAGGCTGAAGCTGCCCGACATGAGCTCCCGGTAGATCGCCTCGATCGTGCGGTCGGACAACGGACCCGGGTTGGCGGCCAGGGCGCGGGCGAGCACCTCGGCCTCGCGGTGCGGCGCGTAGACGGGCGTCCCCTTCGTCTGCTTTGCCTTGCCGACCTCGACGACGATGCGGGCCCGCTCGCTGAGGATCTCGACGAGGCGCTGATCGATCTCGTCGATCCGTCGGCGAAGGTCCGTCAGATGGGGTTCCATCGCGTTATCAGACGCGGACGTATCTTTTTGTTGCGTCGAACGTTGCATACACGCACGCCGGGGGTTCCCGGCCCTCGGGATACGGCTATAGTGTGCGCTGGTTCGGAGGGTTTGGCGGCAACTTCGCGGGCCGAAAACGGAACAAACCAGTGACGCCGTTGTCTCCAGAGTAGCCCCATGCAGGATTTGACGCAGAGGATCGCCGAGTTGCCCTGGGCGGCAATGTTGCCGGTGGGCCTGCTGTTTCTCGTGGGCCTGGTGCTGTGGGCGACGGGCCGCCGGGTCCTGCGGACCGTCTTTGCGGCGGCGGGCCTGCTGACCGGCATTGTCGTCGGCCTCGCCCTGAGCGAGCACGAGCGGGTCGCGTCGCTCAATATCCCGACCTGGGCCGTGACCGTGGCCGCCGCGCTGCTGCTGGCCATCGTGGCCGCGGCGGCGTACCGCCTGGTGCTGGCCGCCTCGGTGGCGGCGCTGCTCGGTCTGGTGGCGCCGCTGGGCGTGTTCACCGCAGCCGAGATGGGCGCCGTCACGATCGAGCAGGGCGAGATGATCGTCCAGCCGCCTCTGCCCGCCGGCGAGCCGGACTGGTGGCAGGACGTCCTGGAGCACGGCGCCGAAACACCGCAGGTCGCGGAGATCGACGAGGCCCTCGAGGCTCTCGGCGCCGCCGTGGTCGAGACCTCCGAGACCGAAACCGAGCAGCAGCTTCCCCTCTGGCGACGGTGGACCGAGCGCGCCCGCACCGTTGCCGTCGACGTTACGACCGGTGTGTGGGACCGCAGCCCGCAACCGTTGCGCTGGATCATGGCGGCCTCGATGGCCGTCGGTCTGCTGCTCGGCCTGTTCCTCGGTGCGGCTGCACCTTCGATGAGCGCCGCCATCCTCACCGCGCTGAGCGGCTCGCTGCTTCTGATCGGCACCAGCTGGACCGTCGTCACGCGGGCCGGCTGGACCGCCGACTGGATGCCGAGCTCCACGCCCCAGTGGCTTGCCTGGTGGCTGATCGCCGCAGTTATCGGTCTCGGCGTTCAGTGGATGTTTCGGGCGAAGCGTGCCGATAAGTCCGCGAGCTAATCGCCGACTGGGCACGCTCTGCAACCCGAACGTCCACACACCGAGGCACACCGATGATCGACCCGCTCGTTATGCTCGCCGCCGAGGAAGGCGCCCGCAGCCCTCTGGAAGTCGCCAACGGGGCCGTGGCCCGTCTGGACTTCCTGAACCACCCGCAGGAACTGATCGCGGCTCTGGCCAACGTGCACATCGTGTGGGCATCGGTGCTGGTGGTCACCGGCGCGTTGTGCGTCCTCAACGGCTACCGCTGGCACAAGTACGTGATCATTCTTTGCGCCTTTCTGGGCGGCCTGGGGCTTGGGCACCTGCTGAGCCGGCAGATGGGCCAATCGCGTATTGTCATGGCCGCGATCGGCCTTTTGTGCGCGGTGGTGGCCACCCCCCTGCTGCGGTTTGCGGTGGCCATCTTCGGAGGCCTCACGGGAGCGTTCATCGGGGCCAACGCCTGGACGGCCTTCAGCAACTCGCCCGACGCCCATTTGGCCGGGGCGGGCATGGGCTTCATCGGCCTGGGGCTCGCCGCGTTCATCATGTACAAGCTCGTGATCGTGCTGTTCACGTCGATCGGCGGCGCGGCCATGGCAGTGCTCGGCGCGTTGACGCTGATGCTCCACGTGCCGGCCTGGGAGGAGTCGATCCGCAGCAGCCTCCAGTCAAACGACCTGCTGCTTCCCCTGCTGGTGACCGTGGCCGCCGTGTCGGGGCTGGTCCTCCAGCACAGCGAGATCACCAACCGCGGTGATGAGGATCCCGAGCCCAGCCACGCCTAGAACCCCTCAAGCCCGCGGCCTGTCGGCCCGATACGCGCGGTGACGCGAAGCCGTCGCCGCCATGTCCATCCCCGCCACACTCCGCCGCGCGAGCATGCTCCTGGACAACACGCGGTATGCGCTGGCGCCCCGCAAGCCCCGGTTGATCTACAAGCTCGCCCGCAACCACCTGCTCGTGCGGCTGGGCCGGCGTCTGCCGAGGTCGCTGTGCATCGCGGTTGACTACCGCTGCAACCTGACCTGCGTGCACTGCTCGGCCCGCAGCCTCGACAACCCGTGCCAGCCGCCGATGTCGCTCGATCAGTACCGCACGCTCGCTCGCGAAGCCGAGTCTCTGGGGTTCTTCAACATCCAGTTCACCGGCGGCGAGCCCCTCGTGCGGAAGGACCTCGAGCAGATCATTTCCGTCTTTCACCCGCGCAGGAACCTGATCATGATCAGCACCAACGCGACGCTGATCACCGAGAAGCGTGCGCGGAGCCTCAAGACGGCCGGCGTGGACGTGCTCAGCGTGTCGCTGGACAGCGTCGATCCCGACGTGCACGATGCGTTCCGCGGACGCAAGGGCGCGTGGCGGCGCACCGTGGACGCCGTGAAGATCGCGCAGCGGGCGGGGCTGGCGGTGTCGCTCAGCGCGGTGGTTACCCACCAGAACATCCGCTCCGACGACCTCGAGCAGCTCGCCGGGTTCGTCAAGAGCCTCGGCTGCGGGATGCAGCTCAACTGGGCATGCCCCGTGGGTGCATGGGCGGGCAAGCGCGACGCGCGTCTCACCGAGGACGACATGCAGCACCTGTTCCGTTTCCAGCAGCGGCACCATCACGTCCGGACGGACTTCGACGGTAACTACCGGCACCGGGGGTGCCCCGCCGTCAAGGAGATGATGTACGTCACCGTCCAGGGCGAGTTCCTGCCCTGCGCGTTCATCCCCATCAGCTATGGCAACGTCACGACCGAGCCGCTGGCGGCCATCCGGCAGCGAACCCTGCAGGACCCCGTCTACCAGCGGTACTGGAACCGCTGCCTCTCGGCGTGCAACGACTCCTTCTACGAGAAGTACCTGACCCCGACCTTCGAGCAGTCCCCGCTGCCCAGCTCAGCGCTCGACCGGCGCGAGTCCGTCGCCGCCTGACTCGCCGGCGTGCGAGAGATCGACGGCGGCGGGGGTGTCGCCGGCGGGTGTCGTGGTCGCTGCGGGCATGAGCTTGTTGGCGAAGAAGGGCGCGACGAGCAGGGTGAGGGCCGTGAGCACGGCGGCCACGCGGGGCCACGCCACGGGCCGGCGGGTGATCGTCTCGCTCTGGGGGCTGGGCATGGCCAGGATGGGGAGACCGACCAGACGCAGGTAGTACCACGCGCTGACGGCGCTGTTGAGGGCGGCGATCACCACCAGCGGCAGCCGTTCGGCCTGGATGCCGGCCACGAACAGATACAGCTTGCCCACGAACCCCAGCAGCGGGGGAAAGCCGATCAGCGACAGAGCCGCGATGGCCATGACGACGGCCATCAGGGGATGGCGGTGCCGCAGGCCGGCCAGATCGTCGAGCGACTCGATCTCCTCGCCGCGGCGCTCCAGCCCGCACAGGACGGCAAAGGCCGCCGTGTTCATCACGCCGTAGGCGAGCAGGTAGAACAGCACCGCGTTGAGACCGAGCCCCGGCCCCGCGATGACCCCGATGAGCAGGTAACCGCTATGGGCGATCGAGCTGTAGGCGAGCAGACGCTTGGCCGAGCGCTGCAGCATCGCGCCCACGTTGCCGAGCGTCATCGTGAGTACCGCGATCATCCACAGCGTCACCAGGATCGGCTGCGGCAGACCGGCCGCGCCCGACGCCTCGTGACCCGACCAACCGACGGTCCCCAGCAGCAGGATGAACGCGATCATGCCCGCCGTCTTGGGGACGAACGCCAGGAACGCGGTGACGGGTGACGCAGCGCCCTCGTAGACGTCGGCAGCGTAAAAGTGCATCGGGACGGCCACGATCTTGTAGGACACGCCCAAGAGGGCCAGGATCATGCCCACGATGGACAGGCGGCTGAGTCCACCCGATGCCGCCTGGTCGGCCATGGCCTGACGCATCTCGGTGAGCACGATCGTCCCCGTGGCGCCGTAGAGCAGCGCGAAACCGTACAGGAACAGGGCCGCGGCCAGGGCGCCCAGGAAGAAGTACTTCACCGCGGCTTCCTGCGCCTTGGTCGACGGCCGGCTGATGGCGACCATGATGTAGGTGGGCAGCGACGTCAGCTCCAGGGCCAGGAACAGCCAGATCAGGTCGTTGGCGTTGCAGACCAGCATCACGCCGATGAGGCTCAGCAGGAAGAACGCGAAGAACTCGCCCCGGCTCACGCGGATGGGGTCGAAGCGGGCCCGGCCGCTGCGCATCTCGCCTTCGAGCCCCCGATCGATCAAGCCCACCGAGAGCATGGCCAGCACGATGCCGATCGCGCAGACGACCATCTTGACGTAGGGACCCAGCGCGGGCATGAGCAGCGCGGCGCGGCCCAGACGGTCGGCGTCGGCATAGATGAACGGGATCGCGACCAGCGCCACCGCGAGAAAGAAGCTCACCACGTAGGGAGCCGAGTCCCGGGCGAGCTTCGACGGCGAGAGGCCCATGACCGAAACCGCGACTGCGCCCACGAACAGCCAGATCTCGGGGATGAGGAACCACAGCTTGTCACCCATCGCTGCGCTCCTCGCGTACGAGTGTCAGCTCGACGCCGCCGACATCAGGATGCGTCGCGGCGTACTGCCGCACCCGCGCGGGATACGTCGCCAGCAGATCGTCGATCGAGCCTTCCACCGCGTCGGTGACGGGCTTGGGCTGGAAGCCGAGGTACACGCACAGGACCGCCAGCGGAGCCAGAACGCCGATCTCACGCCAGCTCAGGTCGGCCGGGAGCGTCGGGCCGTGATGGGCGCCCGCAGCGACCGCGGGCTCCTTGAGGGGGCCGAAGACGGTCTTGCCGACCATCATCAGGAGATACATCGCAGCCAGGATCATGCCGGCCCCCGCGGCCACCGCGTACCAGGGACCGAGCCGGCCGGGAAACGTGGCCGCGTCGGGGCTCGCGGTGAAGGCGCCGATGAGGCACAGAAACTCGCTGACGAAGCCGTTGAGACCCGGCAGCCCCACCGAGGACATCGTGAAGAAGACCATGAAGAACGCCCACACCGGCATGACTTTCGAGAGGCCGCTCATCTCGTGCATGTCGCGGGTGTGGTATCGCTCGTAGATCATTCCGATCAGGAAGAACAACGCGCCGGTGGAGAGCCCGTGGTTGATCATGTACAGGACCGACCCCTGGGCGCCGAGCGGGTTGAGGGCGACCAGCCCCAGCACACAGAAGCCGAGGTGGCTCACCGACGAGAACGCCACGAGCCGCTTGAGATCGTCCTGGACCCAGCAGATCAGGGCGGCGTAGATGATCCCGATGATGGAGATCACGGCGATGGCCGGTGCGTACTCGACAACCGCCTCCGGCACCATGGGCAGGACGAAGCGGTAGAGCCCGTAGGTCCCCAGCTTCAGGAGGACGCCCGCGAGGATCACGGAGCCTGCCGCGGGGGCCTCGGTGTGGGCCAGCGGCAGCCACGTGTGCAGCGGGAAGAGCGGAACCTTGACCGCGAAGCCCGCCAGCAGGGCGGCGAGCACCCACGCCTGCTCGCTTGTCGTGAGCTGGCTGGAGGCGAAGCTCGTCAGCGACGCGATGTCGAAGGACCAGCTCAGGTCCCGGACGAGCTGGCCGGCGCCATCGGTGAGAATCATCGCATTCGCCTCGGCGTACTGCCACGCCACGTACAGCAGCCCGGCCAGGGCGATCAGGGAACCGGTGAACGTGTACAGGAAGAACTTCGTGCACGCCCGCGCCCGATCGCCGCTGCCCCAGATCGCGATCAGAAAGTACATGGGGATGAGCGTGAACTCGAAGCAGATGTAGAAGAAGATGAGATCGCGGGCGACGAACACCCCCACCATGGCCGCCTCGATCACCAGCAGCCAGGCGTAGTACTCCTTGACACGCTCGCTGATCGCCGTGAACGAGCCCCAGACGCACAGCGGCACGAGCAGGGTGGTGAGCAGCACCAGCAGAAGGGCCACCGAGTCGGCACCGAAGGTGAAGGTGATGCCGATCGACTCCAGTCCGAGCCACGGGATCGACGCCTCGAGCCCGAACCCGCCGTCATGCCAGTGCTCGAAGGCGAAGGCCAGAATCACGCTGTGGGCGAACGTCGCCGTGGTCGCGAGCAGGGCGATCCACTTCGCCTGCCGCGCCGGCGCGAGCACGATCGCCGCCGCGCCGGCCAGCGGAACCAAGAGCATCAGCGCCGGCCACAGCCACGTCATCCCGCACCCCCGATGCTCCGCCACTCGTTGAGCAGCTCGATGACCTGCGGCATGAGAAAGACCAGGATCGCCACCAGGGCCGCCCCGCCCACCATCGAAACGGCATACGACTGGAGGATCCCGTTCTGCAGCGGCTGGAAGCCGCGGCCCAGGACCCGCGGGATGCGGGCGACGCCGTCGACGAGTCCCATGTCCAAGAGGTAGCGATCGAGGAGGTTCAGGATGTGGCCGATGACCCAGAGCGGCGCGCGGATCATGAGGTGGTACAGCTCGTCCACGTACCACTTGTTCTCCATGGCCCTGGGCAGCCAGCCCGTGACCAGGTTGGACCGCAGCGCCCGCTTGAGGTCATGGGCCGCCTTGCGGTTGGCGCGGTGGAAGAACCACGCCACCCCAATGCCGGCGATCCCGATGGTGCCGGCGATCCACGGCATCCAGGAGTGCGGGTCCGCCCAGACCGATGCGGCCTGAGCGACATGATGGTCGCCCGGGAGGCCGCCCGCCGCGGTGGACCCCTCGATCATTCGCACGGCCCACCCCGCGCAGAAGATCGACCCCACCGCGCCGGCCGTGATCACGATCAGCACGAGGTTGATCGCCATTCGCGGCGCGTGCGGATGGAACTCGCCCCCGGTGTCGCCGTGGTGCTCATCACCCGGCTCGAACTGCACGGGCCCGTCGCAGACGCGGAACCACACGCGGAACGTGTAGTACGCGGTGAGAAAGGCCGTCAGCAGGGCGATGAAGCCGAGGGCCACAAAGCCCGGCCCGTGGGCGGCGAAGGTCTCGGCCATGATGGCGTCCTTCGACCAAAAGCCGTTGGTCACGAGGGGCACGCCGGCCAGGCACATGCAGCCGTAGAGCATCGTGTAGCTGGTGACCCGCCAGCCCGGCAGGTGCCGCAGCCCCGAGACCTTCCGGAGGTCGAGCTGGCCGGCGAAGCCGTGCATGACGGCGCCGGCGGTCAGGAAGAGCACCGCCGTGAAGAAGGCGTGCGTGAACACGTGGTACGCGGCGCCCACCGTGGTCATGATCCCGACGCCCAGGAACATGTAGCCCAGCTGTGACACGGTCGAGTAGGCGAAGATCCGCTTGATGTCGTACTGGGCCATGCCGATCGTCGCCGCCAGGAGGGCCGTGAGACCACCCACCCACGCCACGGTGGGCAGGGCCATCTCGTGCAGCGTCATGACCGGGAACATCCGGCACAGCAGATACACGCCGGCCGTCACCATGGTGGCGGCATGGATGAGCGCCGACACCGGCGTCGGGCCCTCCATGGCGTCGGGCAGCCAGACATACAGCGGAAGCTGCGCGCTCTTGCCGAACGCACCGAGCATCAGCAGGAACGGGATGGCCCGGATCGACCAGCCGCCGGCCTCGGTCGGGTAGCCGCCGGCGCTGATCTGCTCGAACAGCGCCGCGTACTCGACGGTTCCGAAGTTGAGCCAGATGAAGTAGATGCCCAGGGCGAGACCCAGGTCGCCGATGCGGTTGACGATGAAAGCCTTCTTGGCCGCCGCCACCGCGGACGGGCGCTGGTAGTAGTAGCCGATCAGCCAGTACGACGCGAAGCCGACGCCCTCCCAGCCGAGATAGAGCATCAGGAGGTTGTCGGCCATGACCAGCGCGATCATGGCGAACAGGAAGACGCTGATGCCCGCAAAGAACCGGCTGTAGCCTCCGCCGACGTCGTGCTCCATGTACTCGCTGGCATAGAGGGCGATGAGCGTCCCCAGCCCCGTGACGAAAAGCATCCACATGAGCGTCAGCGAGTCCACGTAGAACGAGAAGTTCGCGACGAACGACCCTTCGGCCCAGGTGATCCCGAACCAGTCGAGCAGGTGGATGGTCACGGGCTGCTCGTACCGCAGGAACAGCGCCAGCGTCAGGGCGAACGACGCGCCCAGCAGCGCCACCGTGATCCACGCCGGCAACTTGGTGCGGACCTTGAAGGCGGCACAGAGACCGCACAGAACGGTGGACACCGCCGGCAGCCACAGGATCCACCCCGCCCACGGCATGCTCGCGGCCTCGGTGGCGATGGGGAATACGGCGGCGGTGGTCATGGCTCACCAAGCTCCGACCACGCCTCGGCGCTGAGTGTCTCGCGCCGCCGGTACAGAAGAACCACCAGACCCAGGGCCAGCGCCGCCTCGGCGGCGGCGATGGTGAGGATGAAGATCACGAAGACCTGGCCGGAGACATCGAGGTGGTAGCGGCCGAACGCGATCATGGCGATGGCCGCCGCCTGGAACATGAGCTCCGTGCACAGAAACATGACGATCAGGTTGCGGCGGCTGACGAATCCGATGAGCCCGATGGCAAACAGGATGGCGCTGGTGAGCGTGAAGTGGATCAGCGTCAGGCCGGCCAGCGGCTCCACGACGACATCGCTCATCGGGCGCCTCCCCCCTCATCCAGCACGGAGGCCTCGATCTGCCGCCGGGCCAACACCACCGCCCCGTACATCGCCATGAGAAGGATGACGCCCGCCAGCTCCAGGCTCACCGGAAAATCGGCGATGAGGGCGAGCCCGACCCGCTCGATGTTCTCCGGCAGCACCTCCGGGGGCAGCCCGAGCTGCTGCGGCTCCCTGACGCCGGCCACCTGGATGTCGACATATGCCTGCCCGTCGATCACGCGGACGCGATCCGACGGCTCGGCCACGAAGCTCTCGAAGTCCGGGACCTCCCGGCGCACGGCGTCTTCCACGCGGTCGGGCAGGGCGTTGAGCAGCTCCCACGACGCGGTCAGATGCTCGTTGGCGGTGGGCGGCGGCGGAAGCTGCGGCGTGCCGCTGAAGATGGTCTCGCTGAGCAGGGCCAGCATGATGAAGCCCACGGCGACGGCGGCCGCGGGCTCCCGCGGGATCACGTCGTACTCGGCCTCCCCGCTCTCCTGGCCGGGCACCGGCGCCTGCTGGGCAAGCATGATCACGAACATGTAGGTGATGAGGATCGCCCCCGCGTAGACGATGATCAGGGCGAAGGCCATGAACTCCGCTTCGAGCATGAGAAACAGCCCGGCGGAGCTGAGCACGACCATCACGAAGTACAGGGCCGCGAAAACGGGCCGGTGGTGGGTGATCATGCGAAGGGCCGAGGCGATCGCGATGAGGCTGAACACGGCGAAGAACGGCGTCGGCAGCCCCTCGGCCGGCGTGCCCAGGGCCGCCGTCGACTCCCGGGCCACCCAGCCCAGGGCCCCGAGACCGAGCACGATGCCGACGGTCTTGACGGCCCGATGACCCGGCCGCAGCAACAGATAGACGGCGATGGCTCCGAGCACGCAGCTTGTGTAGAGGACGTTGGGGGCCATGGCGGACCGGGGGCGGGAGGCCCCGAAGAGGCGGCCAAGATAGGCCCAGCGGCGGGCCGCCGCAACCAATCCGTGCCGAAGTTCACAATCTCCGGGGGGAGGTCCGCGGTCCGGCCGTGGCCCGCTAGGATCCTCGACATGCCCGATTCCGTCCGCAGAAGCCTGCCCAACGGGCTGACGATCCTGCGGCTGGTGCTGGCCGCCGCCTTCTTCGCCGCGCTCAACGCCTACCGGTACCCGGATCATCACGTGGTCTGGGCCAACATCTCCATCGCGCGGTTCATCATGGCCGCGGTCACCGACGCCCTCGACGGGTATCTCGCCAGGAAGTGGCACGCCGAGTCGATCTTCGGCCGGATCATGGACCCGTTCTGCGACAAGGTGCTCGTGCTGGGGGCGTTCATCTATCTGGCCGGGCCGCGGTTCGTGGTCCGCGAGTGGGTGCAGGAGGGGTCGTTCTTCACGATGGCGACCGGCGTGTACCCGTGGATGGTCGTGGTCGTGCTCGCCCGGGAGCTGCTGGTCACCGGGTTTCGCGGCGAGGCGGAGTCCATGGGCGTGAGCTTCGCCTCCAGCTGGTCGGGCAAGGGCAAGATGATCCTCCAGTCGATCACCATCCCCACCGTCCTGTTCCTGGTCGTCAACTTCCGGACCCACGAGCAGGACTCGATCAGTGTCGCGGCCCGCGTGCTGTGCCACGTCCTGATCTGGATCACGGTCCTCGTGACGATCTGGTCCGGGCTGCCGTACATCTTCCGCCTTCGTCAGATCACCGGCGGCGCAAGGCCCTCGAGCGACGGAGCACCATGACGGCACTGCGGCTCGCCCTGCTCACGGTGCTCGGTCTGGGGCGGATCCGGCCCGCGCCGGGGACGTGGGGCTCGGCGGCGGCGGTCGTGCTGGTGCTGGGCGTGCTCGCCGCCGGCGCGACCCCGACGGTCGTCAACGTCGTGCTGCTGGTCACCATGGTGATCTTCTCGCTGTCGTGCATCATCGACGGCGGCTGGGCGGAGCAGCGGTTCGGCGACAAGGATCCGGGGCAGGTCGTGGCCGACGAGACGGCCGGTCAGGCGCTGGCCATGATGTTGCTGCCGTGGAGCGCGGGCCCGGACGCGTGGCCGCGCAACCTTCTTCTCGCGGGGACAGCCTTCGCGGCCTTCCGGTTCTTCGACATACTCAAGCCCCCGCCGATCCGCCGGGTGCAGCGGGTCGGCGGCGGCTGGGGCATCCTGCTCGACGATCTCCTCGCCGGTGCCGCCGCGCTGGCCGTCACCCAGACGGTGGCGTGGTTAACAGCTCCGGCAGTCGTTTGACAAACGCCGAGCGGGCCAGGACCTCGTCGGCGCCCGCGACGCGGGCGGCGTCGAGCAGGTCCTTCCTGACATGGGAGCCGAAGGCCACGATCCGCGACGTGCGCTCGCGGCAACGGGCGATCGCGCCCATCGCGTCGGGGCACTCGAGATCGATGAACACCAGGTCGGCGCCGTCCAGCTCGTCCGCCGCGCGGGCGATCCTGACGGGCACGCCGTGGCCCGCGATCCGGCTGGCAAAGATCAGATCGGAGACCAGGGCGGCGACGTTCAGAGCGGCTTCACTTTCCGCATGTCCAGCGCGACCTCGAGCACCGAGCGCAGGTTGCACAGCTGCCAACGCCAGGTCGCAGCCTCCTGAGCCATCGACAGCAGCGACTCCACGTCATCCTTGAACGGCCCCTGCCGCAGCACGACGCGGCAGCCCTCCTCCACGCTCGGGTCGACCTTCCAGTAGAGCGGGGCATGGGTGTCGGTGTGAGCGACCTGCCAGTCCCAGACGATCACGCCTCCCGGGTCGTAGTCCAGGATCGTGATCGTCGTCGTCTTCTTGAACTCGGCATCCCATCCCAGAGTGATCGTGCCTCCCGGCTCCAGCTCGACCCTGGCCGCCACGGGAAACCACCGCGCAAGACCCGCCGGGGTCGTGAGGCACGCGAACAGCTCGTCGTGGTGGCACGCGATGGTCTCGTGGTGCTCGACCCAGATCCCGTCGTCTTCTCGCTTGATCATGACGATTCCCCGGCCGACACCAGACTCAGAATCGTGTCGGGCTCCACCTCATGGTCGGTCATGTCATCATAGCTTTCGCGGCGCCGCACCAGCACCGCCGTCGGGCCGGCGACCATCACCTCGGCCGGCAGGGGCATGGAGTTGTACCGGCTCGCCATGACCATGCCGTAGGCGCCCGTGGAGAACACCGCCAGCAGATCCCCCCGCTGCAGCGGCGGCAGCGGCCGGTTCTCGGCCAGGAAGTCGCCCGACTCGCAGATCGGCCCCACCACGTCGACGGTCACCAGGCCATCCATGTCCATCGTCTCCCGCCGTTGTTTCGGGACGTACGCCGGGTCCACGTGGGCCGGCCAGATGAAATGGAATGCGCCGTAGTGCGACGGCCGAATGAGCGTGTTCATGCCTCCGTCGCAGATGACAAACGTCTTGGTTCCGGACTGCTTGACGTAGAGGACGCGGATGAGCAGCACGCCGGCGTTGGCGGTGATCGTCCGCCCCGGCTCGATGACCACCTTGAGCCCGTCCCGGACGCGGTCCACCAGCAGCGGCACGATCCGGTCGGCGTACTCGGACGCCGGCGGCGTCTGCTCGGTCTCGTAGTCGGCGCCGAATCCGCCGCCGATGTCCAGCATGCTCACGGCGTGCCCGCGGTCCCGCAGGGCGTCGATGAGCTGAAGCACCTTGCGTGTGCTCTCGACGTACGGATCGGGGGAGTAGATGGGCGATCCGAGGTGCAGGTGGATGCCGCTGAGGGCACAGAGATCGTCGCCGCCGTACGCGTCGAAGAACGATCGCGCCCGCTCAAGGTCCACGCCGAACTTCGTCTCCTTCCTGCCCGTGGTCGTATAGCGGTGGGTGTGCGGATCAACATCAGGGTTGACACGCAGCGCGACCCGGCACGACCGGTCCATCTGGGCCGCGATGGCCCTGATGGCCTCGAACTCCGCCTCCGACTCGACGTTGAGCCACCCGACCCCCTCGGCGAGGGCCTGGCGAATCTCCGCATCGGACTTGCCCACGCCGGCGTACACGCAGCGTCGCGGGTCAACGCCGGCCAGCTTCGCCCGGTGCAGCTCCCCGCCGCTGACCAGGTCCATGCCCGCGCCGCACTCGGCCAGCGTGCGGCACACGGAGATGTTCGCGCAGCTCTTGATCGAGTAGCAGATGAGAGGATCGAGCGGCTCGAACGCCTTCGCCAGACGCGTGTAGTGGTCGCGGAGCGTCGCCCGCGAGTACACGTAGCACGGCGTTCCCGCCGCTTCGGCGATCGCCTCGGCCGTGAGCGCCTCGCAATGCAGCAGACCGTGCTGGTAGGTGAAGTGATCCACGATGTCAGTCGGTCTTCTCCGCCCCCAGACCAAGCGGCAGGACCTTGACCTTCGTGTCGCTGAGGGTACCCGTCACCTGATACTTGACGAGCTCGCCGGTGATCTTGTGAAAGAGATCCCCCAGGGGGCCCAGCCCGCTCTCGATCCGCTCCAGCGGCCCGGCGTTGACAAGCATGTCGAGCCGCCCGTCGTAGTATGCATCGCCCCCGCCGCGGATGCCGATCAGGTTACCGACGACCTGGAGATTCGACAGCGTCACGCGATCGCTTGACAGTACGAAGTCCGCCTCGGCCCGATCGGTGGCGTTGTGCACACCCCGCTTCAAGAGCTCGCGGCGAAAGATCTCGACAAGGGCCAGCCTGCCCTTGGCGATCGACGCATGCCCCTGACCGGTCAGCGTTTGGCGCGGGTCATTCATGGATCCGGAGATCGACACATTGAACGAGACCTCGCCGCGGAAGTCCGCGTCGGGATTCTCCGCGTCGTGCATGAGATCCTGGAGTTGCATGTTCTGACCCCGCCCTTGGACCTCGAATCGGCTCCCCGGCTCGGCGAAGGAGAGCTTCCCGCTGAGCTGCGCGGTGCCCTGAAACGCCTCGGCATCGACGCTGGTGACGTCCAGCACACCTGAGCTGTATCGGGCGGCCACGTCCAGCCTCTTCACGGGGATCTCGTACTCGCGGACCACGCCGCGAGCTTCGGCCAGATGCACCGCGACGTCAAACGCGCTGCGGCTCATGTCGCCCAGCCCCACGACACCCGTCAGGCGGCCGTTGAGGGAGCCGGAGACCTGGTATTCCTTCAGCAGCTCCTGGATGCTCGGCGTGAACACCTGGTACTGCTGGGGCTGCAACGCCGTGCGGACGGTCAGGGGCTGGAGATCGAGATCGCCATTGTTGACATTGAGACGGGCGTCGGCGTGGATCGCGACCACGGGATCCAGGGTCGCATCGGCTGCGAACGCATACCAGCCCGGGTCCGCGACCGGCGCTGAGTCGGTCGCGGCCTCCGCGCGGCTCAGATCGAACGTCAGCGGCCGCAGCACCATGGGCGGCCGACTCGGCGGCTCGTAGCTGACGGCACCGGCCGAGATCCGGATCGTTCGTATCGCCAGCACATCCGTGAGGCGGGTCGAGCCACCGTCGGGCCGCGTGGCGCCCTTGCCCGGCTTGACAAAGTCGCTGAAACCGAGCAGCGACCCGTCTGTCTGCGGAATCAGATGAACCACAGGCGTCTGGAAGACGACGTTCTCCAGGACGATCGGCTCCCCGCGCTGAGGAATCCGAGCCAGCTCGATGCGGATCGATTCGACCTCGACGATGGACACACGGCCCTCGGAGAGGCGAACCCCCTTGAGGGTGACGGTGTTGGGCGGCTGATAGATCAACGAGTCGAAAACAAAGTCGGGCCGGATGTGATCGTCGACGATGGCCGACAGCTGAGCGGCGACCCAGTCCTCGACGTGGGTCTTGCCCGTGGTGAGCAGGCGTCTGCCCTGGCCCGTCATGGCAACCCAGCCGACACCGCCCGCCAGCGCCAGCAGCAGCGCACCGACCACCAGCGTGCGGGTCCTCATTCGCCTGCGGCTCCCGGCATCCGGCGCATCGCGAGCACGGCCCGCAGCGCCGACCACGACCCGAAGCCGTTCCAGCCCGCGAACAGCAGCAGAACCACGGGTCCGTAGGGCATGAATCCGTGCTGGTCGTCGGCAATGTCCATGATGGCGACCACGAAGAACAACCCCGCCGATGCCACGCCGGTCAGGGCGTAGAGCAGGTTGCCCAGGTAGGGTTTCAGCGCGGCGAGCCCGGCACTGGCGGCAAACAGGATCGCGGTCGTCTTCAGCGTCCAGCCCAGGAGCACCCGAAACAGCACGGGGTTGCCGTCAACGCCGAGCGTATTCCAGTTGACGTAAAAGAAGCCGAAGAAGCCGAAGATCGCAGCGCTGAGAAGCATGATCATGGGGCCTTCGAAGAATCCCTGGTTGCGCCGGTCGTCATGCATCGCTCACCTCGGAGGGTTTCACCGCGCGACCCTGCTCCGCGGAGATCAGCGCCGCCTCGATCACGCACTGCGTCCGGAACGCGTCATCGAAATCGGGCAGATCGACCAGGGGCGTTCCGCCGGCGATTCGCCGGATGATATCAGCAGCCTGGCTGATGAACTGGTGCTCGTACCCGATGGGGTGGCCGGGGGGCCAGTACGCCTCGATGTAGGGGTGCGCGGCGGCGTCGGTGCACATGATCGTGGTCCAGCCCCGCAGGCCGGGCGCCGCGGTGTTGTCGAACCACTCCAGCTCGTTCATTCGCTCGAAATCGAACTTGAGCGAGCCCAGCTCGCCGTTGATCTCCAGGCAGTTGCGGTTCAGGTTGCCGGTGGCGAGACGCGTGGCCTCGAAGGAGCCGACGGCCCCCGATTCGAAGCGGGCCAGGAACAGCGTGCAGTCGTCGACGGTGGATCGGGCCGGGGACGCCGATCCCGGCACGACACGCTGCTCGATGAAGCGTTGTCGCACGGCGCCGCTGACCTCGGCGATCTCGTCGCCCGTCACGAAGCGGGCCATGTCCACCACGTGCGTGTTGAGGTCGCCGTGCGCCCCGGTGCCGGCCAGGTTCGCGTCGAACCGCCACGAGAAGGGCGTGTCGGGGCCGCCCCAGTCCTGCAGGTAGCACGCCCGGACATGGTAGAGACGACCAAGCCGGCCCTCGGCCGTGAGCCGCCGGGCGAACGCCACCGCCGGGCAGCGGCGGTAGTTGAACCACACGCACGTGTGCACGCCACCGCCGGCGGCGTCGCGGGCGGCATCCCGCATCCGCCGGGCGTCGGCGATCGTCCCCGCCATCGGCTTCTCACAGGCGACATGCCTGCCGGCGACCAGCGACGCGATCGCCTGATCGGCGTGCAGGTGGTTGGGCGTCGTCACGTCCACGAGATCGACCTCGTCGTCGGCCAGGGTCTCCGAAAGGTCGGCCGTGGCCCGGCCCCAGCCCCAGCGGTCCGCGAAGGCCTGGGCCTCTCCGAGGTCGTGCCCGCAAACACTGTGCAGACGCACCGGTAGCGGTGCGTCGAAGAACTTGTTGACGCTCATCCACGCGTTGGAGTGGGCCCGGCCCATGAAGCCCGTGCCGATCAGGGCAACCGAGAGAGCGCTGCTCACGCGGCCAGACTAGCCGATATTCCCGCACTCCGGGCAGGCGTCGTGTTCGGCGTGGGCGAGGTCGTAGCCGCAGTGCGGGCAGAGGCCGCGGCGGCGGCGGCGAGAGCGCCGCACGGCGCCGGGCACATACAACAGCCCCATCCAGACCGCGCCGTAGAAGACGGTGTCGACGACGAATCCCGCCGGAATGACGCGAAACGGAAGCACGGGCCCGTCGCCGAGCCATCGCAGCCCCGCCGGCAGGTCGATGCCGCCGACATTGGTGCGGGTGCGTCTGACGATCGTCGCGTCATACCAGAGAGCCCGCAGGGGCCAGCCCCGCGCGCTGGCGGCGTGCACGACGAGGCCCGGCAACGCCCACGTCACGTCGGCGCGTCGTCGCGCCCAGCCGGGAACGTCATCGGGCTCGAGCCACGACGCCTCGGTGACGCGTCGCACGGGCTGACCGCGGCCGGAGGCGCGCATGACCCATGCCTCCTCGCGCTCCGGCTCGCCCAGCACGTCGCCCGTCAGGGCCAGCGGGCCCGGCCGCCACCGCAGAATCACAGGCTCCCACGCCACCACCGTCAGGCCCGGACTCCGCTTGATCTGGCACCACCACGCCCGCTGGAGCCGCCCGGGCCCGCCGTCGGGATCGTGCCCCGCATCGGGGTCAAGCCCCTGGCCGACAACCGGCCCCCCCGCCAGCACCGGCACCACCACCCGCAGCGCGAGCGCCCACGACAGGACCACGGTGGTGGCAGCCCCCAGCGCGAAGCACAGCGACAGGCGTCCGATCCTCACAGTCAACGGTACGTTGCCGACCACGCCCAGGTTTACGCTTCCCAGACGATCACGGGGTTGCGGGCGGCGGCCACCTCGTCGGCGCGGCGGATGGGAGCATCGGACGGGGCCTCGCCGAGGCTCTCCGGGTCACGCTCGATCTCCTCGGCGATCCGGAGCATCACCTCCACGAAATGGTCGAGCGTGCGCTTCGACTCGGTCTCCGTCGGCTCGACCATGAGGCAGTCGTGCACGGGCCAGTGCATCGTGGGCGGGTGCACGCCGTAGTCGATCATCCGCTTGGCGATGTCGTTGAGCGTCACGCCCTTGTCCAGCAGCCGGCGCGGCACGGTCACGAATTCGTGGGCGCAGTAGCGGCCCGCGGCCGGATCGAACCACGGCATCTCGTAGACGTCCGCGAGGCGGGCGGCGAGGTAGTTGGCGCTGAGCACCGCCTTCTCCGCCACGTTGGTGAGCCCGTCGGCGCCACAGGCGGAGATGTACGCCCAGCACCGCACGTACACGCCGAACTGGCCGATGAAGCTCCGCACCTTGCCGATCGACTGGGCACGATCACGGTCGAGATAGAACGACCCGTCGTCGGCCATCATGACCTGCGGCACAGGCAGGAAGGGGGAGAACTCGGCGCGGCAGGCGATGGGCCCCGCCCCCGGCCCGCCGCAGCCGTGCGGCGTGGAGAACGTCTTGTGCGTGTTGAAGTGCATGACGTCGGCGCCGAAATCGGCGGGCCTCGTCTTGCCGAGGATCGCGTTCATGTTGGCGCCGTCGAGGTACAGCTTTGCTCCGGCCTCGTGCACGATGTCCGCGGCCTCGCCCACCTTGCTGTCGAACAGTCCCGACGTGTTGGGGTTGGTGATCATCAGCGCGGCGATGTTCCGGGGGCCGTGCTCGTCGATGAGCCGGCGGAGGTCGTCGAGATCGGTGTAGCCGTCCTGGGTCCGGACGGCGACCACGTTGGCGCCGCACATCGTGCAGCTGGCGGGATTGGTGCCGTGGGCGGTGTCCGGGGCCAGCACGATGCGACGCTGCTCCTGATCGTGGTGCCGGAAAAAGGCCCGAATGACCTTGAGCGCCGTGTATTCGCCGTGCGCCCCGGCGGCCGGCTGCAGCGATGCCTCGTCGAAGCCGGAGATCTCCTGGAGGAAGCAGCGGGTCTCGTACAGCAGCCGAAGCGCTCCCTGGATCTGCTCGTCGTCCAGCAGCGGGTGCAGCTGCGCGAAGCCCGGCAGGGCCGCCGCCCACTCGTTGACCCGCGGGTTGTGTTTCATCGTGCATGAGCCAAGCGGATAGAAGTTGGCGTCGACCGAGAAGTTCCGGTGGGAGAGGTGCGTGTAGTGCGCCATCACGTCGTGCTGGCCGAGCTCGGGCATGGCCACGGGCTCTCCCACCAGCCCGTCGGGCAGATCCGCGCGAGGCACGTCCAGCGGCGGCAAGTCGACGCCCCGCTGGCTCGGCACCGACTTCTCGAAGACGAGCGGCTCGACGGGGCGCTCGCCCTGCGTCGGCGCGCCGTGTTGCGGCGGCCTGTTCATGGGGGTGGGGCCTGCTCCCATCACGCTCGTCATCCGCCGAGCTCCTCCAGGACGTCGACGAGAGCGTCCATCTCGGCCCGGGTGCGTTTCTCGGTCACGGCAACGAGCAGGTCGTTGGGGCCTCCGATACCGCCCATCCGCCGGCCGTGGGGGGCAATTCCCGCCAGGATCCGACGGCGCTTCGCCGTCTCGACGATCTCGGTGACGGGCCGGGGGCACGTCACGCAGAATTCATGGAAGAACGGGCCGTCGAAGGTCAGTGCGTAGCCCTCCAGGGCCGCAATCCGGCCCGCGAGGTAGTGCGCCTTGTGGTAGCACTGCTCGGCCATCTCGCGAAGGCCGCTCTTGCCCATGGCCGTCATGAACATCGTGGCCCGCAGGGCGAGCAGCCCCTGATTGGTGCAGATGTTGGAGGTGGCCTTGGCGCCGCGGATGTGCTGCTCGCGGGTCTGGAGGGTCAGGCAGTAGGCCGGCCGCCCCTCGGCATCCACCGTGCGCCCGATGAGCCGCCCCGGCATCTTGCGCAGGAACCGCTTGCGGGCCGCGAAGAGCCCCACGTAGGGGCCGCCGAGGCTGAGCGGAACGCCCAGCGGCTGCCCCTCGCCGGCGGCGATGTCGGCACCGCAGTCGCCCGGGCGCTTCAGGAGCGCCGAGGCAATGGGGTTGAAGACGGCGATCGCACAGGTGCCCTCGAACTCGTGGGCGGCATCGAAGCAGCCGCTCCAGTCCTCAAGCTGCCCCCACACGTTGGGTGACTGCACGACGACGGCCGCCGTGTCGGCGTCCATGTGGGCGCGAACCGTCGCCGCGGCAACGCGTCCACCGTCGGCGGGCAGCTCGACAAGCTCCACCGGCAGGTCCGACAGATACGTCCTGAGCACCGCGAGGTAGTCTGCGTGCAGCGTCGCGGCGGCCAGCACGCGACGCCGGCCGGTGACGTTGAGCGCCATGAGCACGGCCTCGGCGACCGCGGTGGCGCCCTCGTAGAGGCTGGCGTTGGCGATGTCGAGCCCGGCGAGCCGCGCGACCTGTGTCTGGAACTCGAAGAAGGCCTGCAGCGCCCCCTGGGATGCCTCGGCCTGATAGGGCGTGTATGCGGTGAGGAACTCGCCGCGCATGATGAGCTGATCGACGAGCACCGGGCAGAAGTGGTCGTACGCCCCGCCGCCCATGAAGCAGACCATGTCGTGGGGCCCGTGGTTGTGAGCCGCCATCTCGGTGAGGTCTCGCTGAAGCTCCAGCTCCGACCTCGCCGGCGGCAGGTCGAGATCGCCACGGAACCGCAGGGTCTCGGGGATGGCGCCGAACAGCGGCTCCATGTTATCGGCGCCGATCGCCTCCAGCATGGCCGTCTGCTCCCGCGGTGTGATCTGCGTATAGTCCATGAGCCGTCCCGGGGTACAATCCGTCGCCCCTACGCGGGTCCCAACTATATTCGAGGATTCAGTTCATGTCGCGTTTCCACCGACTGCTGCGTCAAGTCGTTGCGTGTGTCGCGCTGCTCGGGTTTCCGATCCTGCTGGCGTGCCAGAACAGCCGGACGACCTACGCGGACAACGCGCCCGTTCCCGCCCTTATCTCCGATCGACCCCTGGGTGAGGGATCGGGCTCGATTGGCAGCGGCCGGGTCGTGGAGGCACCGGCGCGAATCACCGACTTCGCGCCGATGGAGGCGTCGATCACCGTCGACGCGGCCACCGTCAACCTCCGCCGGATCTTCGAGGACCTCGGCCCCGAGGCCACGCTCTGGTACCAGCACGTCCAGACCCTGGCCAACCCGTTCTTCGAGGGCCGTGCCCCCGCCACCCGCGGCCTCGACCTCACCGACGACTACATCGAGTTCTACTTCCGCCAGTACGGGCTGGAGCCGGTCTTTCCCGACGGCTCTTACCAGCAGCCCTTCAACTACAGCACACGCGGCACCACCACCGTCGATGTCGAGGTGGGTACGCTGGCGGTGAACGGCCGGCCACTGAAGCGGAGCCGGGACTTCGTGGTGCTGGGCAACTCCGGCAGCGGCGACGTGACCGCCCCGGTCACCTTCGTCGGCTATGGCATCGCCGAGGGGCCTGGCGGATACACGAGCTTCGACGAGGAGACCGACCTCTCCGGCCGGATCGCTCTGCTGCTGCGATACGCGCCGATGGACGACCAGGGTGAGCCGCAGTGGAGCGAGGCGGATCATCGCCTCCAGGCGGGTCTCGCCCGCAAGATGAAGAGCGTGGCCGACCGCGGCGCCGCCGCCATCGTGCTCGTCAATCCGCCGGGAGCCGCCGACGCCCCGGACCGGCTGGAGTCCCTGCAGCGCAGCCGCCGCTTCGGCCCCGGCCTCGACATCCCCGTGGTCCAGGTCACGGCCGAGACGGCCCAGGCCATCGTTTCCGGTGGTGATCCGAACGGCCAGGACCTCCTCGGCTGGCGTCTGCTCGCAGACTCGGGCTCCGTCGGCACCGTCGCCCTCGACGACGCCGTCGAGATCGCCGTGGAGACTGTCGTGCACCGCACACGCAGCAGCACCGAGCTGTCCGGAAACAACGTCGGCGGCATCCTCCGCGGCCAAGGCGACCTGGCCGACGAGTGGGTCGTCATCGGCGCCCATCACGACCACGTGGGTCGCGGCGACCACGGCGGCATCATGCCCCGCAACCGCGGCAAGCTGCACCCCGGCGCCGACGACAATGCGTCGGGCACCGCGGGCGTGCTCGTGCTCGCCAAGACGCTGACGGAGGCCTACGAGGAGGCCCGGGTGGGCGAGGATCTTCGCTCGATTCTCTTTGTCACGTTCGACGGCGAGGAGATGGGTCTTCGCGGGTCGCGGCACTTCGCCGACCACTCCCCGATCGGGCCCGAGAAGATGACCCTCATGCTCAACATGGACATGATCGGCCGGCTCCGCAGCCGCCACCTCTCGGTCCTGGGCACGGACACCGGCGAGGGCCTGATGGAGATGCTGCGCCCCCACTTCGAGTCCAGCGGCCTCACGATCGCCGTCAACGGCGGCGGCAGCGGGCGGTCCGATGACGCGAGCTTTCACCGCATGGGCGTGCCGGCGCTGCACTTCTTCACGGGCATGCACCCCGACTACACGTCACCCGCCGACCAGGCGTACACCGTCAACCCCGCCGGCGCCGAGGAGATCCTCGACCTGATGCACCGCATCGCCTACGACATGGCCGGCCGGCCGCACAAGCTCGCCTACAAGGAGGCGGCGGCCGGCCCCGGCCAGGACCGCGGCTACGGGCCGGTGCGACTGGGCATCCGCCCCGGCATGGGAGACGACGTGGAGACGGGCGTGCTCATCGACTCGGTCTCCGAAGGAACGGCCGCGGCCGAGGGGGGCATGATCGGCGGCGACGTGATCGTCCAGTGGAACGACTCGGAGATCACCGGCCTCCGCGAGCTCTTTGAGCAGCTCCAGCAGCACCAGCCGGGCGACACGGTCAAGATCACCGTGCTCCGGGCGGGCCGGCGGGTCGAGCTCGACGTGACCTTGAAGGGTGGTGGTCGCGGATGACGTTTCGCTCCCGTTCGCGCACACTTGGAGGGGGGATCATCGTTCTCGCCGCGCCCATGACGCTGCTCGTGGCCGGGTGCGCCAGCTCGCAGCGGAGCGAGATGAAGGCGGAGCAGACGATCGGCCCCGGCAAGCTCACGGTTTACGAGGTCCAGGCGGAGGTGCTGGGGTACGCCGACAACTTCGCCAGCCTCATCGCCGAAGGCGCTGACCAGTTGCAGCGACGGATCACCGATCCTGCGGTGCGAGCGGACGTTCACGCCCAGAAGCTCGGCACGATCCTGGGGGCGTACACCATCGCCACCGAGGCCAACCCGATCGCCGCCGTCATCGACATCACGGTGCTGGCGACGCTTACCCGCACGGTCGTCGAGGACTACTGGATTCCGCAGGTCTACGGGGAAGCCGGCGCCCCGCTGCTGGACGCCTGCCGCCGGGCCGAGAGCGCGGCGTACACGATGGGGAGAAAGGTCCTCGACGAGGCTCAGATCGAGGAGCTGAAGGCCACCGTCGTGAACTGGCGTGAGACGCATCCGAATCAGCGCTTCGTCTCGCACGTCCGGTTCGACGACCTGGCGCCGCTCCGCGGGAAGCGGGTCGCCGGCACCAAGCAGGGCGGTGGAAGCCTCCTCGGGCTGGTCGGGCTGGATCCCCTGGCCAACCTCGACCCCACCACGCGGGAGATCGAGCAGTCGCGGCTGCTCGCCGAGCGGATGTTCTTCTTCGTGGCGAGGCTGCCCTTCATCATCGGCTGGCAGGCGGAGCTGCTGGTGTACAGGACGGCGGCGACGAGCGAGACTCAGCAGATCGTCGCGGACGTGGATCGTTTCGCCACCGTCGCCGAGCGCTTCGCCGACTCGTTCGACGAGCTGCCCGACGTGCTGACGGCCCAGCGTGAGGCCCTCCTGAACGACCTGCGGGTGGACGAAGGGGACCTCCGGGGAACACTGGCCGAGCTGCGGCAGACGATCGACGCCGGCACCGTGCTGTCGGGATCGCTGCAGACGACGCTTGGCTCCGTCGACGCGCTGGCAACGAAGTTCGAGCGTGACACGCCGTCGCGGGACACCCCGCCCGTCGAGCTCGCCGACGTGCAGGGGACGATCCAGCAGACGACCGTGGCCGCGGCGGAGCTGACCACGCTGGTCGAGTCCGTCGATCGGGTGCTGAGCGCGACGGAACCCGATCAGCGACTCGCGGAGCTGGAAGGGGCTCTCGCCCTGGCCGAGGCGAGCGGCCTTCGTCTGCTCAACCGGGTCTTTTTCGTGGGCGCCGGGCTTCTGGGCATCCTGGTCGTGGGCGCCGTGCTGATCGTGGTGCTCCGCCGGTAACTGACCTCAGCGGATCCCCGCCGCCGTTGACGACCGCCGGCCCCGCAGCAGCTCCAGGATCTCGGGGCTCGCCTCGTCCCAGGCCACGATCGTGTGGCACGCGCGGCAGTCCACGGTGATCACCTCCCCGTCCTTGGTCGCGTGATCGCCGGCGTGACAGCGAAAGCAGCCGGGTGACTGCTCGCTGTGGCCGAGATGGTCCTTGTAGGTGCCCCAATCGAGGTTCATGGATGGGAAGACGTTGCTCTCGTAGACGTCGGCCAGCACGCGGCTCGCCTGCTCGATGTCCCCCGCCCGCGCGGCCGCGAGCTCGGGATACTGAGTCTCGTAGAAGCTCGCCATGTGGGCGGCAATTCCGGCTCGTGCCTCGGCGTGCGAGGCGTAGCCCCCCCGAATCGCGCGCACGCCCTCGCGCCGGACGTAGGGGAGGTCTGTCGTGATGAACCCACGCTCCAGGGCCAGGTCCACGGCCTGCTCCGCCCCGAAGAAAACGTGCGTCGGCCGGTTGTGGCAGTCGATGCAGTCCATGGTCCGCCACTCCGTCGGACCGTCGTTGTCGGGGCCCTGGGTGAAGTACCGCTTGACGGTCCCGTCCTTGCGGGTCAGCTCCACCTCGTCGATCCGCTCGCGGCTGGGGTCCGACCGGTACCGGATCCGAACGTCGGGATCGATGTGCCAGTGGATCCCCTGGGAGGCGGCGAAGTCCTGCCCGCCGACCTTCATCATGAGAATCGTCTTGGTCTCGGTGTTGGCCTGGTCCTCGGCGAACCGCGTGATCATCTTCGGCATGATCCCGTGAAACTGCGCCGGCCAGTGGCACTGCTCGCAGGTCACGTTGGAGGGCCGGAGATTGTGAACCGGCGTTTTAATGGGCCGGTCGTACAGATCGAAGGCAACGGACAGCAGCTGCCACGCGCCGGAAAGCTTGCTCTTGACGAACGAGCTCGTGCCGGGACCCACGTGACAGTCGACACAGTCCACGCGAGCGTGCGGGGAACGCTGGTACGCCGTGTACTCCGGGGACATCACCTCGTGGCAGACGGTGCCGCAGAACGTGTTGCTCTCCATGAAGTGAATCGCGCCGGAGGTGGCGGTCACGAGAATCACCACGCACACGCACATCATGATCAGGAACCTCATGAGACGCTGCCGCGTCTTCTTGACGTTGAGGTCGATGATGGGAAAGTTGGTCGCCTCGGAGCGTTTGCGCTCGCGCGCGACGCCCCAGGCGATGAGGATCAGTCCGACAAAGAACACGGTAGGCAGGAGGATGTAGGTGATGATCCCGATGTAGGCGTTCGTCTCGAACCCCAGCATCTCAATCGCGATCATGGCGACAAGCAGGATCCCGCTGACCAGAGCCACGGCGCAGCCGAGCTGGCTGATGGGGTTCCGCGAGAGAGCAGCGAGCAGGCCACGTGTTTCATGCATGAATCGGCGGCTCTCAGAGCGGGCGGTCCCGCAGGACGCGTGTCAGGGACTGCCGGTAGTGCTCGAGCGCGCGGGCCGAATCGCCCTGGCGCTCGTAGATGAGACCGAGATAGTAGTGATTCTGAACGGGGTCGGGGTTGAACATGAGCGTCTCGCTGAGCACCGCCTCCGCCTGGTCAAGCTTGCCCGCGTGATAGAGCACAACGCCCTGCAGGAGGCGGCCGCGGCGCTGTCCGGGGTTCGCTGCGAGCACGCCGTCGACCACGGCGGCGGCCTCGTCGAGGCGGTTGAGCGAGATCAGCAGTGCCGCCAGATCGAGCCGCGCCCCCTCGTGGGCGGCCTCGACCTCCAGCGCCGCTCGAAGCTCCTGCTCGGCCTCGGCCGTCAGTCCTGACTTGCGCAGGATCTCGGCCGCCGCCCGGTGCCGGGCGATCCGGTCCTCGGGCCGGTCCCGCTCGAACGACGACGTCGTGAGATGCTGCCGCAGCGCCTCGTCATCGAGGCGACCCAGCGTGTGCTCGGCGTAAGCCGTGAGCACGTGCTCGTAGTCGGGCTTGTATGAGGAGATCACATGAGCCAGACGCCAATCAGCGTCGATCACGATCGTCGTGGGGAGCACGATCAGCCCCAGGCTCCCGTAGAGCTTGCGGTTGACATCAAGCAGAAGCGGCTGCTGCAGGCCCGCGGTCGCCCGGAGCCGCCGGAACCATGCCGCCTGGGTCGTGTCCGCGGTGGCGTAGATCAGCGTGACCGTGTCCCGCGGAAGCTGACGGTACACGGTCAACGCGCTCGCCGCAGCGTTTTCCGATCGACGCTGCTGCGCCGAGAGGAAGACGAGAATGACCGGCTTGCCCTCCAGCTGGGCCCGACCGACGCGCTGCCCGTCGAGCGTGGGAAGCGAGAATTCCGGGATCGGGTCGCCCAGCTTGGTCTGCCGCAGCTCGTCGGCGACGGCGGGACGGACGACAAACGTAGCCGCCAGCGCCGCAGCACACCACGCGGTGATGCATGTGTTCATGGGCTTGCTCCCGATTTCGGCCAGATCGCGGGCCGGTCCGGCTCCGGGTACTCGACAGGATTGACGCGGTCGTAGCCGTACGCCGCGTGACAGCCGGGAGAGCAGCGGCCGCCGGTGCTCGTCTTCTCGAAGCCGATGGGCAGCTCCCAGCCGCCGGGGCCGAAGGGCACGGAGTCGCGGATGTGCTTCTCCTTGCTGCTGGCGTGCGTCTCATGGCACGCCCGGCACGTGCGGCCCTTCTTGTCGCGGTTGACGTGCAGGAAGTGCAGGTTCAGGTCGCCGTTGCGGAAATCGGTCAGCGCGGTCGTGTGCCGGTCGAACACGAGCTGCTTGTCGTGGCAGCTGAAGCACAACGCGTAGCGCTCCTCCTTGAACGGCGCGTAGAACTCCGCCGGGTACTCCTGCACGAGCATCCGGAAGTTGTCGCCGCCGTGGATGAGGTGGCAGGCGGCGCAGTTGTTCTGGGCGACAGGGCCGTGCAGGCTCGCGCCGGACTCGATCACCGCCTTGATGTCGCCCAGCGTCACGCCGCTGTCGAGCCTGATCTCCCGGTCATGGCACTCGTAGCACAGCGACTTCATGTCCTTGACGAGCACCCGCGGGTGATCGCTGGCGTGGGGATCGTGGCAGTTGAGGCACTGGCGGTCGGTCGTCACCGCGGCATGCTGCGTGGCCGCGGTCTCCACCGTGTGCCGGATCCCGTCGTGGCAGCCGACGCACAGGGCCTGGGGCTCCTGGTGCAGCATCATCGCGTGGTTGGAGGCGTGGGCGTCGTGGCACGATCCGCAGTCGGTCCGGGCGGGCTCGTGCACGTAGCGCATCGTCTCCAGCTGCGTCCGGGTCGTGACGTGACAACCGACGCAGACCTCCGACTCCGGTGCCGTGAGCAGCCCCGGGTACGGCGAGGCGTGGGGCGCGTGGCAGACGGAGCAGGCGCCGACGGCGACGGGGCCGTGCACGTACCGATTCGCGTTGATCACGTCGTCATGACAGGTCTTGCAGAGCTCATCGACGGACGGGGCCTTCAGGAATCGCGTGTCCGTCCCCCCGTGCGGGTCATGGCAGCCGGTGCAGTCCCCCTCGGCGAGGGGCGCGTGGATGACGGCGGCCCCGTCAAAGTCCATGTCGTGGCAGTAGGTGCAGAGATCCGCGCCCTGCCGGATCAGGCTGTAGGTGTGCTCCCGGGCACTCTCCAGCCGGTGACAGGCGCTGCAGGCGTTGATGAAGACGGGCCCGTGAACGGCGTCGTGGTCCTTGACGTCCGCGTGGCAGGTCGTGCACCGGGCCGCCTCGACGGGGCCGGTGGGCCGCTCGTCGGACCGGCCCTGCCAACCGAGCGCCAGGCCCACGGCGACGAGCAGGACTGCCCCGGTCAGAACCTTCGGCGTCGCACCTGTGCTCATGGTGCCGTAATCTAACGGCCCGTCTTTTTGGAAAGCAAGTGCCTGCAAGCAATTGGAGAGAACTAGGATTGCGTCCCCGATGACACGCGACCGCCTCATCTCCGCCATCCTGGTCGCCGTGGTGGGCGGCGTGGCGCCGACCGCCGCAGGGCAAGGCGACGACGCGCCCGAGAACCGCCGCTGTCTCGACTGCCACGGCCAGCCGCACATCGCTCAGCTCTCGCCGCGTGATCGACGCACCATGGTGACGCTGTACGACCAGTTCCCGTCGGAGCAGGCGCTGGCCGGCGAGCCCGCAACGCGGCCCGGTCTGTACATCGAATACGACCAGGTGTACCGGTTCTCGGTCCACCGGCAGGTCGCCTGCGTCGCCTGCCACCAGGACTGCCTGGAGCTTCCGCATCCGCCACGGCTGGAGCCGGCCCGCTGCGGCGACTGCCACGGGCAGGTCCAGGAGGAGTACGACCAGAGCGTGCACGCCCGCGCGATCAAAGGCGGCGACGAGTTCGCGGCCCACTGCGCCGACTGCCACGGTACCCACGACATCCTCTCCAGCCGCAACCCCCAGTCGCGCACGTACAAGCTCCGGCTCCCGTACACCTGCGCCTCGTGCCATTCCAACCAGGCGCTGATGGAGGCAACGGGCGTCCATCAACCGCTCGCGGCCGACCACTACGCCGACAGCATGCACGGCCACTTCCTGCTCGACCAGGGGCTCCTCGCCGCCCCGTCGTGCAACGACTGTCACGGGGTCCACGACATTCGCAACGCCGAGGACCCCGCGTCCACGATCCATAAGGACAACGTGCCCCAAACGTGCGGCGGCTGCCACACCGCCGTCCAGGAGACCTATGCCCGGAGCACGCACGGCCTCCTGCTGGCGGCCGGGGACGAACGGGGCCCGGTCTGCACCACGTGCCACACCGCCCACGAGATCACCCGGCCCGGCGAGACGGCGTTCCAGGTGGCCAGCCAGGCCCTCTGCGGCAACTGTCACGCCGACCGGCTCAGCCACTACCGCGAGACCTTTCATGGCAAGGCGATGGCGCTGGGGCTGCCCAGCGTCGCCGGCTGCCACGACTGCCACGGCCATCACGACATCCTCCCCGCCAGCGACCCGGCGAGCCGCCTTTCCGACGAGAACCGGCTCGAGACGTGCCGGAAATGTCACCCGAAGGCGGGTGGCAACTTCGCGGGCTTCATCGCGCACGCCGACCACACCGATCGCCACAACTACCCTGTGCTGTTCTGGACCTTCGTGTTGATGACCGCCATCATCGTGGGCACGTTCGCGTTCTTCGGTCTCCACACGATCATGTGGTTCGCGCACGGCATCGTGGCGCGGCTTCAGAATCCGGCGGCCTTCCGCGAGGCCCGGGCGGCAGCGGCCCGCGACACCGAGGAGTTCGTGAAGTTCAGGCCGTTTGACCGGTTCCTGCACGTGCTCGTGGTGCTCAGCTTCCTGCTGCTGGTGGCCACCGGCATGCCCTTGAAGTTCTACTACACCGGCTGGGCCCAGTGGATGGTCGGCCTCATGGGCGGCCTGGAGATGGCCGGCTTCCTCCACCGCGTGGGGGCCATCGTCACCTTCGGCTACTTCGCGCTTCACCTGGGGAGCCTGGTGACGCGGGCGGTGCGCAACCGGCGGGATCTCCAGGACCCGCAGACGGGCAAGTTCCGAATCAAGCGGCTGCTGGCCGCCCTCTTCGGCCCCGACATGCCCGTGTTCACCCACCGGGACATCGCCGAGTGGTGGTCGCACCAGAAGTGGTTCCTGGGGCGGGGCCCGCGCCCGCAGTTCGACAAGTGGTCCTACTGGGAGAAGTTCGACTACTTCGCCGTCTTCTGGGGGGTGGCGGTGATCGGTGTCAGCGGGCTGGTCATGTGGTTCCCGGAAGCGTTCACCCGCGTTCTGCCGGGATGGATCATCAACGTCGCGCTCATCGTGCACAGCGATGAAGCGCTTCTGGCCGCAGGATTCATCTTCACGTTTCACTTTTTCAACTCCCACTTCCGCCCCGACAAATTCCCGATGGATCCCGTGATCTTTTCCGGCCGCGTGAGCCGGACCGAGATGCTGCACGAGCGCCGGCGCTGGTACGACCGGCTGGTCGCCACGAACCGGCTCGAAGACATCCGCTATCGCGACGAGTGGTCGCAGTGGAAACGGGTGATGCACCCGCTGGGCTTCATCGCCCTCGTCATCGGGCTGGTGCTGCTCGTGCTCATCATCGTCGCCATGGGGTCGCGTCTCGTCGGCGCCGGTCCCTGAGACCTAACATCAGCGCAGATGCGGCTCTCGAGGTGCATGCTGCTCGTCGTTTCGGCCGCCGCGGCGGCGGCGGGCTGCGACCGCAGCGAGCCCACCGGCGTTGCCGGCACTGTGGCGGAGCCCCCCACGGCGTCCGTGCTGCCCTCGGCCCTCCCCGCCCCCCGCCCCACGCAGCCCCTGGGCCCCAACGTCGCCTGCATCACCGCCGAGTGCCACCCCCGCATTGCCGCCGCCGCCCACGTTCACCCCACCGTCCGCGACGGCGACTGCCTGGTGTGCCACGAGCCCGATCAGGGCCATCACACCTATCCGCTCACCCGCCCGGGCGACGCCACCTGCACGATCTGCCACGATGTCGTGGGCAATCTCGAGCACCAGCACGCGGCGGACGAGGTGGCCGGCTGCACGACCTGCCACGACCCGCACGCCTCGCCCGCGCAGTTCCTGCTCACCTCGCCGTCCGTGGAGATCCTCTGCCAGTCCTGCCACGTCGCCCACGAAGGAGCGGTCCGCCACGGTCCCATGGCCGGCGGCCAGTGCACCGCGTGTCACCTGCCCCATGAGTCCGAGTCACGAGGCCTGCTGCGGGGAGGCGACGGCCCCCGCCACTGCTTCCTCTGCCACGCCGAGACGCAACGTGCGATCACGGAGGCCAGCCACGTCCACGCCCCGGCCGCCGCGGACTGCACGACCTGTCACGACCCGCACGCCTCGGATCACGCCCACGCCCTCCGCCTGCCGATCGATGAGGCGTGCTTCGCGTGCCACGAGGACCTGCAGGGCCAGGTGGCCTCGGCCGCGACCCCCCACGGGGCGGTCTTCACGGCGGACCGCTGCGCCAACTGCCACGACGCACACGCCTCGGACCGCCCCGCCCTGCTGCGGGATCGTCAGGACGTGCTGTGCCTGGAGTGCCACGACAGGCCGATCGTCACGTCCGGCGGCCGCACCATTGGGGACATGATGCCCGCGATTCGCGAACGGCGCTTCCGGCACGGGCCCGTGCGCTCGGGTGACTGCACGGCCTGCCACAGCGTTCACGGCGCCAGCCACGAACGGCTGCTTCGCGAGCACTTCCCCGGCGAGTTCTACGCGTCGTTCGCCGTCGAGAATTATGCCCTGTGCTTCAGCTGCCACGACTCCGCCCTGGTCACCGAGCCGCGAACCACCACGCTGACCGGCTTCCGCGACGGCGACGTCAACCTCCACTTCGTTCATGTCAACCGCGAGCGCAAGGGCCGCACGTGCCGCGCGTGTCACGAAATCCACGGCAGCAACCTGCCCCGGCATCTGTCCGAGGCAGTCCTCTTCGAGGGATCGAGCTGGGCGATGCCGCTTGCCTTCACGCCGACGACGACCGGCGGCAGCTGCGCCCCCGGCTGCCACCGGCCCATGTCCTACCAGCGAGGTGCGCCATGACCGTCCGCCCGCTGCCGGTGATGATCGCGGTGCTGCTCAGCGCCGGGACGCCGCCGCCCGATCCGGCCGGCCGGCGCCCGACCGGCCCCCTCGCGCCCACCGACTGCACGACGTCCGGGTGTCACGCGGATGTCGCCGCCCGCGAGTTCCGTCACGGGCCGGCCCGCGCCAACGCGTGCCACGCCTGCCACCGCGTCGTCAGCGAGCGGAGTCACACCTACGAGCTCGAGCGGCCCGAACCCGCCCTGTGTACGCTCTGTCATGACATGCGCGCGGGGGCCGCGGCCGTGGTCCATCGTCCGCTGGCCGACGGCGACTGCACCGGCTGCCACGATCCGCACGGAGGCCGGGACATCAGGATGCTCCGGGAACCATCGATGCGCGAGCTCTGCACGTCCTGCCACGACGACGTCGTCGCCGACCGGCGCTGGGTCCATGGACCCGTCGCCGCCGGGAGCTGTGACGCATGCCACACGGCCCACGCCTCGCCGTACCCGGGCCTGCTCAAGGCCGAAGGAGCCGACCTGTGTGTGAGCTGCCACGTCTCGGTCGGCTCGCGCCTGAAGACGGCCCGGGCGAGTCACCCGCCGGCGACGGGCGCGTGCCTCACGTGCCACGATCCGCACGCCTCGGACCACGCCATGCTGCTCACCGAAGAGCCGCAGCAGCTGTGCCTGAGCTGCCACGAGTCGATCAAGCACACGGTGGAGACGGCATCCACGCCCCACGGCGCCCTGATGACCGAGCGAACGTGTCTCAACTGTCATGACGCGCACGCGAGCGATCATCCGCGGGTCTTGCGAACCAGTATGACAACGCTGTGCTTCGAGTGCCACGACCGCGAGATCAAACTGGACGACGGCACCGTGCTCAGCGACATCAAGGCCGTCCTGGACGCGGGCACCAGCCTGCACGGGCCGGTGGCCCAGGACAACTGCGCCGCCTGCCACCTCATCCACGGCGGTGACAACTTCCGGATGCTCGTGCAGGAGTACCCGGCGGAGTTCTACGCGCCGTTCAAGGAGGAGCGCTACGCGTTGTGCTTCAGCTGCCACGACAAGCAGCTCGTCCTCGACCGCCACACGACGACGCTCACGAACTTCCGCAATGGCGACCTGAATCTGCATTTCCTGCACGTCAACCGCGAGACGAAGGGCCGCACGTGCCGGGCCTGCCACGAGACGCACGCCAGCAACCGCGAGAACCACGTTCGCGAGTCGGTCCCTTTCGGCACGGGCGGCTGGAAGCTGCCGATCGGCTTCGAGCAGCTTGCCGACGGCGGGCGGTGCGGTCCGGGCTGCCACGTGGCGTACGAGTACAACCGCGTGAAGCCCGTGGCGTACCCGACCCCGAAAGGGACCCCGATCTGGCCCGGCGATCCGTCGCCCTGACGACCGCGGCGGACCACGACGCCTACTATGAGCCAGCCATGATCTGCCGCACGAGGAGTAAGAGAAGGTGCCTGTCCGTCGCGGCGGCGCTGGTCGCGTGTTTCGGCTGTGATGACCGTGGCACGGAGGTCCGCTCCTATTCGGTGCCCAAGGAGCAGCTGGCGGTCGTTCCCGTGGACCACGGGCCGCAGCCTTCCCTGGTGCTCCCGTCGGGCACCATGCAGTGGGATCTGCCCGCCGGGTGGACCAACGCCGCCAACACCAACCCGATGCGGTTCGCCACCTTGAACGCCGGGACCGGCGACGAGCAGGTCGAGGTCGCGATCACCCAGCTCGGCGGGGCCGCGGGCGGTATCGCCGCCAACATCAACCGCTGGCGGGGCCAGGTCGGCCTGCCGCCGGCGAGCGATGAGCAGCTCGCGGCCGACATGCAGCGTATCGAGTCGCCCGACGCGCCGGGCGTGCTGATCGATCTCATCGGGCCCACCGACGAGTCTCCGAGAATGCTGGCGGCCATCTTTCCCACCGAGACACACACCTGGTTCGTCAAGACGATGGGCCCGCGGCCCGTGCTCGAGAGGCACCGGTCGGCGTTCGTTGACCTGTGCGAGACCGTGCGGTTCAGCGGCGGGCTGACCCAGCCGACGACGACACCGCCGCCGGCGCCGTCACCCTCGCCGGGCGGGGCCGCCCCCGCGTGGGGCGAGCTGCCCGTGGGCTGGACCGCAGATCCCGCGCCCAAGGCCATGTCGGTCGCCTCGCTCACCGTCTCCGACGGCATGGACGAGGCGTCGCTGACGATCACGCCGCTCGGTGGCGACCAGGACCTGCTGGCCAACGTCAACCGGTGGCGTCGGCAGGTTGGCCTCGGCCCCCTCGCCGACCTGAGCGAGGCGGAGCCGGTGCCGGTGGAGGTCGCCGGCGAGCCCGGCCGGCTCGTGGACATCGGCGGCAGCGAGGTGCGCACCCTCGGCGTCGTGTCAACGCGAGGGCCGACGACGTGGTTCTACAAGCTCACCGGTCCGGACCGCCTGGTCGCCGGCCAGCGGGACGCCTTCGAGACGTTCGTTCGATCGATCCGGTTCAAGGGTGATACGAATGAGTAACCAGGCTCGGCGCTATCTCGCGCCGTATGCATCGCTGAAGCTGACCGTCGCCCTGATGGCCATGGCCACGTTCCTGGTGTTCGCGGGAACGGTGGCCCAAGTCGACAAGGGCATCTGGACCGTCGTCGACGAGTACTTTCGCTGCCCCTTCGCCTGGATCGAGCTACAGAGCTTCTTTCCTCGCGACTGGAACGTGCCCGGCGGTTTCTGGTTCCCCGGCGGCTGGCTCATCGGAGGGCTTCTGTTCGTCAACGTCCTCGCCGCGCACGCGATCCGTTTCAAGATCCAGGCCCGGGGTACGCGGCTGTGGGCGGGTCTGACCGTCCTTGCCGCAGGCGGCGTGCTCACCGGGCTCATCATCGCCGGCGTGTTCAACCAGGACATCGCCGCCACCGAGAGCGCGGCGTTCTGGCGGGTCCTGCTCCGCCTGGCGAAGGGCGGCGGCGCCGCAGTCGTCCTCATGATCGGCTGCCAGCTCGTGTTCACCAAGCGGGCCGGGATCGTCCTGCTTCACGGGGGGATCATTCTTCTGTTTGTCGCCGAGTTCATCACGGGCACGACCGCCGTCGAAGGCCGGATGCGGATCAACGCCGGCGAATCCGTCAACTACATCGAGCACATGCGCTCCATGGAGCTGGCGTTCATCGATCGCGGCGACCCCGACGCCGACCACGTCACCGTCATCCCCATGCGGCGGCTGCTGCGCGGCGGTCTCATCCGGGATCCGCAGCTGCCCGTGGACGTCGAGGTGAACCGGTTCATGCGGAACTCGCGGATCATCGACGCCACCCGGGCCGGCCCCAACGTGTCGAACCCCGCCACGGCGGGGGCGGGGCTGCGGGCGCTGGCGGTGGAGGAGCCTGAGGTCAGCGGAACCGACCAGGAGCAGACGATCGACATTCCCGCCGTCTATGTCACGCTGAAGGGCAAGGAGACGACGCAGGATCTCGGCACGTACGTCGCCAGCCCGTGGTTCCGGGGCACCGCCCTGCAGCACCAGATCGTCGACGTCGACGGCAAGGCGTACGAGCTGCAGCTGCGGTTCGCCCGATCGTATAAGCCCTACCGGATCGAGCTGCTCGAGTTCCGCCACGACAAGTACGTCGGCACTGAGAAGCCCAAGAACTTCTCGTCGCTGGTCCGCGTCGTCGACGAGGACAAGGGCGTCGACCGCACCGTCAAGATCTGGATGAACAACCCGCTGCGGTACGCCGGCGAGACGTTCTACCAGTCGTCCTTTGAGCCCGGCAAGAACCTCACGATCCTGCAGGTCGTCCGCAACGACGGCTGGATGATCCCCTACCTGTCGTGCATGTTCGTGGCGGTCGGCATGACGGTGCACATGGGCCTGAAGCTGCTCGAATTCCTGCGGCGGAGGGCACGGCGATGAAGAAGCTCACGCCGCTGATTCCGGCCATCGTCGTCGTCCTGTGCCTGGTGTGGCTTGCGGGCAAGGCCGTCGGGCCACGTGACGACGATCCCGGCTTCAAGGTCCAGGCGTTCGCGCGGCTGCCCGTCGTGTACCAGGGCCGCGTCAAGCCGTTTGACACGCTGGCCCGCAACAGCCTGACCATCATCTCCGACCGCCAGACCTGGCGTGACACCGATCGGGTCAAGCGCCCGGCGATCGAGTGGCTGCTCGACGTGATGTCGGGATCGCCGCGGGCCGGCGAGCATGCGGTCTTCCGGATTCACAACCACCAGCTCCTGACGCAGCTCGGCCTCGAGCGCCGCAAGGGCTACCGGTACGCGTTCAACGAGTTCAGGGACCGCTTGCCGGAAGTGGAGCTGCAGGTCATGCAGGCGAGCCGGCTGGAGGTCCCGCAGCGCGACGTCTACGACCTCAAGGCGCTCGAGTTCTGGCAGCGGGTCATGCTGTACCGCGTGCTGTCGGAGGCCCACGTGATGCCGGGCGCCACCGGCGATCCGCACGCGGCGCTGGACGAGATCGTCCGGCGTCTCGATCTGCTCGAGCGGTTCTCGATGCCCCATCCCGTCCCACCGCACACCGAGGAGGAGGAGTGGACGCCGCTGCTCCGCGCGATCGTCGACGGGGCGACGACCGGCCACCTCAACCCCGCGGTCCGGCCGCTGATCGGCATGCTCGACGCCTGGGCCAACGACGACGCTACGGCCTTCAATGCCGCGCTGGCCGCTTACGAGGACCATCTGGCCACGCATCCGACAGGCGAAAGGGCGCCGCTGCGGTTCGAGACGCTGTTCAACCACTTCGCCCCCTTCTATCACTACGCCGTCCTGTACCTGGCGGCGTTTCTGATCGCCTGCTTCGCGTGGCTCGGCTGGACCGAGACGTTGCGACGCACTGCCTTCTGGCTGCTCATGATGACGTTCGTCGGACACACGCTGGCCATCGCGGGGCGCGTGTACATCTCCGGCTACCCGCCGATCACCAACCTGTACGGCACGGCGGTGTTCATCGGCTGGGGCTGCGTGCTGCTGGGCCTCATCCTGGAGTGGGTCTACCGGCTGGGGATCGGCAACCTCCTGGCCGCGACGGTCGGCTTCCTGACGCTGCTCATCGCCCACTTCCTGGCCGGCGACGGGGACACCCTGGAAATGATGCAGGCCGTGCTCGACACGAAGTTCTGGCTGGCGACACACGTCATCATCATCAACTTCGGTTACTCGGGCACCTTTCTCGCCGGCGGCCTCTCCGTGCTGTACATCCTCCGCGGCGTGCTCACGCGCTCGATGGACCGGGACGTCGAGCTCGCTTTCGGTCGCATGATCTACGGCGTCCTGTGCTTCGCCCTGCTGCTGAGCTTCATCGGCACGGTGCTGGGCGGGCTTTGGGCCGACGACTCCTGGGGCCGCTTCTGGGGCTGGGACCCCAAGGAGAACGGCGCCCTGATGATCGTGCTGTGGAACGCGCTGATCCTCCACGCCCGGTGGGGCGGCATGATCAAGACCCGCGGCATCGCCGTGCTCAGCGTGTTCGGGAGCATCGTGACCGCGTGGTCGTGGTTTGGCGTCAACCAGCTCGGGGTCGGGCTTCACTCCTACGGCTTCGTTGACTCCATCACCTTCTGGCTGCTCGTCTTCGTGGCGAGCCAGCTGCTGATCATGGGTGTGGGCCTCCTGCCGCGTCGGCTGTGGCGCAGCGCCGGCGCGATGCGGGCCCGGACCCCGGCCGCGGAGTCCGCCACGTGAAGCCGGCCACACTGGGGGCGGGGGTGGCGATCGCGCTGCTCGCGGCCCTCGCCACGTCCCAGACGCCGCCGACCGGCCCCCCCACCGGATCCCTTGCCGGCTGCACGACGAGCGGGTGCCACGACTCCCAGATCGACCACCGGTTCCTCCACGGGCCCGTCGCGGCCGGCGTCTGCACGGTCTGCCACGTGCCGGCCGACCCCGCCACCCACCGCTTCACGCTGGCGGAGGCAGGCACGGCGTTGTGCGTGTCATGCCACGGGACCATGTCCGACGCGGGCGGGACCCATCTCCACGCGCCGGTGGCCGAGGGGCAGTGCGCCGACTGTCACGACCCCCATGGCGCGGCCCACCCCATGCTGCTGCCGGCCGAGAGCACGGTCCAGTTCTGCCGCACGTGCCATTCGGACGTGGGCGTGGCGTCGCGGCTCCACGCCGGCGAGGGCGACTGCCTCGCCTGCCACCGGCCCCACGCCTCGGACCACGACGCCCTTCTCATCGAGAGCCGTCCGGGGCTGTGTGTCCAGTGTCACGACGACGTGCTGGAGCCGCGCGGCGAGGCCCCCACGGCGCCCGGCGCCACGGTGATTCACGGACCGGTGGCCACGGCGTGCCTGCCGTGCCACGACCCCCACGGCACGACGGAGCCGTCGCTGCTGCGACAGCCCCTGCTCGATCTGTGTCTCGGCTGCCACGGGGAGGCGATCCGCCGGCCAGGCGGCACCGTTCACCGGCATGCCGCCCCCGACGGTCGCGCGTGCCTCAGCTGCCACGAGCCTCACGCGGGCCGGTGGGACCACATGCTCACCGCGGCGCCTCCGGCGTTGTGCCTGAGCTGTCACGGCCAGGAGATCGTCCGCCGTGACGGCTCCACGGTCGCCGACGTGTCGATCCTGACGCGGCCCGACGCTCACCGTCACCCGCCGGTGGACGTCCTCGGCTGCGACGGCTGCCATGAGGTGCACGGCAGCGAGCTGGACTCTCTTGTCCTGCGCGAGTTCCCAAACACCTTCTATCACGCCTTCGATCGCAATGCCTACGCGCTGTGCCTGGACTGCCACGACGAGGAGAGCTTCACGACACCGCACACCACGACGCTGACCGGCTTTCGCGACGGCGATCGCAACCTGCACTACGTGCACGTCGCCGCCCAGGAGAGCAGCGGGCGGACCTGTCGCGTCTGCCACGACCCGCACGCCAGCCTGTCGAGCAAGCTCATGCGCCGCGAGGTGCCCTTCGGACGGTGGACAATCCCGATCCGGCACGAGCCGACGAAGGCGGGTGGCCAGTGCGCCGCCGGCTGTCACCGGGCGCAGTCCTACGACAGAAGCTCCGGCGGATGAACTCGCCCGGTCGTCGCCTTCGGCCCGGAGGGCCGTACGGAGCGCGTCACTGTGCGCACGCTCAGACCCGGCGAATCGAATTCGCCGGGTCGTACGAAAGCGAGTGTCGGCCCGGAGGGCCGTACGGAGCGCTCAAACTAGCCAGAGCGAGTGTCGGCCCGGAGGGCCG
>JBFGEG010000011.1:0-50169 GCA_041580235.1 Phycisphaerales bacterium
CGACCGCGGCGGCGCGGCGGCGGCGGCCGATCGGTCTCGAGCCCTGGAGCACAGCCGCGCCGTCCGCGATCCCGTGTACGCCGCCGTCAGGGCGCTGGGGATCAGCCCCAAACACTGCGTGGAGCGCGCCGTCGGGCTCATGAACGCCGGCCACTATGCCCGCGCCGCCGAGGAGCTGGAAATCGTCGTCGAAGCGGAGCCCAACGACGCGCGTATTCATCTTTACCTGGGGATGTCCTACGCGGCCATCGGCCGCACCCGGGATGCCGTGGAGAGCTTCAGGGGCGCCGTGCAGCTCGCGCCGCAAGATGCTGCAGCCCACTACAACCTGGCCACGGCCCTGATGATGGACGAGAAGCCGGACGAGGCCGTGACGCACTTCCGCGAGGCGGTGCATCTCGACTCCGATTACGCCGACGCGCACTACAACCTCGCGCTGGCGCTGGAGAAGCTCGGCCGGGCCGCGGAGGCGATCGAGCACTACGGGCGGGCGGTCCAGATCGATCCGAACCACCCCGCGGCCGAGGCGCTGACCGAGCTGCGTGGCGAACGCGGTCGCTGAGCGGCAGCGGTTTTTCGTCCGACTGCCAAAAGGAAGTTCTTTGGGAACGCGTGAAGGCGGGCGGTATGGTCGCGGGCGATGGCCGATACGGACCAGGACAGCCTGCCGACGATCGCGCTGCGGGTTCCGGGTCGCTGGGACGGCGTGATCGAGCTGCGCCAGGCGCTGCCCACCGGGTACGGCTTCTCGGAGGCGGCACTGACGTTGCCCGACGGCCGCGGAGCGGTCGACGTGAGCGTGCACGCTGCCGACAAGGAGTTCCCCGCCGTCTTCGCCCGGGCCTGCCGACGCATGCCCTCCCGTCGCGACCGCACCGTCGTCGAGCGCTACGACGTCAACGTGTGCCTGCTCGGCCCGGGCGGCTCGGTCGAGACGGCCCGGCGGATGATCGACGCCGCAGCGGCCCTCGTTCGCGCGGGCGGGGCGGGCGTCTTCGTCGACAACAGCGCGCTGGCCCACGGTTCGGACGCCTGGCTCGACGTGGCGGAGGACGACGGCGCCGATGCCCTGCTGTACGCGCTGGTGAACCGGATCCGAAGCCGCGACGAGCTGTGGTCGGTCGGCATGCACACGCTGGGTGCCCGGGACGCGTTGATCGCCCGCAGCCGCGACGACGGGGCCGATGACGGCATCCTGCTAGGCTTTCTGGGCTACCTTCTGGAGTGCGGGGCGGCGGTGGCGGAGGGTGATCTCGTCCGCGACGAGCTCGGTCCGCTGTTCCACGTGCGCAAGGAGCCCTGCCGCCGCTTCCGGCCCGACAGCCCGCTGCGCAATCCCTACGGCCGCTGGCGTCTGGTGCCGGTCACCGAGAGGGCGTGAGCACCGCGGGCCCGGTCGGACGGCCGATCGGGCCGGTGCGCACCGATTGCCTGGGATGGACCCGTGGTGTCAGACGTCTGACTCCAGGGCCGTCGGATGCGTCGAGGGGGCGGCGGTGCGGCCGCGGGCCGCGGTGCAGGCCACGGGGGCCGTGTTTCGAGCCGTGCCCGGCGCCGGAGCCGCAGCGGGTCCGGCGGGCCTCGCGGATCGCCGCTTTCTCGTCATCGTCGATCAGGCCGTCGCCGTTGGCGTCGAAACGCTCGAGAAGCCCGACGCGGCGGGCGTCACGGGCGGCGGCCCGCTCCTGCTCGTCAAGCGTGTTGTCGCCGTTGACGTCGAACTGCTCCAGCCGGTGCCGGCGGTGTCCACGGTGGGCGCGTTTGCCACGCCGCTCCTGGCGGGCCTCGCGGATCGCCGCTTTCTCGTCATCGTCGATCACGCCGTTTCCGTTCGCGTCGAAGCGCTCACGCAGGCGAGCACCCAATGACTGCTTCATCCCGACCCGCTCCTCGTCGCTGAGCGTGCCGTCACCGTCGAGGTCGAACGTCTCGAGCAGGCGGGCCCGCCTCGAAAGACCTTGTTCGTCGCCGTCGGCTGGTCGCGCGTCGGCGGCCACGCCGCCCAGTCCGAGAGCCGTTGCAATCGTCAGAAGTCGCAGAGCTGCCATGTCCATGGCCTTCTCCTTTCGAGGGATTCCGTTCCGAACAAAGCGTGCCATGCTGCGCAGGGGCCGTTTCTGATGGTCGTCAACCGTTGTACGCGGCGTCGCGGCCAGGGCATCCCCGCGACTTCGGGAACTTCCGCACGACCCGCGCTCGCGCGCCCGTACCATCTGCAAAGCCGAGGCGGGAACGGGAACCGAAGACTGCAATAGAACGAAGGCTTCCCCGTTCTCGCAGCGTGAAGGACAGGCGAATGGACGTCGATCTCGATGCCTGCATCCGAGGCGACAAGCAATCCTGGGACGCCTTCGTCGATCGCTGGGCGGGCGTGATCCACGCCGCGGTGCTTCGGGCCTTCAAGAGCCGTCGAGGGTTCGTGGATCAGGCCGACGTCGAGGACACGGTTCAGGACGTCTTTGTCCGGCTGCTCAAGGACGGCTGCCGGCTGCTGAAATCCTACGACCCGAACCGGGCGTCCCTGTCCACCTGGCTGACGCTCGTGGCCCGCAGCGTGGCCATCGACCGGCTGCGCAAGCGGCGCGATCCGACCGTGCCCCTCGAGCCGCACGACCCTGCCCAACCGGCGCCGGATCGCCAGCCGGCGTCATACCTCTCGGTTCCGATGCACCTGCTCAGCGCCCGCCAGCGGCTCGTGCTGAGGCTCGTCTTTGACGAGCAGATGAGTGTGCCGGAAGCAGCGCGTTTCATCGGTGTCGATGAGCAGACGATCCGCAGCACCAAGCACAAGGCCCTGACCCGCCTGCGGCAGCACTTCGCCTCGGGCCGGACCACGGATTCCGGGGATGGCGGGCGACCAGGCCCCGTACAACCCCCTCGAGCGAGGCAGCAATGAACAGCCACGAACCAGCCAATGACGACGGCCGGCAGCTCTGGCGCCGGATTGACGGGGCGCTGCCCCGCGAGCCGTCGGCGTGCGTGTCGCCCCTCGAGCTGGCCGGCTTTGCCGACGACCGGCTGAGCGATCAGGACCGACAGGCCGTCGAAGGCCACCTCGCCGACTGCGGTGCCTGCCGCGAAGCCCTGCTGGACATCGCGGGCGCTGATCGGGAGGCTCGCGCGTTCGTCCCGCCGTCGGTGATCGACGCGGCCAAGGGGCTCGTCGGGCGCTCCCGCGACGACGCCGGACGCCGGATCCTGGGCACGATCGGCGCGCTGGGGGCGGCCGCAGCCTCGATTGCGATCTGCTTCGTCGGCTACCGCGTCGGCTCGGCCTGGTACGGCCCCGACGAGATCCTGGCCGAAGAGGCCTTGCTGAGCGAGATGTCCTTCGGCCTGCTGGCGTCCGGCGAGCCGGACCTTGACCTGCTGGCGGACGCATTCGAGGAGATGACACCATGAAGCAGCACCTGATCCTGCTGGCGCTGGCGCTTTCGGGGCTGTTCAACGTCTTCTTCGTGGTCGGGTACGTCCAGGCGCGCCGGGCACAGGCGACCGCGACAGACGTGACCGGCCGCGTGGCCGATGAGCTCGGGCTCGACACGGCCCAGTCTGCGCTCTTTGCCGAGCTGCGCACCCGGGGACGCCAGGACGCCGACGTGTACGAGGGCAGCCTCGCCCTCGTACGCCAGGAGCTCGTGGATGAGCTCAACCGCAAGCAGCTCGATCCCGATCGCCTGCAGGCCATCGTCGACCGCGAGGCCGAGCTGCGCCGGCAGTGGAGGCTCGAGGAGGCGGCCCGCCTCAACGACTTCGCGGCGTCGCTCACGCCCTCGCAACGTGACAAGCTGATGCAGCGCATGCACCGGGCCACGATGCACGAGCGCCGGCGTCACGAGATGCTGCGACGGTTCGACACCGACGGTGACGGTGAGTTGAACAACGAGGAGCGGATGGCCGCCCGCGAGTCCATGCAGGCATGGCGGGCCGAGCGGGGCCATCGCTGGGGCCAGCGCCACGGCGAGCCCCGGTCTCGCGACCGCCGCATGCGGGTGGAGCTCTTGAGACGGTTCGACACCGACGGCGACGGGCAGCTCGGTCCGCAGGAGCGGCAGGCCATGACGCAGTGGCTGATGCAGCGAAACGGAAAACCGAACGGCTCTTGACCGAAAACCCTGACGTGTCGGGGATGACCAGGGACGCCTCCGCCGTATCACTCGATGAAGACGGACGGGGGTGGGGCGACAGACCGGGCAACGCGCGAGTCATCGGCGGGAGGTTCGCCGGCGCGCGATGGCTGTTTTCGAACCGAATGGAGGCATCGAACATGAGAACACTCCGAATCGCGTCGTGCGTCCTTGCGGCCTGGCTGACCGCCCCGGGCGCGGAGGCCCACGCGCCGGACCCCCAGCAGATCGCCCAGCACTGCCTCGAGCACGTCTCGGCGGCGGCGGCTCACCGGATCCAGCGCAACCAGGCCCTCACCGGCGAGTGCGTGGGGAGGATCGAGCAGCTCGTGGAAGCCGGTCACATCGGTGCTGCACTCCACGCGGCCCGGATGTGCGCTCACCGCATCGTCGCTCGTACGAATCACACGCTGCAGCACATCAGGGCCCGGTGCACCCGGTGCACGGGGGTGCTCGTCGAGCTCGGCGCGCCGGGGCTGGCCCGGATGGTCCGGGAGACGTGCGGGCAGCGGGCCCAGGCGGTCAACGCCTCGCGTCACGCGGCCCTGTCGGCGATCCGGGACGCGCTGCCGGGCGGGGAGCCGTTGATCGCCGGCGTCTGCCCGCCCGATCTCGACGGCGACGGCATCGTGGGGGCGGCCGACCTGGCGTCGGTGCTCGGCGCGCTGGGCACCGAGGCCGCCGACCTGGACGGTGACGGCGCCGTGACCGCCACCGATGTCGTGGAGCTGGTCATCGGCTGGGGCCCGTGCCCGTCAACTTGAACGCGTCCTCGCTTTTTGGTGGAGTCTGCCCTCCCCAGCCCTCCCCGGCCGGGGCGGGGGCGGAACCGTCGGTCCCGGCGGTGGTCAAGGCGGACGGCCGCGGGACCGATCTAAGGGTCGATGACCTCGAAGGACGCGCCCAACGACGGGGGACGGGGTGGCAGGCCTTCGGACCTTTCGCCCGCGAGACAGCTGGAGAACCTCCTCGAGCAGCTCGAGAGACGCACTCGCTTCGTCCGGGAGACGTGGCATGCGGGGGAGGCGTCACGCCTCAAGATGCTCGCCGGCCAGCTCGCGTCGCTTGCGGAGGGCTCGGGCAATGCCGCGATCTGCGAATCGGCCGCCGAGCTGGAATCGCTGCTGCTCGCTGAGGAGGCCGAGGCGTCGGCGATCTGCGAGCGTGTCGAGGCCCTGATCCTTCAGTGCAAGAAGGCGGCAAGTGGTGAGAGCAGCGAGGGCCCCGCGCAGCGCTAGAAGTCTCTCGAGATGACGGCGTCGGCAAGCGTTCGCAGCAGCTCGCGGGCGTTGCCCGCGGGCAGGTTTGAGAGCTCGTGCTTCGCCTGGTCGACCAGGTGCTGCGCCTCGCACTGAGCGTCCTCCACGGCCCCGCTCTCGATGAGCCGCAACCGCAGTTTCTCGGCCCGGCCCTGGGCGAACAGCCGCCTGACCTCGACCCGCTCTGCGTCGTCGGCGGCGGCCAGATACCGGATCAGCGGCAGCGTCACCTTCCCGGAGTCGAGGTCGCGGTGCAGAGACTTGCCGACGACCGCCTCGTCGCCGGTGATGTCCAGCAGATCGTCCTGAATCTGAAACGCGATTCCCACCGCGATGCCGAAGCGGCACATCGACTCGCACAGCTCCGGCGGCGCATCGGAGAGCAGGGTGCCGAGCCGGCAGCACTCGCCGATCAGCGAGGCGGTCTTGCGGCGGACGATCTCCAGGTACGTCGCTTCGTCGATGTCCAGGTCGTCGCGGTGGTGCAGCTGCAGAAGCTCGCCCGCGCAGAGCGTGTTGGTGACCTGGCCGAGGCTGTAGTTGATCTGGGGGTCCCTCAGCGACGAGCACAGATGAAAGGCGTTGGAGATCAGGTAGTCGCCCAGCATGACGGCCGTCTCGTTGCCGCGCAGGTAGTTGAGGGTGGCTACGCCGCGGCGGATCTGCGCATCGTCGAGGACGTCATCATGGACGAGCGTCGCCATGTGGATCATCTCGACCACGGCGGCAATCACCCGGTGACGCTCGGTGAGCTCGGACCCGTCCCACGGCGGCTTGGCGCCGGCGAGGCCGGAAAGCAGGACAAGGATCGGGCGCAGCCGCTTGCCCCGGTACTGCTCGATGTGGCGGCACAACGCGTTGACGGGCGAGAGATCGCTGGCGAGCTGCCGCTCCAGGATCACGGCGACCTCCTCGAGCTGCTCATCGAGAGCCGTGGCGATCGGCAGGTCGATTTCGGCGAGGTTGAGCATGGGAGGCGGCGACACGTGGGGGTGCGGGCATGGTCCGCCCGCGAGGGCCCAATTGTAGGGTGGGGCCGCCTCGGCGGGGGCCGCGTGCGTATCCCCGCCCGTCGGCTACTTGTCGGCCACGAGGTACGCGATCCAGCCCGGGCACGCTTCACCGGTCATGGTGGCCTCGAACTCGTCGTTGCCCTCGCCGGTCTCCTCGTCGGTGCCCTCCCAATACACGGTGGCGTCCTTGAATCCGGCTTCCACCAGCAGCTCTCGGAGCTCCGGCAGCGTCCACAGACGCCAGACGTATTTGAAGGCCTTGCGCAGCTCCGTGCCGTCGGGGAACTTGTAGTGAATGTAGTTCACCGCGTCACCCGTGATCGGGTTGTAGTGATGCTGATCCCATATGTAGGTGAACCCGCTGACCTTGCGCGTCTCCTCCATCTCCAGGAAGGCATCGCTGCCGCCGTAGGCATCCAGCAGGAAAAGGCCGTCATCAACGAGTGCCCGGTGCACGCACTTGAAGTACCGCAGGAGCTCCGGGCGGGTCTTGAAGATGTAGTAGCTGAAGTTCATCGCGAGCACGCTGTCGACGGGAGGCGTGCGCACCGTCCGGACGTCGGCCCGCTTCAGCGTCAGCCGGCGGAGCTGGTCGGCGTCAAGTCGGTCGGGGAACCTCGCGCGGGCCCAGTCCAGCACGCCGGCGTCCACGTCCACGCCGACCGCCGTGTTGCTGGCATGCCGCTTGACCCACTCCACCGAGGCGATCGCCGTTCCGCAGAAATCCTCGCGGATGCTGCGGGCCACCCGCCCGCGCCGCTCCTTCCAGACCTTGTCGATGAAGTCGCACTCAGCTTCCGGGCTCTGCACGGAAAGCTCGTACAGCTCGTGCTTGTCGCTCGTGGCCGCGGTTCGGCGGGGCCGGCGCTTCTTCTTGTCCTTCCTGGTCTTGCTTTCCTTCGCCATCGTTGCGGTGGTCATGGTGGGGGAACTGTAGCGTGAGCGCCGAAGGAAGCAAGGCCGGTCCCACCGCGGCTACTGCGTCTCGAGCGTGAGGGGATCCCTCATGGGCAGGTGCGTGACCGTTCCGAGCTCGCTCATGCTCGCGCGCCCGTCGAGATCGCCGGGCGCGATCTCCTCCCAGGGGCCGACGACCAGGATAGCCATCTCGTCCGGGCGGAGGTACTTGCGTGCGACCCGCGTGACGTCCTCGGCGGTGACCGCTTTGACCATGTCGCGGTACTGCTTCCAGTAATCCGGATCCCGATCGGTCATCTCGTCATTTACGAAGACCCGCAGCATCCCGTCCTTGGACTCGAACCGCTGGGGGAAGGTCTCGATCAAGGCGGCCCGGGCGGTCGCCAGCTCATCGACCGTCACCGGCTCGTTGCGGATGGTCTCGATCTCCTCCAGGATGAGCTTGGCGGCCAGGGCCACCGTCCTGTTCTTGGACTGGAACGTCGCCCGGAACTCGCCGGGGTAGTGCACCCGGGGCACCATCCGTGATCCGGCGTTGTAGGCCAGCCCCTCGTCACTGCGGACCCGGCTCACGATGCGGCTGGTGAAGCCGCCCCCGCCGAGGATCCGGTTCATGACCACCATGGGAAAGTAGTCGGGATCGTCGCGCTCGATCCCGCGGATCCCGATGTTCACACGCCCCTGGGGGAGGTCCATCTCGACGTGGTACAGCCCCGGCGCGAGCGTGGCGCGCGGGGACGGGGGATCGGGGACGGGCTCTCCCGGTGCCCATCCGGCCAACGCCTGCTCGAGCGTGCGCAGCATCTCGTCAGGCTCGAAGTCGCCGGTGGCCGCGATGATCAGGTTGCCGGGATGGATGATGCGCCCGTGCATCCAGGCCAGGTCGCGCTCGCGGATGGAACCGATCGAGGAGGCGGTGGCCATCGCCCCTTCGAAGTGGTCGGGTCCATAGACGAGGAACCCCCACTCGCGGGAGAGAATGCTGCCGGGGCGGTCGTTGCGCTGCTTCATCCGCTCCAGCTGCTCCTCCTTGTAGATCTCCAGCCGTTGCCGGTCCCAACCCGGCCGACGAAGCATGTCCATGAACAGGGCGAAGCTCTCATCGAAGTTCGCGGCGAGGCTGTTGAGCGAGGCCGTGGTCGTCACGCCCCTTGCGCTCGCCCCGGCCACGGCCGCCAGAAAGTCGAGCTCCTCGTCCATCTGCTCGGCCGGCACCGTCGTCGTTCCGCCACGCCGCATCATGGCGGCCATGGCCCCGGCGAGCCCGATCCGGTCGGGGGGATCGAGGTCGTCGCCGCCCTTGAACGTGAAGACGACGCTGATGAGCGGGAACTCGTGACTGGGAGCCAGGTAGACCGGCACCGACCCCGCGCTGGTCTCGAGGGTGTGGCGGTAGTCGGCGGCGTCGGGAGGATCGAACTCCAGCGGCGGGAACTCGATCTCATCGGGATGGGGCGGGATGTCGGCGATCGCCGCCGGGGTCGCCAAGAACAGCGCTGCGCACGCCGTGGTCACGGTTTGTCGCCGAATGTTCATGGTGGCTCCTCATGGTTTCGAGTTGCGCGGCGGGTGTTGTTCTTCCAACCCCAAACCCCACTTCTTCCCTGTCACGGCAACAGCTGCTCCTTCTGACGCGGGGTGGGCAGGCGGCACTCGTCGTAGCGTCCGAACCAGCGGTAGCGGTGGCGGGCGACCAGGTCGTAGACGGCGTCCCGGAGGGGACGCGGCACGATCCGCAGCCAGGAGACGATTCGCCAGAAGCCGCCGAGATCGCGCAGGATCCGCAGTACTGCCTCCGAGCGCACGGACACCTCGCGTCGATCGGTCCCGTAGCCGCGCACGTACACCATGCTGTCCAGGCCGTCCTCGAGCCCGGCGTCCAGCGCGGCGAACGTCTCGCCCTGGAGGGGGGCGAAGCTGAGCACCCGGCGGCGGTCCCGGCGGAGAAAGAAGCTCACCGATCCGTGGCACAGCGCGCACACGCCGTCGAAGAAGACGACGTTGACGCCGGCCTCGTCCCGGTCCGGTGCGGGTGTCTCGGCCATGATCGCGATCCCGCTCACTCGTCGGCCGCCGAGTCGAGCTCCTCGATGCGCTCGTTCATCTTCTTGACGATGTACTCCATGGCGGCCTGCTCCTTCGCCGGCACCATGCCGATCGCCATCTCCATTCTCGATGCCATCTGCCGCAACTGCTCGACATCACGCACCTGCTGCAAACCGGCCAGCATCTGGCGCACCCGCGCCTGGGACTGCTCGTCCAGCGCCGCCAGCTCCGGATCTTCGGGGGCGGCGCCGCCGGTCCGGGTGTAGATGGCCACGGAGCTGTTCTCGCTCGTGAAGTACGAGTTCGCCACCCGCTGGATGTCCCGGGCCGTCACGGCCTGGAGCCGCGCCGGGCTCTCGTTGAGGTACTCCCAGCCGCCTTGCGCCTCGTACATGCCCAGCTGGATCATCAGGAAGAAATTGCTCTGCAGACGCCGGTAGGCGTTGGCCGCGATCCGGTTCTTGATCTTCTGGAGCTCGCGGTCACCGACGGGCTCGTCCTGCAGACGGGCCACGACCTCGTACCACGCCTCCTCGAGCTGTCCGGGCGCGGCCCGGCCCTTGACATCGGCGCTGAACGAGAAGAAGCCCGCGTACTTTCGGCTGTCCTGGCCGGCGCTGGCGGATGACGCGATCTCCCTGCCCTCGATCATCGCCTTGTAGAGACGCCCCGTGCGGCCGTTGAGCAGCTCGGCAATCACCTCCAGGGCGAAGCTGTCCTCGTGATTGAACGGCACGGTGTGATACTGGATCTCGACCTGCGGCTGGCAGTCGCACTCGGCGTCCATGCGCATCGGAGCCTTCTGAGCGATCTCGATCGTCACCACCGGCGGCGGCGCGTGCTCACCGCGCGGAAGCCGGCCGAAGTACTCGCGGATCACCGGCGTGATCACGCTCGGCACGAAATCACCCACGACGACGCCCACGAGGTTGTTGGGGCGGTAATACGTCTCGAAGTACCGCTTCGCCTCCTCCATCGTGTAGCTGTTGAGATCGCTCGGCCAGCCGATGACGGGCCACGCGTACGGGGATGACTGCCAGAACATCGAGTTGAACTGCTCTCGAAACTCGCCGGTGGGGCTGGATTCCGTGCGAAGGCGGCGCTCTTCGTGGACGACGTCGCGCTCGGAGTAAAACTCCCTGAACACGGAGTCGCTGAGCCGATCGGACTCCATCCACGCCCACAGCTCGAACTTGTTGCTGGGAACCCGATTGATGTAGAACGTGAAGTCGTGGGTCGTGAAGGCGTTCGTGCCCGACCCGCCCATCTTCGTGTAGACCTCGGCGTACTCGTCCTTGACGATGATGTCGCGGTGCTGCTCGGTGAGCACTCGCAGCTCCGTCCGCAGCGATCTCATCTCCTCGGTGTCGTTGGCGGGATCCCACGGGTCGTCGATCTCTCCCTGGCGAAAGCGCTCGTACTGCACGGTGAGGACGAGATCGTTGAGCCGGCCCTTGATGGCCTCCTGACGCGCCATGAAGTCCGCGTCCTGCTCGGCGTCGCGGGTGCCGATGGTCGTCGTGCCCTTGAACATCATGTGCTCGAAGAAGTGGCTGATGCCCGTGATGCCGGGTCGCTCGTTGACGCTGCCGACTTTGGCCACCCAGCCCGCGGCAATGGAGTTGGGCTGCTCCGTTCGCGGCACCAGCAGGAAGGTCATGCCGTTGTCGAGAACGAGCGTCTCCACTTCGACCCGCTGCGCTGCCGCCACCGGCGCCAGGAGCAGGATCACGATGAGGGCAACACGGCGCATGGTGGTCTCCTGAGATGTGTTCACGTCCCGGCGCTAGCGCGAACCGGGCCGAGGCGACTTCGCCTCCAGCAGCGCGATGAACTGGCCCGGGGGCTCCCGACCGAGGTCGCGGGCGGCGTCGACATGCTGCCAAGCGCCACCGGCGTCGCCGGTGTAGTAGAGCCAGATGGCCAGGCGTTCGTGCGCGTCGGCACGCTGCGGCTCCAGATCGAGCACGGCCGCCATCTCGGCGATGGCCTGGTCATGGCGGCCAAGCCGCGCAAGCGTCTCGGCCGCGTGGTACCGGGCCTCGACGGAGTCCGGTTCGAGCGTCAGGGCCGTGCGGAACGCGGCCAGTGCGTACGCCGTCTTGCCCTTGGTGACGAGCGTCCGCCCCAGGTCGACGTAGGCGTCGGCGAACCCGGCATCCGCGCGGACGGCCAGGGCGAAGCTCGTCAGGGCTCCGGTGCGCCGGTTGGCCTGGAGCCTGTCGAGCCCTTCGGCGCGGTAGGCGAGAGCCGCGTCACGGCCCTGCCCCGCGAGAGGCTCGGTGACGACCACGAGACCGCTCTCGAAGTCCAGCCCCTCGATCGCCGCCCGGAAGCGGGCCTCCTTGAGGTCGTTGAGCGGCTGACGCGGATCGGGGTCCTGCGGCATGGCCGCCGCATCGACCGCGACGAGGGTCGCCGGGGGCGTCTCGCTCGGCCGGGCAACCCGTGAGCTCTCACAGCCGGCGCCCGCCGCAGCCACGGCGAGGCAGGCCAGAAGACTCGTCCGCGTGCAAACACTCATGGTTCCTTCTCCGGGACGCCGAGGGGCTGGGCGGGCTCCCCGTCCGTCCAACTATACCCGCACGAGCATGGTCTCCTGCGGCAACCCACGCGGGTTTCAGGGCTTTTTGGGTCCCGGTATCTGCGCCCGGCGAATATGCTGTCGGTACGCCACCGGTCACGGGACCGTGAAGCCCGCAACAGGAGGACGGCGAGATGGACCCATGTCGAACGCATGTCGCGGCCCTGGCGGCGGCGGGGCTGTGTGCCGCAACGGCGTTGGCGGGTGGCCCGACGATCGGCCCCCAGGTGCGTATCGACGTCGGCGGGGGCGCCGCGGCGGCGAACGAGACGACGGCCTCCGCCAGCGAGCTGTTTCCGGACCGCATCGTGGCGGGCTGGAACGACTATCGAGACTCGGGGGTCATCCGGTCCGGCTTCGCCGTCAGCTTCGACGGCGGCCAGAGCTGGACGGACTTCCTGCTCCGCCCGCCGCCCGGCAACCAGACCACCGTCGAGGGCGATCCCATGGTGGCCCACGATGACCGGACGGGGACGCTGTGGCTCGGGGCCATAAGCTTCGACTCCAACGGGGGCATTTACGTGGCGAGGCTCGACCCCGGAGACACGGAGTTTCAGCCGTCGGTGATGGCCGAGCTGGGCTTCGTCGACAAGGGGTGGATGGCGGCCGGGCCGCGCCCGGGCCTTCCCGATACGACCCGGCTTTACTGCGCGTACAACCTCGGCATCATCTGGTCGGACGACCTGGGCGACACGTGGACGAACCCCATCTCGCTGGGCAGCGGCATCGGTTTCCTGCCGCGGGTCGGCCCCAACGGCGAGGTGTACGTCGCCTACTGGGACTTCGGCAACGGCGTCATGCTCAAACGGAGCTTCGACGGCACCAGCTACACCACCCACACCATCGCCACTCGCATGGATGTCTGGGGTACGCAGGACGGCGATCGTTTCCCCGGCCAGTTCCGCGTTCCATCCATCAACTATTTCGACGTCGATCCCGTCAGCGGCGATCTCTACGCCGTGTACTTCGACACCACCGAGATCGTGGACGGCAACGCGAACGTCGATCTCTACTTCACCCAGTCCGCCGACCAGGGCACCAGCTGGTCGGTTCCGGTCGTCATCAACGGCGACGCCGACCCGCCTGGGGATCAGTTCTTCCCGTGGATCGAGGTGGACCAGCAGGGCCGCATCCACGTCATCTTTCTGGATTCGCGGAATGTGGCCCAGGACGACAACACCCCCAGCGGCTTTTTCGACGGCTACTACACGTACAGCGACGACGGGGGCGGAACCTGGAACGAGTCACGGCTCACGCCCCTCACCTGGAGCAGCAATGGATCGGGCTTCATCGGGGACTACTCGGGCCTGGCCGTGGCCGGCGAGCGGGTCTACCCGGCCTACATCGACATGCACGAGGGCGACCAGAACATCTACACCAACGTCATCGAGTTCGGGCTCGACTGCCCGTGGGACTGCGCCGTTGCCGACGGCGTGGTCGGCGTCGATGAGTTCCTGGCCGTGCTCGGCCAGTGGGGGCAGGTCGGGGTTCCATGCGACTTCGACGGCGGGGGCGTCGGCATCTCGGAGTTCCTGGCCGTGATCGGCAACTGGGGGCTGTGTCCCTAGTTTGAGCGCTCCGTTGGCTATTCGTGGCGCTCCGTTCGGCCCTCCGGGCCGGCACTCGCGTTCGTACGGACCGCCGGATTCGATCCGGCGGTCCTGAGCCCAGCGGGCCTTTCCTACACGCCCTCATCCAGCACGTCGCGCACGAGCAGCGACTGGAGCCGCGGCCGCCACTTCGTGACCACCGCGATGTGGTCGGGATGGTCGACGTAGAAGCGGTAGTCGGCGGCGCTCATGAAGCCGACGTAGAGGCCCACGTCGTACTCGGCGTCGACGGAGTCCCGGCCCATCTCAAAGTGGGGACCGGCGAAGTACGACACGACGCCGGGGATCGTCGCCAGCTTCGTGTCGCAGTCGCGGATCAGCTCCTCGGTGTCCGCGGGGTCGTGAAGCGTGAAGAAGACGACGTGGTTGATGCGGGCCGGCCGCGCGGGCCCGGTAGGGTTGGCGGCGCACGCGGTGAGCATGACGAGCCAGCAGAACCAGCAGAGGCGGTGCATGAGGGTTCTCTCCACGAGTGAATGGGGGCCCGGGTTATACTCCGGCGAATGCTGGAGTTCCAAGGCGTCCGCAAGTCGTTCGCGGCCGCGCAGGTCGTCAAGGGGGTCGATCTGTCGGTGGATCCCGGTCGCACGACGGTGCTGATCGGGCCCAGCGGGTGCGGCAAGTCGACGCTGCTGCGTCTGCTGCTGGGGCTGCTGACCCCCGACGCGGGTCAGGTCATCTTCGACGGCGAGCCCGTCACCGCGGACACGGCCCGATCCGTGCGCCGCCGCGTGGGCTACGTCATCCAGGACGGGGGGCTCTTTCCCCACATGACGGCGCGGGGCAACGTCGCGCTCATGGCGAGGCAGTTGAAATGGCCTCAGTCGAGGGTCAAGACGCGGCTGGACCAGCTGCTGGCGCTGACGAAGTTCCCCGCCGACGGCCTCGATCGCTACCCGCGGCAGCTCTCCGGCGGGCAGCGCCAGCGGGTCGCGCTCATGCGGGCGCTGATGCTCGACCCCGACGTCCTGCTGCTCGATGAGCCGCTGGCCGCCCTGGATCCCATCATCCGTTACGACCTGCAGACCGATCTGCGCGGCATCTTCCGCGAGCTGGGCAAGACCACGGTCCTCGTAACCCACGACCTCGCGGAGGCCGCGTATTTCGGCGACGAGGTGGTCCTGCTCCGCGACGGCCGCATTGTCCAGAGCGGGCCGATCCGCGTGCTGCTGGAGGAGCCCGCCGATGCGTTTGTCGAGCGTTTCGTCACCGCGCAGCGCAGTCACCTGGACGCCGGGACGGGCACGACATGACCTTGGGGATCCTGCTCACGTGCGCGGCATTCGCGATCGCCGGGCCCGAAGGGTCGCCGATCGTCGTCGGATCCAAGAAGTTCACCGAGTCGGTCATTCTCGGGGAGATCGCCGCCCAGCTCGCCCGGCTGAGCGACGCCACGGCCGTGCACCAGCGCGAGTTCGGGGGCACCCGCATCCTGTTCGGAGCGCTGCAGCGCGGCGAGATCGACATCTATCCCGAATACACCGGGACGATCACGCAGGAGATTCTGGCCGACGAACCTCTCGAGAGCCGCGCCGACCTGAGCGAGGCGCTTTCCAGACGCGGCATCCGGATGACGAGTGCACTGGGCTTCAACAACACCTACGCCATCGGCGTGCGCCCCGCGACCGCCGACACGCTGGGCCTGAGCACGATCTCGGACCTGCGAGGACATCCCCGGCTGCGTCTCGGCTTCACCAACGAGTTCATGGAGCGGGGCGACGGCTGGCCGGCGCTGCGGCAGCGCTACCGGCTGCCGCAGACCGCCCGGGGTCTCGATCACGACCTTGCCCTGCGGGCGCTGGCGGAGGGAAGCATCGACGCGACCGACCTCTACTCGACCGATGCCGACATCGCCTACTACGGCTTTCGCGTGCTCGAGGACGATCTCGGGCACTTCCCGCGGTATGACGCGGTGTTCCTGTATCGCGCCGAGCTGGCCGAGCGCGTTCCGAACGTGGTCGAGGCGTTACGCGGGCTCGCCGGCACGACGGACGAAGGCCGGATGATCGAGATGAACCGGCGGGTCAAGATCGAGGGCGAGTCCGAGGCCGCGGTCGCCGCGACGTTCCTGGGGGAGGTGCTGGGCCGGGACGTCGTCGCCCCGATCGAGGAGACGTTTGTTCAGCGGCAGCTGAGGCTGCTGGGCGAGCACCTCTACATGGTCGTCATCTCGCTGGCGCTGGCGATTGTCGTGTCGGTCCCGGCGGGCATCGCGGGCGCGAAGCGGCCGCGTCTCGGCCAGGTCATTCTCGCCGCCGTCGGCATCATCCAGACGATCCCGGCTCTGGCCCTGCTCGTCCTGCTCATCCCCGTGCCCTGGCCGCGGGAGGCGGGGCGGCCGGACATCCTCGGCGTGGGCACCGAGACCGCGATCGCGGCGCTCTTTCTCTACAGCCTGCTGCCGATCGTGCGCAACACCCACGCGGGGCTGGCAGGGATCGATCCCGCCATTCAAGAGACGGCCGAAGCGATCGGTCTCTCGTCGCGTGCGAAGCTGCTGCGGGTCGAGCTGCCGCTCGCCTCGCGAACGATCCTTGCCGGCATCAAGACGGCAGCCGTCATCAACGTCGGCTTCGCCACCCTCGCCGCCTTCATCAGCGCCGGCGGCTATGGGCAGCCGATTCTGACCGGACTGCGTCTCGACCGCCTCGACCTGATCCTGGAGGGCGCCGTTCCGGCCGCATTGCTGGCGCTGCTCACGCAGGCCTTCTTCGAGCTCGTGGAACGCGGTGTGGTGCCCAAAGGGCTTCGTTTGCGACCCGTAGGGTGATGTCCTACCATGTCGTGTAACCAGGGAAGAACGCCGCCGAAAGCCGCAGAAAACATACAAGGATTCGCCGTATGGCACTCGAAGAGAAGACCAAACCGGCGTGGGGGGATTCTGCGTGGACGCATGCCGAAGCGCTGGCGGAGCGATACCAGAGCATCCGAAACTTCACGATGAAGCTCTGTGAGCCGCTGGAGGTGGAGGACTACGTCGCGCAGTCCATGACCGACGCGAGCCCCACGAAGTGGCACATCGCGCACACGACGTGGTTTTTCGAGAGCTTCGTACTCGATCGCTTCGACGATCAGTACCGCGCGTTCCATCCGGACTACTGCTATCTGTTCAACTCCTACTACAACGCGGTGGGTGATCGCCTGGCACGGCCGATTCGCGGCCTCATGACGCGACCGCCCCTGCGCGATGTGGTCCGGTACCGCGAGCACGTTGACGCGGCGGTGACGTCGCTGCTGGCCCGGGTCAAGGGCCCGGCCTACGACCGAGTGTGCTCGCTGGTCGAGATCGGCCTGCAGCATGAGCAGCAGCACCAGGAGCTGCTGCTGACCGACATCAAGCACCTGTTCTCCCGCAACCGGCTTCACCCGGCCTACCGCCCGCCGGCGCCGGAGACCCGGGTCGAGCCGGGGCCCATGACGTGGGTGGGCTTCGAGGAGGGGATCCGGCGGGTCGGCCACGACGGCACGGACTTCGCTTATGACAACGAGCTACCCCGTCACCGGACGTTTCTCGACGCCTTCGAGGTCGCGGACCGGCCCGTGACCAACCGGCAGTACCTCGACTTCATGGCCGACGGCGGTTACGACCGGCCCGACCACTGGCTGGACGAGGGATGGGCCACGGTCCAAAAGCGGGGCTGGACCGCACCGCTGTATTGGCACAACACCGACGACGGATGGCAGGTGTTCACACTCTCCGGCCTGCGGCCGTTGAATCTCGACGAGCCCGTGTGCCACGTGAGCTTCTACGAGGCTCACGCGTTCGCCTGGTGGGCCGGCGTCCGGTTGCCCAGCGAATCGGAGTGGGAGACGGCCAGCGCCGGTCACGCCATTGACGGCAATTTCGCGGAGCAGGGACAGTATCACCCGTCAGCGGATGACCACGTGAAGCCCGACCCCCTCCGCCAGATGTTCGGTGACGTCTGGGAGTGGACGCAAAGCCCCTACCGGCCGTACCCCGGCTACCGCGCCGCGTCGGGGGCCCTCGGCGAATACAACGGCAAGTTCATGTGCAACCAGTTCGTGCTTCGCGGCGGCTCCTGCTGCACGCCGGTGAGTCACATCCGTCGCACGTACCGCAATTTCTTTCATTCGGCGGCCCGCTGGCAGTTCTCGGGCATCCGTCTGGCCAGGGACGTCTCATGACCTCTCGCGCCCACGACACCAACGGTCGCGCGGCGACCGGAGCGAAGCAGTTTCTCGATGACGCCGTCGAGGGGCTGACGAGCTCCCCCAAGCGGCTGCCTGCGAAGTACTTCTATGACGAGCGGGGCTCGGCGCTGTTCGACCGGATCTGCGAGCTGGAGGAGTACTACCTGACGCGGACGGAGCTCGCGATCATGCAGCGTCACGCGCCGGAGATCGCCGCTGCGATCGGGCGGCGGTGTCTTCTGATCGAGCCGGGAAGCGGCAGCAGCGAGAAGGTCCGGCTGCTGCTGGAGCACCTCAGCGAGCCGGCGGGTTACGTGCCCGTGGACATCTCCAAGGAGCACATGACGCACTCGGCGGCGGCGGTGGGAACGGAGTTTCCGGAGTTGTACGTGGTGCCCGTGCACGCGGATTTCTGCCAGGACTTCGACGTGCCGATCGTGCCCGGCTCGATGCGACGGGTCGTTTACTTCCCCGGGTCCACGATCGGCAACCTGGTCCCGGACGAGGCGGCCTCGTGGCTGCGGCGGATGGCTCGCGTGGCGGGGCCGGGCGGCGGGCTGCTCATCGGCGTCGACCTCACCAAGAGCGTCTCGGTCCTGGAGGCGGCCTACAACGACCGTGACGGCGTGACCCGCGACTTCAACCTCAACGTCCTCCTTCGTCTGCGAAACGAGCTCGAGGCCGATGTTCGCGTGGAGCAGTTCGAGCACCGTGCCCGGTTCAATCGAGATGAAGGCCGCATCGAGATGCACCTCATCAGCAAGGTGCCGCAGGAAATCCGCCTCGATCACACGATCGTCGAGCTCGAGGCAGGCGAGACGATCCACACCGAGAACTCGTACAAGTACGGCCAGGAGCAGTTCCGAGTCCTGGCCGCGACGGCGGGCTGGCAACGCGTGGCATGCTGGACCGACGAGGACGACTACTTCAGCGTGCAGTATTTCGAGGCGGCGTGAGTCCGCCCCCGCCTCGCCCTCACCTGCCCACCCCGCCCTGGAAATCGTGTTTGCCTCGAAGAGCGCCGGCTCGGCTTCGTCGAATCGGCTCCGGGCGGTAACCTAGTGGGTCAGGGGTGATGTCAGTCGTTCCGAGGCAGATCGGCCACTATGAGATTCACCGCGAGATCGGTCGCGGGGGAATGGGGATCGTGCACCTCGCCCGGGACACGATGCTGCAGCGGGACGTGGCGATCAAGATGCTGCCCGACGACCTGGCCGCCGACGAGGAGCGGCTCAGCCGCTTCGAGCGCGAGGCGAGGCTGCTGGCCTCCCTCAACCACGCCAACGTCGCCGCCGTCCACGGCCTGGAGGAGGTGGACGGAGTCCGCTACCTCATCCTGGAGTTCGTCGATGGCGAGGACCTCTCCGATCGGCTCGCCGGCGGCGCCCTGCCCATCGACGAGGCGCTGCACATCGGCAAGCAGATCGCCAGGGCCGTGGAGGCGGCGCACGCCAGGGGCGTCATTCACCGCGACCTCAAGCCCGCCAACGTCAAGGTCACCATCGACGGCGACGTCAAGGTACTGGACTTCGGCCTGGCCAAGGCGTTCGAGGACCATCCCACCACCGCCAGCGGTGCGGCCCAGTCACCCACCGTCGTGCCCACGCACAGCCCGACGGTGCCGGGCGTGGTTCTCGGCACCGCCGGCTACATGAGCCCGGAGCAGGCTCGCGGCAAGCCGATCGACAAGCGCTCGGACATCTGGTCCTTCGGCTGCATCCTCTACGAGATGCTCACGGGCAGGTGCCCGTTCCCCGGCGAGTCCGTGCCGGAGTCACTGGGCGCGACGATACACAAGGAGCCGGACTGGGATGCCCTGCCCGCTGACACACCGCCCAATGTGCAGCTGCTCCTGCACCGCTGCCTCCAGAAGGACCGCAACCGGCGGCTCCAGGACATCGGTGATGCCCGGGTCGAGCTCGACGACACCCTGAGCGGCTCGACCCGGATCTGGACCGGCGGTGCCACCGAGACCGCCCCGGCGGCACCGGCCCGGTGGCCGGGGCTGCCGTGGCTCGCCGTGACGACGGTCCTGCTCGCGGCCGCCGTCGGCCTGTCGATCGTGCTCACCCGGCTGGCGGCGACTCCGGCGCCGCTCATTCGTACGTTCGTGCCACCGCCGAAGGACATGACCTTCATCCCCAACGGGGACCTGGCCGGTCCCGCCGTGATCTCGCCGGACGGCAGGACGCTGGCCTTCACCGCCATGGGCAGCGACGCCCGGCGAAGCATCTGGGTCCGGCCGCTGAACGTGACGGAAGCGAGGGAGTTGCCAGGAACCGAGGACGCCATGTTCCCGTTCTGGTCGGGCGACAGCCGCTCGGTGGGGTTCTTCGCCCACGGGCTCCTCAAGCGGGTGGACCTGACCGGCGGCACGCCGATCACGGTCTGCAAGGCTCTCAACGGTCGGGGCGGCGCGTGGAATGCAGACGGAGACATGCTCTTCGCGCCCGACTTCGGAACGCCGATCCATCGTGTGCCCGCGACGGGCGGTCTCCCGGAGCCGATCACGACCCTCGATCTGGCGAAGCACACGAGCCATCGCTGGCCCTCGTTTCTTCCCGACGGCAGGCACTTCCTCTACTCGGCCATACACGCCGAGTCGAGCCGGGCCCCGGACAACGCCATCTACTTCGGGTCGCTCGACGAAGGCTCCGGCCACGAGGTGATGCGATCGAGCCTCAACGCCCACGGTACGGAGGACCACCTTCTGTTCGTGCGCCAGGGCACACTGATGGCGGCCCCGTTCGATGCGAAGCGAGGTCACGTGACCGGCGATCCCCAGGCGCTGGCCGTCTCCGTGGCCTACAACCTGGCGACCTGGAAGGCGGCGTTCTCATGCTCTCCGGCCGGGATCATCGCCTACAACCCCGGCGGGCTCATGAAGGGCGAGGGAACGAAGATCACCACCTTTGACCGCAGCGGCCGGGAGCTCGACGTCGTGCCCCGGGTCACGTCGGCCTCCTCGTTGAGAGTCTCGCCGGACGGCAGGCACCTGGCATACACCACCGGCCGCGCCGCGTCGTCGATGGATGTCTGGGTGCACGACGTCACCCGCAAGCAGCCGATGCGGCTGACGTTCCTGTCAGGCTTCGAGAGCGGCCCCGTGTGGTCGCCGGACGGCACGGAGCTGTTCTTCGGCTACATGTACAGGACCGGCGGCGACGCCGCCGAGGGCATCTACCGCATGCCCGCGAGCGGGGGGTCGCCGACACTCCTGATGGCAGGCGACAACGAGCAGCAGCCCCAGTCCGTGTCACCCGACGGCCGGTATCTCCTGTTCAGCGGCATCCACGAGCGGAGCCGGACCTCGGACGACCTGTGGGTGCTGCCGCTGGCGCCGCCGGGGGAGCCCGTCGCGCTCGTGCAGACGCCCTCCATCATCGAGACGTGGTGCCGTTTCTCGCCCGACGGGCGCTGGATTGCGTACGTTTCGAACGAGTCCGGTATCGATGAAGTCTATGTCATGTCGTTTGCCATGCCGTCAGAGGCCGGCGGCGACACCCGCGCGCGGGGGAAGTGGCAGATCTCCAACGGCGGGGCGGGCATGCCCGCCTGGAGCCGCGACGGAACCGAGCTGTACTTCCTCACGGAGGACGAGATGCTCATGGCCGTCAGTGTGAACAGCGACGGCGGGCAGCTCGCTCCGGGGCCGGTCGAGCCGCTGTTCAGGATGCAAGTCGGGATGGGCAACACCTTCGACGTCACACCCGACGGCCACTTCGTGGCCACGTCGGCCGACGAGACGACCGAGGAACCGGTGGCCCTGATCATGAACTGGATGTCGGAGCTGAACAAGTGACGCCGGTGAACGGGACCAACGTCGAAGGTCGCGTCGCGGCGTCAGCGAGACAACCGTACATCAGGGACGTGGAGTTCCCGTCGTCGTACGTGGCCGGACAGGCGCCGATTCACATGGGCTGCGCAGCGGCGCTGCGTGGCTTCTCCCCGCCGAAACCGTCGGGCGAGTACGGCTACTGCGAGCTGGGGTGCAGCAGCGGCGCGACGCTGAACCCGCTGGCCGCGGCCAACCCGCAGGCCCGATTCTTCGGCGTCGATTTCAACGCCGAGCACATCCGCAAGGCCCGGTCCACGGCCAAGTCGGCCTCATTGGACAATGTCACGTACGTCGAAGCCTCGTTCGAGGACCTGACCGCCCACGATCTTCCGATCTTCGATTTCATCTCGATGCACGGCACGTACTCGTGGCTCAGCCCGGCAGCCGAGAGCGCCGCGGTTCGGTTCGTGACGCAGCATCTGAAACCGGGAGGTCTGTTCTACGTCGACTACATGTCGCTTCCGGGCAAGGCCGCCATCGCGCCGCTCTGGATGCTCATGCGATCCCTGACCCGCGGGCATCCCGGCAACTCCGCCCAACGCACACGCGACGGGCTGCACACCCTGGAGAGGCTGATCGACGAGGGGAGCAGATTCTTTGAGGCCAATCCGCCGGCCGCCATGGTCCTGGAGGCGACGCTCAAGCGCATCGAGCAGGATCCCGACCACCTCAACGCGGTCGCCCACCACGCCCTCTCCGAGCACTGGAGCCCGAAGTACTTCACGGACGTGGCGGCCCAGCTCGACGAGGCGGGTCTCCGTTTTGCCGGCAGCACACGTCTTGCCCACAACGACCTCGACCTCGTCGTTCCGCCATCGCTGCGTTCGTTCTTCGAGGAGCTGGACGATCCGAACCTGGTCGAGCTGCTCAAGGACTACGTGCTCAACCAGCAACAGCGCCAGGACGTCTTCATCAAGGACGCCCGCGCCGATGCAGCCGGCGCGGAGGCGTTTCTTCGCTCGGACGTCTTTGTCCTTGCCCGCGGTGAGCCGAGCACCGTGCGGCAGAAGATGTCCAAGGGCGGCGGCAGCCTTGGCGGGATCGAGGACGAGCTGCTCGACACGCTGCTGCAGCAGGTCGAGCGCGGTTCGAGCTGCCTTGACGAAATCGAGCGCGGGCCGGAGCTTCAGTCCTTCGAGCCCCGGCAGGTCTTGAAGGCGTTCGAGACGCTCCTGGCGACCGACGCCTTCTTCATCTGTGCCCGGAGGCCCCCGGATGACACGCCCGCCGACGCGTCCGCGGCCGCGACGCGGGGCCTCACGATTCCTCTGACGCTCAATCGCGTGATCCTGAGGCAGGCGGCCGGCAAGGGGCAGCCAGCCCTGCTGACCTCGCCGGTGGTGGGAGGCGGCTGCGTTGCGCTGAACGCCGTCGAGGTCGCCCTCATCGATGCGCTGGTCGACGTCGGGCCGGCCAAGGTTTTCCAGCGTGCGAAACGACGGCTGCGAACCCACAAGAGGTCAATCCAGTTTCACGGCAGCAACGTGCGGTTGGACCAGATCGATCTCTCCGGGCTGCAGGACATCCTGCGGCAAATGCTGCACGCCAAGCTCGGGCTTCTCGCCCGCCTGAGTCTCGTCAAGATCAAGTGAGACAGGTCGGCGACCCGCCGTGGCCACGTGCGCCGGCCTGCGCTCTCACAGCGCGGATTCAAAATACCGGCATGCGAACTCAACGAGGTCTCGCATGGGGAACAGGACGGCTGCGGCATCCCCGATCGAGCCGCGTCGTGCGCGCCCCGCAGCCAGATACTGCTCGCCGATGATCGGGAAGTGCGTATCGTTGTCGTCGGCCACGTTGGGCGCCTCGATCCATTGGCGCCGGCCGTCGTGCACCAAAGGAAACCGCACCGTGGTCGTGCGGCGTGTCTCCACAAGCGACTCGGCAAAGTGAAGAGCCGTGCAGCGATTGAAGCCGACGCCGAGAAGCAGAACCCAGCCGCTCTGCTCGTGAACCCTGGCAAACGGGCTGCCCGGCCCCTCGGAAAACGGGACCGGATGCTCGGCGGTGATCTCACGGGCCAGCGCTCCACGAGCGCAGACGGACTCGAGGGGATGGTCGCTCCGCAGGGTCCCGGGCCAGGTTCGAAAGGACTCCGCGATCGCGCCCATCGAGGTGGGCGTTGTCCGCGGGTCGAAGACGGGGAGGCTGTCACGGATCTGCTCGATCCAGCGTTCGGGAACCTGAGGTTGAGCCCAGGTCGCGGGATCCGCACAGTGCGGCGTCGCCGCGGGCATCACCAGGGTGCCGTTGTCTCCAAGCGCACTGATCAACGCCCGAACGACCGTCGGTGCGCCTCCTACCACCCAGCCGATTGCGCCGAGTGACGAGTGGACGATGAGCGTCATGCCCGCTCGGAGCCCGAGTCCGGCGAGGTCCTGCCGAAGCCGCTCCTCGGAGAGTGGTGGCCGCACGATCATCTTTGCGCTCATGCCTGTCCGGGGCCTCCGAGGGTCATGAGCCGCTGCACCGCGGGTTGGTCGAGATTCACGCCAAAGACCGTCGAGAGCAGCTCGCCGTACTCCTCGGCGCTTGCGATGTGCCGCTCGGTGCGGCCGTCACGGGTGGTCGTGATGAGGCGACCATTCGAGAGGGTGATGCGACCGTCCGGCCTCGCCAGCGAGCACACGGTCTTGCGGGTGAACGATGACCGTGGTGACGTCTGCTGGTAGTCGCACATTGCCGCGAAATCGGAGAATCGGCGCGGCGTCAGTGCAAACTGGAACCGTGCGCGCCAGTCCGACCCCGGTTCCTTCCGCTCCAGCACATGTTCGGGACCCGCTTCGCCGACGCGGTAGAGACGACCACCCTGTTCGACCTCCCTCTCGCCCTCCAGCGGAAGCGGTTCCACAAATGAGTCGCCGAACCCCACGTCGGCGATCATCGTCGTCTCGAGCGGGACGTGCAGCAGCATATGGTCGAAGTCCGGCCCCGGCTGTTCACCCTCGAACACCTTCGCAGAAAGGAGTTCGACCGGAAAGCCGAGTTGCTCGAGGAGCCACGCAAACAGCCCGTTGAGCTCGTAGCAGAAGCCGCCGCGGCCCGCGGTCACGATCTTGTCAAAGATCTCCGGCAGGCAAAGCGTGATCGGACGCTTGAGAGGAATGTCGAGATTCTCAAAGGGCACTGTGAACATGTGTGCCCGGTGGAGACGCACAAGGGTGTCCAGGGTCGGCTCGCGACGGCCCCGGTACCGGATGCGATCGAGATAGGCGTCGAGCTCCATCGTGATTGTGCCTGCCTCCCGGGGCACCCGGAACACGAGGCACCCGACCAACGAAGGGCGCTCAACCGGCTGCCCGCGGATCGTATCGTTCGCGTCGTTGCGGGTCAGTCCGCCGACGAGATGACCCTTGCCGTCAGCGGGCTCGGAACCTACCTTTTCCACGTGTTCGCGGCGTTTTGACTCATGTCTCTTCATTGATATTGAGAAGGAGCGGGAAGATGAACAGGACGAGGATTCTTCGCGTGGCAGTCGGCATGGCTGCCTGCGTGGCCGTCGCCGCCACGGTCGTTCATGCCGTTGGTCAACCGAAGGGCGTCTCGGGCAGGCCGCTCGCCGCCGGCCTCCTTGGCGAGAACGAGATTCCGCCCGCGGAGACGGAAGGCATCGGAATCGCCGATCTGCGGCTCAATTCGGGCCTCCGCAAGATCGGTATGGACCTGTCCATCGAGGACACGGCGTCGATTACACGCATTCACATCCATGCCGGTGATGCCGGCACCAACGGTCCCGTGGTGGTCACCTTCTTCGATACGGTGGCGGGGCCGGACGTCGATCCAATCCCGGTCGGCAGAGATGGTCTTCTCGCTTCGTTCGTTGCGGAGAAGGTCGATCGCGATCTCATCAAGAACATCCGCAAGAACCCGCACGACTACTACGTCAACGTTCACACCGAGGACTTTCCTGGCGGCGAGCTTCGCGGCCAGCTTCACCGGCCCTGAGCTCAGCGCCGCCTGTACACACTCGGCAGATCGAACCGCCCGGCGTTGCCCGTGCGAGCGCGGAGTGCTCTCGGAGAGAGTTCCTGGCGTGCTCCTAGAGGCGGAAGTCCGCCCAGACCGCTCCATGGTCGGACGCGGCGTCCCGCCAGCTCTTCATCGTGCTGAAGGGCCGGGTGGCGCCGTTGGTGTACCGGTCCACGCGGTGGATTCCGCGGCGCTCCACACCGGCTCTCACGAAGGCGTTGCGGAGCGGCTCGGAAACCAGGAGGTAGTCGATCTGCTCATTGGTGCGATAGTGATAGGTCCAGCGGGCGTCCGGGTCGTCCGGGTACTGCAACTCCAGCACGTCGTGGAGGTCGGCGATGCCCCGCAGCGGCTCCAGCGGGCGGCTGTCCGGCGTGTCGTTGAGGTCCCCGGCCACCACGACCAGATCGCGTCTCAGGTCGTACCACTCGAGGATCTCGGCCACCCGCTCGGCCTGGCGTCTGCGACGCGTGTCGTTGTACCTCTGGTTCGGGCCGCTCTTGCTCTTGAGATGGTTGATCAGGAGCCAGAGCGTTTCGCCATCGGGAAGCAGGATCTCGATCTCGGGGCAGTCACGCGAGAAGATCCGGGAGCGCCGTGTCCCGTCGTGAATGTGCGTCCAGAGGCCCTCCAAGGGCAGCTTGCTGTACACGCCGACGTCGATGCCCCGCTGGTCGTTCCCGTCCACGAGCATGTTGTACTCGTACAGCCGGCCGAGCACATCGCTGTCAAAACGCTGAAGCGTCGGGCGGTCCTCGGCCTCGATGATGCACATCACGTCCGCGTTGACCGCACGGATCACCCGACCGGTGTTCCTGCGCGTCACGTCGGTGAATTGCGCCCGCTTGAACTCGATGAAGCCGTCCCAGCCGGCCATGCCGGCGGGTACGACACGACGCCGGCTGCCGCTGCCGCGAAAGAGCTTTCCTCGAACAGCGTTGATCTTGATGTAGTCCTGGAGGATACCGTACAGCCGGAGAATCTCGGGCTTGTCGTAGGTTGCACGACCCAGCTCCCGCTCGAGACCGGCCAGCGCTTGCAGCTTTCGATCACCGACCGAATGGTCGTAATGATCGAACATCCGTACCCTGGAGAACAGGTTCTCGACATTGAACGTGCCGATGCGCAAGTCCGTCGGCATGACGTCGCTCCTCGCCGGTGCTGAGTGGTGGCATGCGCCGCGATCGCACGAAGCGCTACAGCTCCTTCGATCGGATCACGACCATCTTCTCGACCTGCATGTCTGCCATCGTGTAGGGGATGCCGCCGATGCCCAGGCCCGAGTGCCGCAGGCCGGCAAAGGGCATCCAGTCGACGCGGAACGCCGTGTGGTCGTTGACCATGACCGCCGCGGCGTCGAGACGCCGCGACACGCGGATGACGGTGTCGAGATCCCGGGCGAAGACCGACGCCTGGAAGGAGAAGGGCAGGGCGTTGGCTCTTCCGATCGCGTCGTCGAGGTCTTCGAAGGGGTAGACGCAGACCACGGGACCGAAGATCTCCTCGCAGCTCACCCGCGCCGAGTCCGGCGGATCGAACAGCACGGTGGGAGCGTAGCAGGTCTCCGAGACCGCCTCGCCGCCGACAAGCAGCTCGGCGCCCTGCCCGGCGGCCTCCTTCACCCAGGCATCCACGCGGGTCACCTCCGCCGGCCGGATCAGCGGGCCGACCTCCGTGTCGGGCTGAGTGGGATCACCGACGACGAGCGTCTTCGCCCGGTCGGCGAGCTGCTCGGCCAGGTGGCGGGCGATCGAACGGTGCGCGAAGACGCGCTGCACGGAGACGCACACCTGTCCGGCGTGATAGAAGCCGCCCTTGGCCAGCAGGGGCAGCGCCTCCTCGAGATCGGCATCCGCGGCCACCACGACCGGCGCGGCGCCGCCGTGCTCCAATGCGCAGCGGGTCCCCGCCGCGAGCCGGGAGCGCAGCATCCAGCCCACCGCGGCGCTACCGATGAACGTGAAGAACCCGACACGCTCGTCGCCGACCAGCGCGCCGGAGACGTCGTGGCCGGTGGTCAGAAGCGCCTGGCACCACTCGTCGGGCAGGCCCGCCTCGCGCAGGATCCCCACGAAACGCATGCACGACAACGGTGTCGCCTCCGCCGGCTTGACGATCACCGGGCAGCCGGTGGCCACGGCGGGGCCGACCTGGTGCACGATCAGGTTCAGCGGGTGGTTGAACGCGCTGAACGCGACCACGACGCCGATCGGCTCGTGACGAGTGAAGGCGGCGCGGCTCGCCGAGGCCGCCGAGAGGTTCATGGGGATCTCCGTCCCCGCCTGAGTGCGCAACGTCTCGACGCAGAGCTTGACGCCCTCGATGGCCCGGTCGGCCTCCACCCGCGAGTCCATCAGGGGCTTGCCGCCTTCGCGAGCCGCTTCGAGTGCGAGCGTCTCGCGGCGCGACGTCATGATGCCGGCGGTCCGCTCCAGGATCTCGATCCGCCGAGCCGGAGGCAGCCACGCGTCCCGGTTGCGGAACAGCGTGTGGGCGGTGGCCAGGGCACGATCGGTGCCGCCGGCGTCCGCCTGCTCGACGGTGGCGATCCGCGCCCGGTCGTACGGCGCCTGCACCTGGGCGTGCTGACCCGCCGGCGTCGCGCCGGGGACCATGAGGGGAAAGTGCTCGATGGTGCGTGACGTCCTGGGCATCCCTTCGTGCCTCCGTGCTTTGCGTGCCTCCGTGCCTTCTTCATATAGGACAGACGAGCTTGCCGAGCTTCTCCGTGAGCTTCATGTTCTCCGAGTAATCCACGGGGCAGTCGATGACGACCACGGTGTCGTCCTCGACGGCCTGCCGCAGGGTCGGGATCAGCTCGTCGGCGGCCTCGACGCGGTAGCCCTTGGCGCCGAAGCTCTCCGCATACTTGACGAAGTCCGGGTTCCCGAAGTCGATGTGACTGGGCCGGCCGAATTCACGCAGCTGGTGCCACTTGATCAGGCCGTATTCGCCGTCGTTCCAGATCAGGATCACGATGGGCGTGCCGACGCGCAGCGCCGTTTCGATCTCCTGTGAATTCATCATGAACCCGGCGTCGCCGGTCACCGTCAGGGCGGTCCGGCCCGGAGAGACGATCTTCGCCGCGATCGCTCCCGGCACGCCGATGCCCATGGAGGCGAACCCGTTGGAGATGATGCACGTGTTGGGCAGCTGGGCGTGGTACATGCGGGCCATCCACATCTTGTGCGCCCCCACGTCGCTAATCACGATGTCCTCCGGGGCCATCGCCTGCCGCAGGTCCCATACGATTCGCTGCGGCTTCAGGGGGAAGGCCGGGTCTTCGGCGAACTCCGAGAGCTCCGCCAGGATGGCCTCCCGCAGCCGCCCCGATTCGTGTTGCTCGTGACGCCGCGCCTCGCCGGAGATCTCCGTGAGAGCCGTGCCGATGTTGCCGATGACCCCGGCCGCGACGATGTAGTGCTCGTCAACCTCGGCCGGGCACGCGTCGATGTGGATGATCTTGCGGGCGGCGTCCTGATGCCAGAGGTGCGGGTGGTACTCGACCATGTCGTAGCCCACGCAGATGATCACGTCGGCCCGGTCGAACCCGCACAGGACGTAGTCACGCGCCTGCAGGCCCACCGAGCCCAGTGACAGCGGGTGGGTGGACGGGATGGCTCCCTTGGCCATGAAGGTCGTGGCGACCGGGATGTTGAGCTTCTCGGCGAAGTCGGCGAGCTGCTCGGTGGCGCCCGCCCGGATCACGCCGTTGCCGGCCATGATCACCGGGTACCTGGCCGAGGCGATGATCGACGCGGCCTGCTTGATCTTCTCCTCCGGCGGGGCCGGGGCGAGGGCGCTTTGAACCAGCAGCGGCTTCTTGCCCTCGATGTCCATGCCGGCGATGTTCTCCGGGAAGTCGATGAAGCACGCGCCGGGCTTCTCCGCCTCGGCGATCTTGAACGCCTTGCGCACGATCTCCGGGATGACCTCCGGCTCGCGGATCTGGGTGCTGTACTTGGTGATCGGCGCGAAGAGGTTGACCAGATCCAGGTGCTGGTGGCTCTCCTTGTGCATGCGGGTGGTCGCGGCCTGGCCGGCGATCGCCACCAGCGGGGCGCGGTCCATATCGGCGTCGGCCACCCCTGTCACAAGGTTGGTCGCGCCGGGACCCAACGTGGAGAGGCAGACGCCGGCCTTGCCCGTCAGACGCCCGTAGACGTCGGCCATGAAGGCCGCGCCCTGCTCGTGACGCGTCGTGATGAAGCGGATGTCACTTCCCAGCAGGGCGTCCATGACATCGATGTTCTCCTCGCCGGGGATCCCGAAGATGTTCCTGACGCCCTCGTTCTCGAGGCAACGTACGAAGAGCTCGGATGCTTTCATGACTCGGCGGCTCCATTACGGCTCCGGGGACGGCAAGGATAATCCCGACGCCGTGGAGACGCGAGAAACCCGGCGGCCAGGTCTCCCAAGAAGGAAGTGCCCATGAGCTGGCTGGAACTGCCATGGCCGGGCCGCGACGACCCGAGACCCGATGACCCGTCGATCCGCCGGGATCTGCGCTCGGGCCGGGCCGGGGTTCCCCTGCGGCTGGGTCTCAGCCTGGCCGCGGCGACGATGCTCTTCGCCGGGGTCATGCTGGTCCTGGGGCTGATTGACACCTTCGGCCACGTCCATGACGAGCACGTCGCGATCGCCATGGCCGGGGCCGGCGCGGTCTGGTGCGGCATCCTGGTCGTGCTGTGGTCGACGTATCGCCGGTGGCGGCGTCTTATGCAGACCATCTTCATCGTGCTGGGGATCTGGTTCGTCACCATTCCGATGTGCGTGCTGATCGCCGAGACCATCCGCGCGTCGTTCCTGGTCGCCGGCGTCATCTTCATGTCGATCTCCGCCACGATCGTCGTCATCGCCGCCAACGCCTACTACGCGACGACGGGCCGAGCCATGGAGGATCGCGAGGGCCGCATCGTGGTCGAGTGCCCCAACTGCCGTTACTCGATGGTCGGCCTCGAAGGCTCGACATGCCCCGAGTGCGGCGAGTCGTACACCATCGACCAGCTCATCCGCGAGCAGAACTACGCCGCCCTGGGGCAGCTGGCCCCCGGCCCCGCCGAACAGCGGGATGCCGAGCCCGCCGATGATGAGCCCGCGATGGGCTCCGGGCTGCCGCGACTGGCCGAATAACGGTCGGGACCGGGCCAACGTTACAGAGCTGTTACCCGGCGAAGGCCGATCCGGCCGTACTCTCTTTACGAGGCCATTCGCCAGTAGTCATTGGCCATTAGGGAGTGCGCAATGAAGGTCAACGGTGTTCTCGGCGTGTTGCTTGGGGTGGTTCTCGTCGGTCAGGCCCGAACGGACGGGAGCGGAATCCCGGTTCCGGAGCCGCAGCCGCAGGCGATCGACCTGACGCTGTGCCTGGACACCAGCGGCTCCATGAGCGGTCTGATCAACGCGGCCCGGCAGAAGCTGTGGGCGATCGTCAACGACCTGGCCGAGGCCGAGCCGACGCCGAAGCTGCGGGTGGCGCTGCTCACCTTCGGCAACAACGGCCACGAGCCGGAGAACGGCTGGGTCCGCGTCGACAGCGGCTTCACCGACGATCTCGACCTCATCTCCCAGAAGCTTTTTGCGCTGTCCACCAACGGCGGCAGTGAGTACGTCGGGCGGGTGCTCCAACACGCAGCCCAGCTCGACTGGACCGCCTCCGACGACGCACTCAAGCTCATCGTGGTCGCGGGCAACGAGTCCGCGGACCAGGATCGCGAGGCGCCCTTCCGCGAGATGTGCCGATCGCTGATCACCCGCGGCATCATGATCAACTCGGTCTTCTGCGGGCCCGTCACCGATCACGTCGCCCCGGAGTGGATGGAGGTCGCCAAGCTGGCCGACGGGCAGTTCGCCTCGATCGATCAGGACAACGGCACCATTGTGGTCCAGACGCCCTATGACCAGGAGCTCGCCGAGCTCAGCACCACCCTCAACGGGACGTACATCGCGTTCGGCAGCCGCGGCGCGAGCGGACTGGCCAACCAGTCGGCCCAGGACGCCAACGCCGAGAGCCTCAACTCCGCGGCGGCCGCCTCCAGGGCCAAGACCAAGGCCCAGTCTTTGTACCGCTGCGCCTGGGATCTCGTTGACGCCTGCGGCTCGGGCCAGGTCAAGCTCGACTCGATTGGCACCGATGAACTTCCCGAGAACATGAAGACGATGACCACGGACGAGCGCGAAGCCTATGTCGCCCTCATGGCGCAGAAGCGGGCCGACCTGCAGGCCAGGATCCGGCAGCTCAGCGGCAAACGCGACGCCTTCGTGGCGGCCGAGCTGCAGCGGCGGGCGGTGGACGGCTCCGACGCGTTCGACACGGCGATCCGCCGGGCCGTCCGCGACCAGGCGGTCCGCAAGGGCTTCCGGTTCAACGACGAGCTGGCCATGAAGGAAGGGTGCTGAGGCCGGCGGTCAGTGTCCGTATGATTGACTCGGGGGCGTGGGCAAGCGTGGGGGGGGTCGTCATGGCACAGATCACAGTCCTCGTTGTCGAAGATGACACGGCCATTCGCCGCGGGCTGGTCGACGCCCTCCGGTACGCCGGCTACACGGTGCTCGACTGCGACAACGGGCGGACCGCGCTGGAGCTCGCCCTGGAGTCGTCGGTGGACCTCGTGCTTCTGGACGTCATGATGCCCAAGCTCGACGGCTTCGGAGTGCTCGAGGCGCTTCGACGTTCGCAGCCGACCCTGCCCGTCATCATGGTGACCGCCCGCGGCGCCGAAGAGGACCGCGTGCGCGGCCTCTCCGACGGCGCCGATGACTACGTGGTCAAGCCCTTCAGCGCCAACGAGCTGCTGGCCCGTGTCGAGGCGGTGCTGCGGCGATCGCCGCAGCGGTCGTCGGACGTCCGGGCCATTCATGCCGGCGACCGCACGATGGACCTGCAGCGCCGCGAGGTCACGGGGCCCGACGGCGAGAGCCGTGCCCTCACCGAGCGAGAGGTCGCCATCCTGCGATATCTCGCGGCCAACCGCGACCGCGCCGTCGACCGCCGCGAGCTGCTGCAGCACGTCTGGGGGCTGAACCCCAAGGGCATCCAGACCCGCACCGTCGACATGCACATCGCGCGGCTGCGCGAGAAGCTGAGCGGCGGGGCCGGCGATGAGGTGATCATGACCGTACGGGGCAAGGGTTACATGCTCGCCGATCCGGTCAAGGTCGAGACGCCATGAGGTCGCGGCGCTCGTGGTGGCTGATCTACGGCGCCTGCTCGGCGGTGGTCGCGCTCGCGCTGGTGTGGATCACGGTGACAGTCGTCGGTCTGGAACGGGCCGAGATCCGGGCCCGCACCGACGCCGCCCACCAGGAGGCCCTGCGTCTTGCGCTGTGGAGGATGGACTCGTGGCTGGCGCCGCAGCTGGCCCAGGAGGCGGCGCGTCCCTACTTCGACTACCAGCCGTTCTACTCACATGCGCGGGCGTACACGGCGCTGTTGTCGCCGATCCGCCCCGGCGAGGTGCTCACGCCGTCGCCACTGCTGTCGTTCGAGTCGCAGTACTTCTCGCTGCACTTCCAGATGGGGCCCGACGGCCGGCTGACCTCGCCGCAGGCGCCGATCGGCGAATACCGCGTCCTGGCCGAGGACGCGTATCTGTCCAACGAGCGGATCGCCAGCAACGCCGCCGTGCTGACATCGATCGGCGACACCGTCACGCCTCAGCAGGTCGCCGAATGCGTGGCCCAGGGGGAGACGCCGCTGCCACCACCACCGATTCCGATGGCGACGACACCCCGGCCGTCACCGCTGTCGCGGGCCGACGACGCCCTCGGCCAGCAGCTCAAGAGCCGCCAGGAGCTCACCAAGCGGCAGGGAGCATACCAGCAGGCGATCGAGCAGCAGCAGGCGGCCAACGTGCTTGGTGCGGACACCTCGGTGGTGGTCGGGTCCTTCGTGCCGTTCTGGAGCTCGGGCGCCGACGGCGAAGACGAGCTGATCTTCACCCGTTCCGTTCTCGTCGGAGATCAGCAGTACTACCAGGGATTCCTGTGCAACTGGGACACGCTGCGCGGCGCTCTTGTCGACCAGGTCGCCGATCTCTTCGAGACGGCGACGCTGATCCCCGTCGCGGGCGCCGCGGCCGGCGTCGAGAGCGGAACCCTGCTCGCCACGATCCCGGTGGCGCTGCAGGTCCCGCCGCCGGTGGCCGCGGCCGCAGGCCTCATGAGCCCGGCCCGCGCGACGCTCGCCCTCACGTGGTTCGCGGTGCTGGTCGGCATCGCGGCGGTCGCCGTCACGTTGCGGGCCAGCATCGCCTTCGGCCGCAAACGGGCCCGCTTCGCATCGGCCGTGACCCACGAGCTCCGCACGCCCCTGACCACCTTCCGGATGTACTCGGAGATGCTCGCCGACGGCATGGTGACCGACGACGAGCAACGAAAGATCTACCTGGACACGCTCAAGGGCGAGTCGGGGCGTCTGTCGAACCTCGTGGAGAACGTGCTCGCCTACGCGCGGCTGGAGGAGGGCCGCCGGTCATCCAGGAGCTCACCCACGACATGGGCGGGCCTGCTGGACGACGTCGTGGGGCCGTTGCGTCAGCGGGCCGCATCCGCGGGCGTGGACCTGGCCGTCGAGGGCGGCGCCGACGACACGCCGCTGAACGTGGACGTGGAGGCGGTCGGGCAGATCCTGTTCAACCTCGTAGACAACGCGTGCAAGTACGCGCCCGACGGTACCGTCACGCTCTCCGGTCACGTCAACGCCGGCACGCTGACCCTGCGTGTCCGCGACCACGGCCCCGGCATCCCCGCTCCGCTGGCCAAGGCGGTCTTCGACCCCTTCGAGCGCGGAGCGCGTCACGACGGCGACGGCACTCCCGGTGTCGGTCTGGGCCTCGCTCTTGCCCGCGGCCTCGCCCGCGACCTCGGCGGGGACCTCCAGATCGACGCCGAAGTCCGCGACGGCGCGTGCTTCACGCTCACCTTGCCAATGTGACAGTTCGAATCCGACCGCAGGGGCGGATCTCAACGCATACGATGGCAGACTCGGCAAGTCTGGCAGCGCATCACGCGGTGACCACCTTGCCGGTGCGAAAAGGAGCACAGCCTCTGATGATCACGGTTGGCATGAACTACAGCGTGAAGCCGGGCATGCAGACGGAGTTCGAGCAGAAGTTCGATGCGGTGATCGCGACCCTTCGTTCAGCGGATGGCCATGTCGCGTCGAGTCTCTACCGGGACGTCCATGACGACACCGCCTATCTGATCGTGAGCGAATGGGCGGGGCAGGATCGCTTCGTCGAATTCATCCGTAGCCAGGCGTTCAAGGATGTCACGGCATGGGGCAAGGCCGAGATCCTTACGAGCCGCCCGAAGCACACCATCTACAAGAAAGAGCAGGTCGTCGGGCATCGCTGAGAGGGGCCACTCGTGTTCGGATTCCGAACAAGACGACGCAGGCGATTGCGAAGCGTCCTCCTTTCCGAGGAGTGGTGGCGCATGATCGACCACAACGTGCCGTATGTCCGGACGCTCAATGAGGATGATCGTCGGGAACTCGGCAGCGTGATCCAGGTTCTCCTGCACGAGAAGCGGTTCGAAGGTTGTGCGGGCCTGAAGATCACTGATGAAATCCGGGTGACCATCGCCGCGCAGGCTGCGGTGCTTCTGCTTCACCGCGAGACCGACTACTACCCAACGCTCAAGACGATCCTCGTCTATCCGAGCACCTATATCGCGCACGCCAAGCGACGCCAGCCCGATGGCACTGTGATGGAGGGTCCGCAGGCCAGACGGGGCGAGTCATGGCACCGGGGGGCACTGGTGCTGTCCTGGTCGGACGTGCTTCATGGTGCGGCCGATCCCGACGATGGGCACAACGTCGTCTTTCATGAATTCGCCCATCAGATCGATGGCGAGTCAGGCGCCATGGAGGGGGCGCCCGCCCTCGGCGCCTCAACCCGATACCGTGCGTGGGCCCGCGTGTTGAGTGCCGAATACGACAAGCTCATTGAGGATCTGCATCGAGGTCACAAATCTCTGATTGACAGCTACGGAGCGACGAGTCCGGCCGAGTTCTTCGCGGTCGTCACAGAGCTCTTCTTCGAGCGCCCAAGCGCGATGAAGCGTCGCTACCCGGAACTGTACGATGAGCTCGCAGGGTTCTACCGACAGGATCCTGCGGGCAGAAGCTCGTCATCCGGGCATGCAGGCGTATGAGCCGGTCAGTAACGCGTGACGGTTCGTGGGGCCCCGTCCCGCTCGTCTGACGACGCAAGCTTCACCCTCACGTTGCCAATGTAAACGCTCACCGGACGTGTTTCGCGAGGAACTTCCGCCCCTTGTCCGTGATGGCGTATCTCGTCTCCGGATCGGTCGGGTGGGTCGAAGCTTTCTGGGTGAGCAGATTCTTGTTCAGGAGCTTGTCGAGGGTGCGACGGACCTGCCGCTCCTGCTCTCCCAGACCCGCGGCCAGACCGGTGGCGGTGCACGTGAAATCGGGGAGACGCTTGATCGTGGCCAGCAACCTGACTTCGATCGGGTAAGTCGTCGCGACCGAAGCGCGCCGCGCCGGGGCCGGCTGCGGGACGGGGCTCGGACGCATGGCGACCGGCTCCGGGACATCGTTCGACCGCACGACGGGTGCCTCCGAGACATGGCTCGGGTCCATGGCCGCCTCGAGCTCGGCGACCATCAGATCTGAGTTGATTCGCGGCACTCGCTTTTTCTGCATGTGGTTCGCCAAGGTCTCCAGCAAGGCCTGGCACGATGCCGCATCGGTCAGGTCGAATGCCTGAAAGCTCCCGAGGGGGGCGGGGAGATCGGCGGGGGAGCACCCGCAATGGCACACGGCAATGATGGGTACGCGTTTCAACCATGCACAGCCGGACTCGAAATTGATCCACGGGCGACCGACCGATCGTTGACTGCACAAGAGCAGAACGACCTGGGCCTCGCTGAGGGCTTGATCCACTTCGACCAGCCGTTGCTCGCCGAGTTGGATGCTCTCCGGCTCACCGCTGACATGGACATCGCGATCGAGGCTCGACTCAATCCACTGCTTGAGGACTGAGGCGACCTGTTGCTCCTCGTTGATATGACTCAGGAAGACGTTCATGGAACGCACTCATTCGCCACGGCGGGGGTTCGGGGTCGTCATCCATCATGATGATGGCGCAATCAACCCAGACATCGGCAAACGAGTGCGTTGTGCAAATAGCGATGGCAGGATTCGAAGCGAGGTTATCGGTTTTCGGCCGTCGGTCATCGACTTTGCACGGGGGCCCGGCCCACCGAGCCCCGATAACCGGGGCAGCACCTCGCAGCCCGGCCCGCGAATTCGGGGTGAGCCGAGTTACGCTTCGGCGAGGTGCTCGCAAAGCAGGCGGTGGAAGTGGTGAACGCCCTGCTCGCGGGTGGGGGAGTAGCGGCCGCGGTCATAATGACGCGATCGCACGCCGCGCTGGACGGACTCGACGATGTCCTCGTCCTCACGCTCGACGCGGTCGAGCTCGGCGCCGGCACCTTGGTCCATCTTGTGCTCATCCCACACATAGGTCAGATACGAGATCCGGCTGCGGTCCACGCCCAGCGGCTTGACGACGTTGACCGAGAGACCCCACGGGTAGAAGTTGAGCATGAGGTTGGGAAAGAGCCAGTAGTAATAGGCGGCAATGTCGCGACCGCGGTCGGGTGACTCGGGGGGCAGATCGAACACGGCCTCGCCGCCCTTGGCGATCCCCAGCTGCAGGCTCGAGTAGCGGAACAGCTCCGTCGCGTACTCGCCGTAGTCGAGCGTCTCGTTGAGCCCGGAGTGAACGAACGGGATATGGAACCCTTCCAGGTAGTTGTCGACGTAGAGAGCCCAGTTGGCCCGCACCAGGTAGTCACGCGAGCGGGTCGCGTCCGGGACGAACTCCGCCAGCGGCAGCCACCCGAGACGCCGGTTGACGTTCTCGATGAGGTCCTCAAACGCAAAAGCCGGATCCAGTGACGTGAACACGAACCGCCCCCATGCGGCGAACGGCACGCCAACCAGGTTGTCGCAGTCGGCGGGGTGCCCGACGACCTGCTCGAACTCCGGCATGGACTGGAAGGTGCCGTCGAGACCGAAGCGTCGCCCGTGGTAGCGGCAGCGCAGGCCCGACAGGGTCCCCGGCTGCTCCACGACCAGGTTACCGCGGTGGGTGCAGACGTTCGAGAGGCAGCGAAGGCGATCCTGCTCGTCGCGGACGAGGATCAGCGGCTCGTCGATGAACCCCTCCAGAAACGGAACGGGCAGCACCTGCCGCGGCGTGCGGACCTGGTCGGCGTCGGCGGCGAGCTGCCAGCTTCGCGCGAAGACCCTCTCACGCACCCGTGCGAGCACGTCGGGGTCCGCGTAGACCGCCGAGGCGATCGTGGACGCCTTGCGGATGTCCGGATCCACGCTGAATGGCCGGGTCTTCGCCACGGCTCTCACTTTAGTCGCGGCCGTCCGTGGCCGATAAGCCCACGCCGATACCGGAAAAAGTGTCTCGATCCGGCCGGTATTCCATTCGCCATAACTCTCCTGCCGGCCATGAAATGAGGGGTGGAGACCGCGGGTGCCCCCTCGGCGCCCTCGAATAAGGGAATGCCACGATGAACCGGTCTTTCGCGTCCGTTGCCCGACTCGCCACGACGGCCTTCCTGGCGACGACGAGCCTCGCCGTCGCTGCGGATCACGAGCTGCCCCCCGACTACCTCCGGACCAAGGACAAGGCGGAGCGGTTCTGCGCCGAGGGATCGTACGCGCGGGCGCTGCGTCTGTACGAGACCGTCGCTGCCGACACGCTTCCGGCCCCCGAGGTCCGCTGGGTCGAGTTCAGGATCGCCGACACGACCTGGCGGGCCCGGGCCGCATCCAAGACCCACGACGACACGATCTTCGAGCAGGCCCGCGGCGCGCTGCAGCGTCTCATCGAGACCGTGCAGCGGGCCGAGGACCGCGATCTCGCCTGGGCCGAGGCGCAGGAGTCGCTCGGTGACTTCTGGTGGATCCGACGCGACACGCGGAACTGGGGCCAGGGCTGGCAGCACTACCAGCAGGCCCTCGACTGGTGGGCGGGCCAGCGCGACCTCCAGACGGCCCGCCGACGCTACCTCGACATGGTCTGGCGTATGGCCGAGCCCGACTGGCAGACGGATTACGGCTGGTACGGGTACCACAACATTCCCCTGGCGGTCCTGGAGAACGCCCGCACCATCGCGCAGGCCCCGGAGGACCGCGCCCGCGCCCACTACCTCCTGGCCATGAAATTGAGGCAGCACGGCGGGTGGCCGCAGCGTCGCCGCATCGAGAGCGAGTTCGAGGCGACGCTCGCGCTGGGCCCAAAGAGCCCCTGGTACGACGATGCGCTCTATCACTACGCGGAGTGGATGGCCAACAACGGGCACGTCACGCTCACGCCCGACGGACAGTGGCGGCAGCAGCCGGACTTCGTGAAGGCGGTCGAGCTCTACCGGCGTCTCGTACGCGAATTCAGCAAGGGCGAGACCCGCTACTACGACGACGCCAGGAACCGCATCAAGCAGATCATCGACCCGCAGCTCAGCGCGACCGTCTCCAACATCTTCCTGCCGGACTCCGAGGTGCGCTTCGACCTGCGGTGGCGCAACCTCCCGGGCGTCGACCTGGCGCTGTACCGGGTCGACCTGACCCGCGATCTCGATCCCGCCGGTGCCGAGCGGCAGACGCGGGAGTGGATCTGGCACCTCGACCCCGCGGCCGGCACAAGGGTGAAGGCGTGGAGCTTTGACACGAAAGACGCCGGCGAGCACACCTGGGGCACCGAGTCGCTGCGGGTGGATCAGCGGCTCCCCGTGGGGGCGTACCTGCTCGTGGCCAGCGGCGGCGGTCGGACGGTCCGCGACTTGGTGCTCATCACGGACGTCTCGGTCGTCATGAAGGCGTGGCGGGGCAAGGTGCTCGTCTACGTCTGCGACGCGTTGGACGGGTCGCCCGTGCCCGGAGCGCGGGTCCACCTCTGGAACTACCGCTACACGAAGAACCGATGGTCCGGTGATGACACGGCCGAGATCAGCGACGACGACGGGATCTGCCGCTTCGAGGTGAGCACCGTCACCCGCTCCCGCGAACGGTCCTACGGCTACATCGTCACCGCCTCCGTGGACGGGCGGCAGGCGTTCGGCATGGGCGGCGGCTTCAGCTCACCGTCCGGTGTCGACGCGTGGAAGATCTACGCGGCCACCGACCGGCCCGCCTACCGCCCGCAGGAGACGGTGCAGTGGAAGGTCACCGCCCGTACCAACGACGGATCGGGCTACGCCACGCCCGCCGAGCGCCGCGTCGAGTACGAGATCGCCGGGTCGAGAGGCAAGATCGCCGACGGGCAGTTCAGGCTCAATGCCTTCGGCAGCGCGTGGGGCGAGCTGGAGCTGACCGATTCGATGGCGCTGGGGGAGTACGAGATCTCGTTCTGGACGAAGGGGCGCAAGCAGTGGATCGGCAACGCCACGCTCTTTCGCCTGGAGGAGTACAAGCTGCCCGAGTTCGAGGTCGCGGTGACGACGCCGGTCGACGACCAGGGGCACAAGAAGGCGTTTCGCGTCGGCGAGACCGTCGAGGCGCAGATCGACGCGAGCTACTACTTCGGCGGTCCCGTGGCCAACGCCAACGTCGAGGTGCTCGTCTACCAGAAGCCGTTCTACCACTGGTGGATGCCGCCTCGCCCCTACGCCTGGTACTACGGAGACCGGCAGTACCCCTACGGTTGGGGCGGCCCCGGCCAGATCGTCAAGCGCGAGACCCTGAACACCGACGGCGCCGGTCGGGCCGTCGTCTCCTTTGAGACGCCCGCCGGGGGCGGGCAGGACTTCGAGTACCGCATCGAGGCCCGCGTCACGGACGCGTCGCGCCGCGAGATCGTCGGGGCCGACACCGTGCGGGTCACGCGTCAGCGCTACTTCGTCCACGCCATCGCCCGCAAGAACATCTACCACCCGGACGACACGGTCGAGATCGACTTCACGACCCTCGACGCCAACGGGCAGCCGGTCGCCGTGGAGGGCACGGTCACCGTCACCCGTGACCGCTGGGTCGAGATCTGGCTCGACCCCGCCGGCCGCGAGGTCAGCGGCTGGCAGCTGCGGGAGGCGAAGAAGCGAATGCGCGTCTTCCCGCCCCCCCCCGGCCCCGGTGACGCGCCGTGGCAGCAGAAGTTCCACGGCTACACCTCGCAGCAGATCCTCACCCGCACGATCAAGACTGACGCCGAGGGGCAGGCGACCCTGTCCTTCGCCGCGCGTGACGAAGGCTACTACCGCGTATCGTGGCGCAGCGACGACGAGGGCGCGGCCCCGATCACCATCCAGACCTCGGTGTGGGTGGCCGACCGTGACACGGTCGAGCTCGGCTACCGCCAGGGCGGCGTGGAGATCGTCGTCGACAAGGACACCTTCGGCACCGGCCAGACGGCGGCGGTCATGCTCAGCGTTCCCACCAACGACCGCTGGGTGCTCTTCAGCGTCGAGGGCGATGACCTGCACGACGTCCGGCTCGTGCATGTCAAGGGAACCGTCAAGCTCATCCAGATCCCCATCGACCAGCGTCATGTCCCCAACATCTACATGCACGCACTGATGGTCAGCGACGGGCAGCTCTTCGCCGACCGCGAGGAGGTCGTGGTCCCGCCCGTGGAGAACTTCCTCGAAGTCGAGGTGACCGCCGACCGCGAGGCGTACGAGCCGCGCGACGAGGGCCGGTTGACCGTGGTCACCCGTGACGTGGACGGCAACCCGGTCTCTGCCGAGGTCTCGCTGTCGCTGGTCGACGAGTCGGTCTACTACATCCAGCAGGCCTACGCCGGCGACCCCCGGCAGTTCTTCTACGACCGCAAGCAGGGGGGGCACGTCGTCCAGACGGCGAGCACCTTCAACCAGAAGTCCTACATCAGGCTCGTGGAGACCGACGAGGCCGAGCTCATCGACGCCCGGCTGCAGTGGGCTCAGAATGAAAAGGAACAGCGTAAGAACGGCATCTACGGCGGCCGCGACCAGTACCGCCAGGAGTTCGGCGACGGGGCGGGACAACCGAGCCGCGGCACCGCCGTCCTCGACGACATGTCTGCCAGCGCGCCGATGGTGGAGTCCGGTGAGATGCTCGCCCGCACCGAGATGTTCGGCGTGCCGGGGCCGGCGGATCTGGACGCCAAGCAGCCCCCCCCAGGGCCGGGCGGTGAGCCCGCGGTGGTGGTGCGCAGCGACTTCCGATCCACGATCTTCTTTCAGCCCGACGTGGTGACCGGTGAGGACGGGACGGCCACCGTGACCGTCACCTACGCCGACAACCTCACGCGGTGGAAGGCGACCGCGCGGGCGGCCACGACCGGCAGCCGCTTCGGCATCGGTGACACCACGACACGCACCCGCCGGCCCCTGATCGCGCGTCTCCAGGCCCCGCGGTTCTTCGTGGTGGGCGACACGGTGACGCTGTCGGGCGTCTTCAACAACAACACCGACGGGCCCATGACGGTGCGTCCCGCGCTGGAGGTCGACGGGCTCGAGGTGACGGCCGTGGTCACCGAGGGCCGGCCCGTCAAGGGCCGCCTCAAGTCGATCACGGTGCCGGCTCGGGGCGAGACCCGCGTGGACTGGATGGTCACGGTCCCCAGCCCCGGCCACGCGAGCGTGCGTCTGGTGGCCCGGGGCGAGCGGCACGCCGACGCCATGGAGATGAGCTTCCCCATCCACGAGCACGGCATCGAGAAGTTCATCGCCCGCTCCGGCAAGGTCCGCGGCGATGCCGTGACCGTCATGCTCGACATCCCCGCCGCCCGCAAGGCCGGCTCGACGATGCTCACCGTCGGCGTGACCTCGAGCATGGCCGTCACCATGCTCGACGCGCTGCCGTACCTGGTCGACTACCCCTACGGCTGCACCGAGCAGACGATGAGCCGCTTCCTGCCGGCAGTGATCACGGCAGCGACGCTGGAAGACCTGGGCCTCTCCGCCGACGACGCCCTGGGCAAGGTGTTCGGGGGCATCGAGCCGGCCTTCGTCGACAAGACCCACCCCAAGGGCGCCGCGAAACGCAAGAACCTCGAGACGCTCGACATCATCGTCAACCACGGCCTGGAGCGGCTCTACGACTTCCAGCACGGCGACGGGGGCTGGGGCTGGTGGAAGCACGGCGAGAGCGATCACTTCATGACCGCCTACGTGCTGTGGGGCCTGAGCCTGGCCCGCGAGGCGGGGCTGGATGTCCGCGAGCACGTGATGCAGCGGGCGGCCAAGTTCCTGCAGGTGGAGATCGTCGAGGCCGAGCGCCGCTACGACATCCAGGCGTGGATGCTTCACGCGCTGGCCGCCTACCACGCGTCGGTCCAAGGGGAGCCGGGCGTCATGGAGATGGCCGCTCTGGACAACCTCTGGACGAACCGCGACCGGCTCAATGCCTACACGCGGGCCCTGCTCGCCCTCGCCGTGCACGATTTCGGCGACGACGCCAGGGCCAGGGTGCTCGTGCGCAACCTGGAGAACGGGGTCACCCGCGACGACGCCCCGGACCGATCGGTCCTTCTCGGCAACGGCGGCGGCTCGCACCCGGCGGTCATCGGCACCGCCCACTGGGGCAGTGACGGCGTCGCCTGGCGGTGGTCGAGCAGCGCGGTCGAGGCCACATCGTTCGCGCTGCGTGCCCTGCTGGCGATCGAGCCCGAGCACGGGCTGATCGAGCCCGTCACCAACTGGCTCGTCAAGAATCGCCGCGGCGCCCAGTGGTCCAACACGCGCGACACGGCGATCACGGTGCTCGCCCTCAACGACTACCTGCGGTCGAGCGGCGAGCTCGAGCCGGAGTTCGAGTACGAGCTGCTGGTCAACGGCACCCGCATCGCCCGCAAGACCGTGACCGCGGCCGAGGCCCTGCAGGCGCCCAGCCGTTTCGAGATCGGCCCCGAGCACATCCGGGACGGCGCCAACGAGATCAGGATCGTGCGCTCGAACGGCGAGGGGCCGATCTACTTCGCGGCCGAGGCGTCGTTTTTCAGCCTCGAGGAGCCGGTGCCCGCCGCAGGCAACGAGATCTTCGCCCGCCGCGACTACTACAAGCTCGTTCCGCGCGAGACGCTGCTCAAGGGCTACGTCTACGACCGCGTCCGCGTGGACGACGGCGACTATGTCACCAGCGGCGAGCGTGTCCAGGTCGTGGTCACCGTCGATTCCCGGAACGACTACGAGTACCTGGTCTTCGAGGATCTCAAGCCCGCGGGGCTGGAGACGGTGCAGGTGCGCAGCGGCGAATCGATGTACGTTCGGGAGCTCAAGTCGGGCGCCGTGCAACGCACGTTCGCCGAAGCGGGCGCTCCCTTCGCGGCGTCACCGGCGCCGGAGAGGGGCGTGCGGATGCCGGTGCCGCCGGGGCAGGGCAACGGCGACTACACGGGCCGGCAGCGCTGGGTCCACCAGGAGCTGCGCGACCGCAAGGTGGCGCTGTTCATCGATCAGCTGCCCGAAGGCGTCTGGGAGATCACCTACGAGCTGCGGGCGGAGGTCCCCGGCACGTTCCACGGCCTGCCGCTGATGGGTCACGCCATGTACGTGCCCGAGATCCGGTGCAACAGTGACGAGGTGAGGATCACCATCAACGACCGCACCTCGAGTGCAGGGTTCGTGCACGCCGGCGATTGAACGTTGACCGTGCCTGCTCAGCCGCTACAGTGAGGGCGGTACGCCCTTTGGCATGGAGCGGTGAGAGCATGATCAGGTCAGCGCGATGCGCCGCGCTGTGCGTGATGCTCGGGCCACCGGCTGCCGCCGCCGACATCGAGGCGATCTACACGAACATCCCCTTCCACCCGACCGCGTTCGTGCCGGACGGGTCGGGCGAGCAGTTCCGATCGCCGCTCGTCCCGTTCCTGGACCTCCACGGCAGTCCCCTCGGATCGTACTGGATCTTCAAGGCTTTCTCCGATGCGGACTCCACCGCCAACGAGGTGATCATCCTGGGCTCGGGCACGATGGGCGCGGTCGTGGCGCGGGAGGGGGACCCGTCGCCGATCGCGGGTCTGGCGTACGGGTTCATGGATTCCGACTGCGGGGTCAACGAGTCCGGTCACTATGCGTTCGGCACCCGTCTTCTGGGGGGCTCGACGGCCGACGACGAGGTCATCTTCACCTTCGACGGATCGAGCCTCGTGACCGCCGTCCGCGAGGGCGATCAAGCGTTGGGGCTGTTCGATCCGAACGGCGCGGGCGACGAGCTCTTCGGCAACTCGCTGCGCTCCGCGCACGTGCTCGAGGACGGCACCGTGGCGTTCCGGGCCGATCTCATCCAGAACATCGTCACCGAGTACCAGTCGGCGCTGTACCACGGCTCGACGCTGCTCGTCCAGGAGGGCACGTCCGCCGAGACCCTCGCCGGCTCGGATTTCTACGACACGCTGGGGCTGACCTTCAGCTCCGGGGCCGTGGTCGGCGACTGGGTGGTGGAGGCGGACCTGCTGCTGGGACCCGACACCGACGAGGGCGTCTCGGTCAGCGGAGTCATCGAGCTTCGCGACGGTGACGTGCCGCCCGGTCTCACCGACCCGATCGTGATCATCCACGCGGTGGATATGTCCGCAGGCGGCGACTGGTTCGCGCGGGGCCAGCTCTCGACCAGCGAGCCGTGGGCCGTCCGCAACGGCATGGTCATCGCCGCCGGGGGCCAGCCGATCGTCCCCGGCAGCACCGAGCTCGTGGCCAACCCGATCCTGGCCGTCCAGGGCAACGGCGACGGCGACCACGTCGTGGTCACCGCGACGTCCGAGGGACGCCAGGTCGTGGTGCTCAACGGCCTGCACGTCATCGCCGGCACCGGCGATCCCGTGACCGTGGCTCCCGCGACCGCGTTCATCGAGAGCTTCTTCGGCAACGACGTGTTTCTGTCGGTCGATCTCAACGACGATCTGGTCGACGACCGCATGCTGTTCGCGTTCGTCACCCTCCGCGATGCCGGTTTCCAGACACTGGGCGACGCGCTGATCGTGGTGAGCCTCGCCGGAGTGCTGTGCCCCTGGGACTGCGGCGACGGCGACGGCGCCGTGGGCATCGCCGACTTCCTGGCCGTGCTGGGCACCTGGGGCCAGGTCGGCGCGCCGTGCGACTTCGACGGCGACGGCGTGGGCATCACGGACTTCCTCAAGGTGCTGGGGCTGTGGGGGCCCTGCCCGTGATCCCGATCAGCGCCGCTTGTGTCGTGCTCGCGATCGCTTCCGCCGGTGACGGCACCGGTGCGGCCTGGTGCGAGACACGGCCCGGCCGATCCGTCACCGGCGAGCCGGCGCCGGCACCGGTGGCCCTGGCGGGCGGGGCGAGCCTCCTCGTCGACGTCATGGTTGTGTACACGCCGTCGGCGCGGATCGCGGTCGGCGGAGCGGCGGCGGTGGAGACGCTGATCGATTCGTACATCGCCTACGCCAACACGGCGTACGAGCACAGTGGCGTCATTCACCGGTTCCGCCTCGTGCACCGCCTGGAGGTCCCCTACGTCGAGTCGGGGAACTCGATCACCGATCTGAATCGTCTTCGCGACCCCGCCGACGGCTTCATGGACGAGGTTCACCCCCTGCGCGACGCGTGGGGCGCCGACCTGGTGAGCCTGATCAACACCTCCGGCTCGGCCGGCGTCGCTTACCAGATGCAGGAGCTGAGCCTCGACTTCGAGGCCGACGCCTTCAGCGCGATCGGCGCCGACACCGCCCCGCTGGAGCCGGGGCTTGTGTTCGCCCACGAGACGGGCCACAACATGGGCTGCGCCCACAACAACGCGCCGGGGGGCGGGACGGGTCTGTTCTGCTACTCGTTCGGCTACCGCACGCCCGACGAGCAGTGGCGGACGATCATGTCGTCGTCGCCGGGAACGTTCGTGGATCTCTTCTCCAGCCCCCAGCTCGAGATCGACGGCCAGCCCCTGGGCATCCCCGGCGACGGGTGCCCGCCGGGGGCGGCCGATTGCGTGCGATCGCTCAACGAGGCCGGGCCGACGATCGCCATGTTCCGGCCGACCGTCGTGCCTCCCACGTGCCCGTGGGACTGCGGCAACGGCAACGGTGACGTCGGGATCGAGGATTTTCTCGCCGTGCTGGGCCAGTGGGGCGCTCCCGGGCCGTGCGACTTCGACGGGGGCGGCGTGGGCATCACGGATTTCCTCAAGCTCCTGGGCACCTGGGGTGCCTGCCCCTGAAATGACCGGGTCGACTCTTCTCTTAATCCCGGTCAACCGGTAGACTCGCGGTCAGTCGCGCCGCCCAGCGCGATGGCGTGAGGGAGGTTCAACATGCGTGGATCACTGCTGCGGGCGGTGCCGTCGGCCGGCGCCGTCGGTCTGCTGGCGTCGGCGACGCTCGGCATCGACACGACGCCCTCGTGGGAGACGCCGGAGGTCGTCGCCGCCGTTGGGACCTACTTCATCAACTTCGCCCTGGCCGAGGGGCAGAACCGCTGTCTCGCGTTCGATCACCACGGCGAGGCCGGTGTCGCCTTCGCCGACGACGTGACGGCCCGCTACGCACGGCGGTCACCCGGCGTCGGCTGGCAGGCGGCGGACATCGAAGTGGCTCTCGCCCCGGTCGGCCAGCCAACGCTGGCTTTCGACCTGGCGGAGCAGCCTCGAGTCGGCTACGTCGTCGACGACTCGACGCCGGTGGATTCCGACCAGATCCGCATCGCCGCCCTCCTGGGAATGACCTGGACGGCCGGCAACGTGACAAGCTTCTTTCCCGGAACCGACCGAAACGGCGAGCAGTTCAGCAACTCGGTGGCGATCGACATCACGGGCCGCACCATGGTGGCTTTCACCGTGGGAGGCACACTGCGTTTCGGCGAGGACTCCGACAACGACGGATTGTTCAACGACGAGATCGCGGTGAACGTCTACAGCTCGGTGGCTCCCAACGGCCCGGCCTCGGCGTCGCTGGCCGTCGATCCGCTCAACCGTCCCATGGTGGCCGCCGCCCACGACGACGGCGCCACGCTTCGTTTTGCCATCCGCGACGTGGGAACCGGCTGGCAGTCGATCGAGCTGGACACCAGCGCCGCCTTTCCCTCGCTGGCCATCGACCCCGACACCGGATTCCCGGCCGTGGCGTACTTCGACACGATCGGCGAGGACCTCATCTACGCCGAGTGGGACGGCGACCAGTGGGTGGCGACCAGCCTCGACACGGCCGGTTCCACCGGCTGGTGGCCTTCGCTGGCGTTCGATCCCGCCGATGGGAATCCCGCCGTCGCCTACCACGACTCGACCGGCGGTGACCTGAGGCTGGCCTGGCACGACGGCGTCCAGTGGAACACGCAGACGGTCGTGGAGGGGACGATCAAGGTTCCCTTCGGCTTCACACCGTCGCTGGCCTTCGACGACTTCGGGACGGGCTTCCCCGCCATCGCCTACTTCGGGATCGACAGCAATCTCTACTTCATCGAGGACCCGCCCCGGCTTGGTGACCTCGACGGAGACGGGGCCGTGGGCATCGTCGACTTCCTGATCCTGATCGGTAGCTGGGGCCAGACGGGCTCCCCCGCCGACCTCGACGGCGACGGGACCGTGGGCCTCGGCGACTTTCTGATTCTCCTGGGGAACTGGGGCTGAAACGGCACGAGCCCATCGCTGTCCTGGCAGTGATCCTCGCGGGAGCCGGCTCCGCCCGCGCCGGTCAGGTCTACTACGTGTCGGGGCTCTTCGAGGCCGTCATCCACCGGCTCCAAGACCTCAACGGCGACGGGGACGCCCTCGACACCGGCGAGTCCACGGTCTGGGCCGACGGCCTGTTCCAGCCCCGCGGCCTGGCGACCGACGGCCCGGGGATCTTCGTGGCCGACGCCGGCACCGCCCACATCCTGCGGTTCGAGGATCTGACCGGCGACGGCGATGCGCTGGATGCCGGTGAAATGACCATCTGGGCCGATGGGATCGCCCTGCCGTTCAGTCTGGCCCGCACGCTCGGAGGGGCCGTGTTCGTGTCGGTGAGCTCCCAGGACACGGTCTTGCGCACCGTCGATCTCAACGGCGACGGCGATGCGCTCGACCCGGGAGAGCAAACACTCTACGCCACCGGCATCAACGCGGCGCACGGGATCATGATCAGCGCCGATGTGCTCTTTGTCGCCGCTGAGGGCGACGATGGGACGTACCGGCTGGTGGATGCCAATGATGACGGGGACGCCCTCGACACGGGCGAGAACCTCCTGCACGCCGCGCCGCTCGGGGGCCCGGCGGGACTGCTGGACGCCGGGAGCGACTGCTATTTCGCGAGCGCCACCGGTGATCATGTGGTGTACCGCGTCTGTGACACGGACGGCGACGGCGACGCCCTGGACATCGGAGAGGTGCTGCCGTTTGCCGGTGGCGTGCTGGCCGGCTTGAACACGCCCAGGGGGCTGGCGCCGCACTGTGACGGTGCATTCATGCTGGTCGAAACCGCGGACGACGAGATCGTCCGCGTGCGAGATCTCAACGGCGACGGAGACGCCTACGACATCGCCGAGGTGCTGCCGTTCGCCGCGGGGATCGAGCAGCCGTTCGACATCGTCGCCTCCGACGTGGACGGCGACGGCGTCGTCGATTGCGCCGACAACTGCCCCAACGCCTTCAACCCCGACCAGGCCGACGCCAACGGCAACGGTCAGGGTGACGCCTGTGACACGTGCCCCTGGGACTGCGGGGGCGACAACGACGACGCAGTGGGGATCGTGGACTTTCTGGCCGTGCTCGGCACGTGGGGGATGGCCGGCGTGCCGTGCGACTTCGACGGCGGCGGTGTCGGCATCACCGACTTCCTGAAGATCCTCGGCACGTGGGGGCCGTGCCCGTAGACGACGATGAACGCGGCCGATAAGGCGGGTTTCACGCCGTAGCGGTGCGAATCGGCTCAGGGTTAACGTGCCGGTGGCCGACGAACTGGTCATGGTCGCGATCAGCCAGTTCGACTACTCGTTCACCCGGCGCACCCTGGAGCAGCTTCACCAGTCCGGCGCCGGGCCCTACGAGGTCACGAACCTGATCAACAGCCTGCTCGGTCTGCTGCTCGTCCCCAAGGACACGATCTTCGCGAGCCTGCCGGAGGTGCCCGTGGCCGGCCTGAAGAGCTGGGGCATCACCCGCAAGTCGATCCGGCGGTTCAAGACCGCGAGCAACGGCTGCAGCCGACGCCGCGGCTCCGGCCGACGCAGCAGCAACGGCAACGGCAAGACGCACGGCCCGACCCTGCGGCAGCTCATCGACAAGCTCCGCCGCGCGGTCACGCGGGGCACGATCAAGCCGCGGATCGCCAACAACCGGTTCGTCGGGCTGGAGTTCCGCGACGGTCAGGGCTTCCACGCCGTCATGACGACGCTGGAGCTCAAGCGATTCGTCCGCAAGCTCGCCCAGTACCTCGGCGGCTACTGCGACCTCGATGCGGCGGACACGCGGTTCGTCGCCTCCTGGCAACGCAAGCCCTTCCACAAGCCCGACTGCAAGTGGGCCAGGCGGATCCGCCGCAAGAACCTCCAGGGCGTCCGCACCCGTCGGGCCGCCGTCCGCGCCGGCCACCGCCCCTGCCGCGTCTGCAAGCCGTAGGGCTCGCGCGGCGGATGCTTCTCAGTCTGCGACGGGCATCCTGCCCGCCCAACCGCGGCATCGCGTGTCGGGAGCCTGTCAGTCTGCTGCGGGCATCCTGCCCGCCCAACCGCGGCATCCATGCCGCGGACTGGTC
>JBFGEG010000012.1:0-49514 GCA_041580235.1 Phycisphaerales bacterium
GGGATCCCCACCGCAATATTCGTCAACGTTCTTCGTGTCGTGACGCTGGGCTTGCTCAGCATGTTCGACGCCGAGTTCGCCGCCGGCGACTTCCATACATTCATCGGTCTGCTCTGGCTCGTGCCGGCCTTTCTGATGTACCTGGGGATGATGTGGATCCTGCGGCATCTCATCGTGGAGGAGGCCCGCCCGGCTCGCGTGCCGGCCAGCGGAGGGCGCACGCCATGAACCTCGATCACCACGCGAAACGGGCCTTGATCGTCGTCTGCCTGACGCTGCTGGTGAGCGGCATCGGCTTTCGCTTCGCCGCCCGCAGCGCCGAGGCCCACCTCGAGAAAAAGCCCGTCGCCCTCCGCAGCCCGTTGAGGAACATCCCCCAGTGGCTTGGCCCGTGGCGCGCGACCGGCGAGGACGAGAAGCTCACCGTCGAGATGGAGGAGCAGCTGGGCAGTGACCAGTACATCAACCGGCTCTACGTCCGCGATGCGGACACGAAGAACCCAACGGCCATCGTGGTCCACCTCGTCTACTACACGGGCATGATCGACGCCGTGCCTCATGTACCCGACCGCTGCAATGTCGCCGGCGGGCTGGTGACCGTGGGCCTGCCCACCAACCTCGACCTGCCGCTGCACCGTTCCGGCTGGCGGGTCGACACCGAGCACGTGCACCAGAGGACGGGCGAGCCCTACCCGCTGCTGACCTTCGCCCGGCATGTCACCGGCGAGCCCACCACCGTCCGCATGCCGGTCGGCGAGTTCGAGCTCCGCACGACGGAGTTCCGCAGCGGCACTCGACCCGACGACCGGCTCTTCGCGGGCTACTTTTTCATCGCCAACGGCGAGGTGACACCGCGGCCCGAGGGTGTTCGCAGGTTCGCGTTCGATCTCACGACGAGGTACGCGTACTACATCAAGGTCCAGTTCACCATGCCGGTGTCCAATGAGGCCACCCGCGACCAATTCGCAGCCGACGTAGCGGACTTGTCCGCCGAGCTTCTTCCGGAGCTCATGCTGTGTCTGCCCGACTGGGCCGAAATCGAATCCAGACCATCCGACTAAGAGCCTCCCACAGGAAGAAGAGGACACGTTCATGGCAACCCGAATCAACACGAAGTTCATCCTGATCCTGACCGCCATCGTCTTCGCCGCCGTCGGCATCGTCGGCGGCCTGTGGGTGCTGCAGCTCCGCGGCGACACCAGCCGGCACATCCGGGGTGGTGATGCGCTGATGGCCGAAGGTGAGTATGAGCGCGCACTCAAGGAGTACGGGCGCGCGGTCAGCAAGGAACCGGCCGAGCTGAGCCATCTGGCGAAGGTGGAGCAGGCTCTGCTCAGCATCCGGCCCGCGTCCCAGGATCTTGCCAACGAATACGACTCAATGCGGATCTCGATCCTGCGGCACAGGGTGCGGTACCGACCGACAGACCCTGACGCGCACATGGCGCTCGTGACCGAGCTGTACCGGATCGCCCGGTGGTTCGATCAGCTCGACGCGTGGCGCGAGTTGACCGAAGCCGCCGAGGAGATGTGGCAGCGCATCCCGTCCAGCGAGCCGCAGCGCGTCTACGCGCGGCTCTATCGCGGGTTGGGCCGGATGCGGACGATGGGATACGGCAGGATGGGTCGGGTCTCGGCACGCACCGCGACGGAGGCGGAGATCCGCGAGGCGTGCCAGGATCTCGAGCAATTCACCGAGGCCGTCCCCGATCACGATCTCGGCTGGGCGACGCTTGTCGAGGCGCATCTCTCGATCGCGCGGCAGCTGGAGGCGGAGAAACAGAGGCGGCGGGCGGAACAGGAGTATGCGCTCGTCGAGGAGCTGCTGCAGAAGGCGAAGCAGGCGGCTCCGGACGGGCCGGAGGTGGCCAGGGTCGTGGCCCTGAACCTCGCCCTTGAATTCGTGGAGGGAACCCGCGATGAAGTCGATCCGGAGCTGGACGCCGCGATCAATCACATGGTTGATCTTGTCGCGCCGTCGGATGATCCGAACCTCGTCGCCGACGCCGGGGCCATCCTGCGCTCGGTAGACCAGACCGAGGGTCTCGCCCGCGCCATCAGGCTGCTGCAAGGGTACGTCGACGCGAACCCGGACAAGCTCTACCAGCGATTCGTGCTGGCCGGTCTTCACTACCTCAACCAGGACTACGATCTTTCGTACGACGCGGCGCGGACGATCATCGATGCGGAGCCGGTCCCCGTAAGCGTGCTCGCCCGCATCCAGCAGATGCTGCGGATCCGAGCGGCGGGACTGATCGTCGACATCGAGTTCCGGCGTTGGGAGCTCGCCGAGGAGGCGGATCGGGACGATCAGCTGGAGCTTGTCCAGGCGGCTCGGGACGCCCTGGCGGCGCTCGTGGCCGACCCCGAGAACGAACCGCTCCTGGTCGAGGCAGACGGCAAGATCGCCATCGCGAAGAAGGACTTCGCGGCGGCGGCGGCCCACTTCGAGCGTGCGCTCAAGCTGACGCCGGTGGAGCAATTCGAGACGCTGTGGTACGCCGCCCGCGCCCTCGAGCAGATCGGGCAGACGGGACTTGCCCGTGAACGCCTCCTTATGGCGAACACGCTGCGGCCGGGCAATGCCGTCGTCCTCTCGGAGAAGGGTCGGCTGGAATACAAGATGGGACTTCTTGATGAGGCGCAGGCCTCGATCGGCCAGGCCCTGGAGATCGACCCCGACAATCAGCTGTCCCGTCGTCTCGTCACGGCCATCGACGCCAACCTGGCTCAGGCCCAGCGCGCCGCGACCGATCCGGTGGCCAAGGCCCTGGTGGATGCGCAGGCGACCGCCAAGGAGGGCAATCTCGACGAGGCTCGTTCGATGCTGGTGAGCGCCCTGGAGTCAGCGGAGGACCCGCTGCCGATTCTCACTGAGCTTGTGGAGGTGGAGGTCCGCGCCGGTCAGACCGAAGCGGCACGCGAGTATCTCCAGCAGGCCATCGCCATTCAGCCGAGCAACGCGTTCCTGCGCCGGCTGGAGGCGTCACTCAGCAACAACAACCAGATTGAGGCGCTGAAGCAGTACATGGCGGGGATCTACCCCGACCAGGCCGATCGGACGGTCCACACCCTGATCAACCTGCGCGGCATGAGCCGCGAGATGAAGCGGATGTCCGAGGCGTATGAGAGACGCGGCGATGCGGAGCTGGCCGAGGAGACGCGCTCCCGGGCGGAGGTGGCCGGTGCGGAAGCGGACCAGTACCTCGCCACCGCCCGGCAGATCGCGCCGGGGCATCCCGCGCTGCTGGACCATCTATTCAACGAGGCGCTGGCGGCGCAGGACTGGAACGCCATGGAGCAACTCGTCGCGCAGGCTCGCGACATCGACGCCGACCAGGCGGGAGGTCTCATCTTCCGGGGCCGCTATGAGATGGCGCGGGAGCGCTACGCGCAGGCCATCCAGACGCTCACCCAGGCTACCGAGCGCAAGCATTACTCTTCGATGGCCTGGCGGCTGCTGGGCCGCGCCCACGAAAGACAGGGCAACTTCGCCGATGCGCTTCGCGCCTACGAGCAGTCGTACACCTGCAATCCGAACGACCAGTACGCCGTCCGGTGGTACGTGAACCTCCTCCTGCAGACCGGTCAGCGTCAGCGCGGCCTGCGAGTCCTCCGTTCGGCCCGCCACGCGGTGCCGAACGACGCAGTGCTGCAGGAGGTCAGGCTCGAGCTGGAGGCGGAGGTCGGTAACCTCCTCCAGGCGATGATGGAGCGCCGCGAGCTCTACCGCCGCGACCCCGACAACCGCGTCAACGCGCTGCGTCTGGCCGCCCTGCTGGGGCGATCCCAGCCGACCTACGAGCACGTTGTCAATGACGCCGGCGATGTCCGATACAGCAGCGAGCAGTGGAATGTGCTCTCCGGGCAGGATCGGCAGGAGCGGCTCGACGAAACCAGGGCGACCTGGCAGCGTGAGTCCGAGAGGATTCTCGCGGACCTCCAGGAGAGGGGCGAGGACAGCGTCGAGCTGGCGGCACTTCGGGCTGACCTCCAGAAGATCAAGGGTGAGCTGAGGCAGGGCGAGCAGTCGCTCCGGGATTACGTCGCGGAGCACCCTGAGGAAGTCAGGGCCTACCTCGCCCTGGGGCAGTATCAGGCCGGCAACGGGCAGATCGACGCCGCGATCGCAACCTACCAGGCGGCCAAGCCCTACCAGGGCGCGGAACGAGCGGCGGATCGCGCCCTGGCCGATGTGTACTTCACGAATGACATGTGGCGGCCGGCGCTTGATCTCTACCGCGCGATGGTGACGGAGGGCACGGACCGCAACGTCACGCTGCGTCTCATCGAGTGCTACACGAAGATGCAGCAGTATGACGCGGCGGATACGGTGCTGAAGGAGCTGGTGGCCAACGGCGGACACGACTTCTTCACCTCCATGCTCGCAGCCTCGATCGCCCAGGGCCAGGCCGAACGGCTCCGCGCCGACGGCGATGATGCCGCGGCCCAGACGAAGGAGGCCGAGATCAGCCTCGCGCTGGATCGGGCCGAACGGCTCATGCCCTCCAACCCGCTGCCGCACGTGCGCCGCGCGCAGGGGCTGGTCGCAGAGTACAACCGGACCGGTCGTATGACCTTGCTTGACGATGCCTTGATGATCCTGGATCGCGCCGATCAGGTTGCGGCAGGGGCGGAGGCGACAAGCCGCGTTCGAGTGGCGATTCTCCGCGCGAAGAACGACAACCGGGCTGCGATCGGCGAGCTGACCCGTCTCCTGCAACGGACCCCGGGCAACACCTCGGCCCGTCGGCTGCTCGTGCAGCTGCTGGTGGAGGGAGGCAACCTCAACAGCGCCATGGATGTCGTGGAGGAGGCGATCAAGCTCAATCCCTCGGCCGCTCTCTGGTACGAGGCCAAGGGCGACCTGAACGTCCTGCAACGGCAGCCCGAGGCTGCGGCTCCGGCGTTCCGCAAGGCATACGAGCTGCAGCCGACCGGCATCAGGCTCTCGAAGTACGCCGAGCTCGCGCTGGCGGAGTCGGAGCCGAATTACGAAGAGATCACTGACCTGATCAGCTCGGCCGTGGGTGCTCGAGAGGGCAGCCCGCTGCTTCGCGGCCTCTATGCCCGGGCGCTGTCCGGTCAGGGTCGCTCGGAGGAGGCGCTGCAGGAGATGCGGGTGGCCTACGCCGAGCACCAGGAGCTTCTGGCGCAGCAGCCCCGCGCTCGAGACGGCATGATCAACTGGATGCGGACGCTCCAGGGGGTCATCGCCGGCGACGATCCTCGCGAGTACGAGCGTGTCGTCAGAGAGCTGTCCGGTGACGAGCCCGACGCCGTCGAGCTGATCTGGATCGCGCGAACGTGGGTCAACAACCGGCCGACCGACGGCGTGTCGAGGGCCATCGAGCTGCTCGAGGACGCCAGAGCCCGTTGCCCCGCCGAAGACAGCATGCTGCGGGCCCAGATCGGGCTTGACCAGGGCCAGTTCTACGTGCTGCTCGGCGACGATCGCAAAGCCGTCGACACATTCGAGGAGGTGCTCGCGATCGATCCCGATCACCCGCTGGCCCTGAACAACGCCGCGTACCTCTACGCGCAGAACCTCGACGAGCCTGACAAGGCCATCCCCCACGCGGAGCGTGCGAACTCCGTCAAGCCCAACGACCCGTTCATTCTGGACACGCTCGGCTGGGCTCGATTCAAGCTGGGCGACTACGAGGCCGCCGAGGAGGCGCTGCGGCAGAGCATCGACCTTTCGGCCTCGGCCGACAACCACTTTCACCTCGCCCAGGTCTTTGCCGCCACGAATCGCTACGACAAGGCAATGGTGTATCTCCGCCGGGCCGGAGAGCTCCGTCCCTCGGCTGAGCTCCAGGGCGAGATCGACCAGCTCACGAATGAAGTCCTGAGGAAGATGAGACGCTGACGCCCTTTGTCGGGCATTGAGAGAAAGGACCCATGAGTACCGTAACACCCAGCCGTCCCACCGCTCCGCAGCCCCCACGGGCCCGCCGCCCGGCGCCGGTAGCCACCGCGCGGACCGTCGATCCGTTCCGGCTGCTTCGCCGGCACATGATCCTGCTGGTCGTCACGGGTTTCGCCGGGGTCTTCTTCGGCCTGGTGGCCTTCTTCTTGTTCAAGAACTTTTACCCGATGCACAGCGGCGAGGTGCTGTTCGAGATCCGCGCCGGCCTCGACGAGGCGCGCGACATCGCCGGCAAAGACATCACCCACGACGATCTCGTGATGCGTCTCGCCACGACCGAGACGATGCTGCTGACCAGCCGCGAGGTGCTCGAGGCCGCGGTGAAGCAGCCGGACGTCCAGACCACAGTCTGGTTCCAGGAGAACTACCTCGACGAGACCGCCGTTCCGCTCATCGATGCGGCGGTCGATGAGCTGGAGGAGGACGTCGGTCGCCGACTCGTACCCGGCACCAGCCTGTTCGGCATCAAGTGGTCGACCAGGGTGGCCTCTGACGTTCCGATCATCCTGAACTCGATCGGCCGGGCCTACATGGATGAGCGCCGGCGGCTCGACGACGAGATCTACAACGAGAACCTCGAGGTGTTCCGCACCGAGCTCGCGCAAACCAACCGCGAGCTCGACGATCTTGGACAGCAGATCGAGGCGTTCATCCGCGAGAAGGGCATCACCACCCTGGACGATCCCCGCTCGAACCAGCTGGCTCTGGCCATGCAGGATCTCGTGACGCGGATTGCCGAGACGAACTCGTCATTGACCCTCACCCAGAGCATGTACATGCAGATCGCCGCCAAGCTCGAGGGCACGATCGAACCCTCGGACGAGGATCGGCGGCTCGCCCAGGAGCACCCGGCCGTCCGCCCGCAGGAGATGAGCGTTCTGCAGGCGAAGACGCAGCTGCGCAACTTGCGCGAGCAGTACCGCAGCGCGGACCATTACATGATCCGGAAGGCGGAGACGGGCTTGCGCTCCATGGAGCTCGAGTACCAGGCCAAGCTCGATGAGATCATGCGCGACAACCTGCAGGCGCAGCTCAAGGCCCTGGCCGATCAGAACGAGCGGTACCGCAGCATGTCCGACGAGCTCGAGAGGGAATACGAGGAAAAGAGCACGATGCTGCGGTCGCTCGCCGCGGACATGTCGCACTATCTCGAGATGGAAGATCAGCGCAACCACCTGGCCGCCACGCGCGATGCCGACCTGGAACTGATCAAGGAAGTGCGGCTGATGCGGCTGCGCGCCGACGCGTCCCGAGTTCGCATGGCCCAGCCGGCACGGACGCCGCGCGAGGTGTCGTTCCCGAAGATCGAGCTTGTCGTCCCCGCGACCGCCGTGCTGGTGCTCGGGTTCGTTGTCGGGCTGATCTTCCTCCGCGAGCTCACCGACCAGCGCGTCAAGAGCGCCAGCGACCTTGCGGTGGTTCCGGACGCGCGGATCCTCGGCGTGATTCCCGAGCTCGACGAGGACCCCTGCCGCTCCGAGGCGGCCGAGCTCGTCGTGCAGAAGAACCCGCAGAGCGTGCTGGCCGAGTCGTATCGCCAGACGACCGCGCTCATCGACAAATCCATGGCCCGCTTCGGCCACCAGACGCTGCTCGTGGTCGGCGGGCTGCCGCAATCCGGCAGCACCACCGTGGTCACGAACCTCGCCGCCGCCGCGGCGGCGGCAGGACGGTCGGTGGTCGTCGTAGACGCCAACTTCCGACGTCCGGGCCTGGCCCGCGCCATGGGCGTTTCCGAGGAGCAGCCCGGTCTCGGCGACGTGCTGATGGGTGAGGTCGCAGCGGAGCAGGCGGTGCAGCCGACCGAGCACGGGATCAACGTGCTGGCGGCCGGCACCCCCGGCAAGAGGGTCTTCGAGCGTCTCAGCAACGGTCAGATCGACAGCGTCCTGGCCGAGCTGCGTCACCGCTTCGACCTCGTGCTCATCGACGCGCCGCCGGCGGTGGTCGCCGGCGATGCCCTGGTCCTGGCCAACAGGGTGGACTCGGCGGTGCTCGTGGTCCGGGCGAACCAGGAGCAGCGCGGCCTCGTCGCCCGGCTCGTCAACCAGCTTGTCGACGCCCAGTGCGAGCTGCTCGGCATCGTTCTGAACCGGCCGCGCGGCACCGCCGGCGGTTACTTCAAGAAGAACTTCGCAACGATGGCCCGGTACGCGCAGCAGGCGCCGTCGGCGCCCGCGGCTCCGAAGAAAGAGAAGCCCTGACCAGGAGCGGTCCATGCCACCGACACCCAAGGACAACGTCTGTCTCGTGACCGGTGGGGCGGGACTGATCGGGTCACATCTGGTCGAGCACCTCGTCGGCCGGGGCGATCGGGTCACCGTGATCGACGACCTGTCCACCGGGCGGCTCGGCAATCTCGACGGCATTGATGCGTCACGGTTGACCTTCATTGAGGGGAGCGTGACCGAGAGGCTCCGCGACCTCGATCCCGCAGCGTTTCGCGAGATCTACCACCTCGCGGCCGCGGTGGGGGTTCGGCTCGTGATCAGCAAGCCCATCGGCACGATCGAGACCAACGTGCTCGAAACCTCGGCTGCGCTGGAATTCGCCTCCGCGGGAGGGACCCCGATTCTGCTCGCGTCCACCTCCGAGGTCTACGGCAAGTCCACCCGCGTGCCGTTCGCCGAGTCGGATGACGTGGTCTACGGCCCGCCGTCACAGCCGCGGTGGGCGTACGCCTGCTCCAAGGCGATCGACGAGTTTCTCGCCCTCGCCCACCACCGGGAGAACCGGCTGCCGGTCGTGGTGATGAGGTTCTTCAACATCGTCGGCCCGCGACAGGTCGGGCAGTACGGGATGGTCCTGCCGCGATTCGTCGCCGCCGCGCTGGCCGGGGATCCGATCGAGGTCTACGGCGACGGAGGCCAGACCCGCTGTTTCTGCGATGTCCGTGACGTGGTCGGCGTGCTGCCGAAGCTGCTGGCGAATCCCGCCTGTGCAGGCGGCGTGTTCAACCTCGGCAGCGATGTGCCCATCGAGATCGCAGCGCTCGCCAGGCTCGTTCGCGACACGCTGGACAGCTCCTCTCCCATCGTCAACGTGCCTTACGAGAAGGCCTTCGGCTCCGGCTTCGACGATCTGCGTCACCGGCAGCCGGATCTGACCCGGATCCGGCAGGTGATCGAGTTCCGTCCCCGCGTGCCGCTTGAGCAGACGATCCGCGATGTTGCCGCCCTCATGAAGCCCTGTCTGGAGTCCACCGCCTGATGCAGTCCGCGTCGGACCAACCGGTGCCCGAGACGGGCGTGGTGCAGGCCGTTGACGACCTGACCGACCAGCTGGATCTGGAGCCGCTGGCCGTCTCCGTCATGGACCTGCTCAACAACTACGCCGTCGTCTTTATCGCCGCGTTCATGGTGACGCTGCTGGCGACGCCGATCGTGCGGCGCATCGCGCTGCATGCGAATGTCACGGACCGGCCGGACGACCCGCGCAAGATGCACACGACTCCGGTGCCGTATCTCGGAGGCGTTGCCGTCTTTCTCGGCCTGATCGCGGCAGTGGCGTTCAGCTACCTGTTTCTGGACGGGGTCGCCGCCCGCTACCGGCAGGTGCCCTTCGCCGTCGTCCTGGGCATGGTGGCGATCACCTTCACGGGGCTCGCCGACGACCTGTGGGGATGGGATCCCCGGCTCAAGATCGCCGGCCAGCTCGTCGCGGCGGCGGCCCTGGCCATCCAGGACATCGGCGTCAAGGTGGCGGCGGGCCTGCTGAAGCCGATCGCGGCGTGGGTCGATCCGGTGCTGGGCAGCACCAATCTCGTGTTCACGATTCCGCTGCCCGGCGGCGGTGAGGTCCCGATCGACGTCATCTACTGGGCCGGCACGGCCATCATCGCACTGTTCGTGATCGGCGGCTGCAATGCGGCAAACCTCATCGACGGCCTTGACGGCCTCCTTTCGGGCATCGTCGCGCTGATCGCCATCGGGCTGCTGTGCATCAGCGTCCTGATTGCACTGCAGCCGCTGCCCGCGGAGGTCGTCGGCGACGACACGCTCATCGGCGCAAGGATCGTTCTCTGCCTCGCCTTGCTCGGTGCGGTACTCGGGTTCCTGCCGCACAACTTCAATCCGGCGAGCATTTTCCTCGGCGATTGCGGCAGCCACCTGCTGGGGTACGTGTGCGTCGTGATCATCCTGATGTTCGGCGAGTTCGGCCAGACCCACCTCGTCTTTGCCGGACTCATCGTGTTTTCCGTCCCGATCATGGACACGACGCTGGCCATCATCCGCCGGCGGCTGGCGGGACGGCCGATGTCCGCGGCCGACGATGAGCACGTGCACCATCAGCTCAAGCGGGCCCTGGGCGGTGTGAAACGCGCGGTGTTTGCAATGTACGCAATCGGCGCGGCATTCTCGCTGGTCGGCGTGGCGCTGGCGGCTCTGGTCATGCTGACCGAGCTTCGCGTTCGCATCATCTATGCCATCGCCCTGATCCTGTTCAGCTTCATCGGCGTCATCGCCGTCAAGACCGCCCGCCGTGAGCGCCGGCTCGAAGCGACCGCCACCGCCAAGGCGAAGCGAAAGGCCAAGACTGCCACGCCGGGCTCGGCGGGTACGAGCGTCGTGAAGCCCAGGGCAAACCCGACGAGTTAGGATGTGATCCATGACCAGCGGAGGCGCCGCGCGGCGCGGCCTCTTTGGTACTGCTGTGGGCATGCTGCCCGCCCCACCGCGGCATTCGTGCCGCGGACTCATGATGTCGATTGTTCGGCATCCTGCCTCACCATCGAGCCCTTGCTACGCTCGCGATGAGCCTGCGTCCATGGAACAGGCTGGGGCCCGGTGTCTGCTGACCCCTAACCCCTAACCCCTCTCTTCATGCCCACCTCCGTCCTCTTCATCTGCATGGGCAACATCTGCCGCAGCCCGCTGGCCGAGGGGTTGTTCCTGCACAAGACCGCGCAGCGCGGCGTGGTGGAGCGTTTTGTGGTCGACTCCGCCGGAACCGGAGCGTGGCACGTGGGGGAGCGGCCGGATCCCCGTGTCAGTGAGATCGCCGCCCGCAACGGCGTCGTCCTGGCGGGCCGTGCGCGGCAGGTGCAACGCGGCGACTTCCGCCGCTTCGAGCACCTGATCTGCATGGACGAGGACAATCTCCGTCACCTCGCTCATCTCGGCGCTCCCTCAGGCAAGCTGCGGCTGCTGCTGGAATGCGATCCGGCGGCGACCGTTCGCGAGGTCCCCGACCCTTACTACGGCGGCGCGCGGGGTTTTGAGACCGTCTTCGCCCTTGTCGATTCAGCGTGCGACGCGCTGCTGGCTGAGCTGCTTGCGGAGGCGTCGTGAGCGCCAACGACGCCCTCGAGCTGGTCGTTCGGTCGGCGGGGCTCGACAGCCCCGTCACGGCGGCCCGTGACCTCTCGGGCGGGTGCATCCACCGAGTGACCCACCTGACGCTCGCCGACGGCACGCAGCTCGTCGCCAAGACCAACCGGGCCGATCGACTGGCGCTCTTCCGGGAGGAAGCCGCGGGGCTTCGGGCGCTGGCCGGCACGGACACCGTGCTCGTGCCGGAAGTGCTCACGGTCACGGACGCCGGCGGCACGGCCGTGCTGCTCATGACGGCGCTGGAGCCGCGGCCGCCGACCGATGAGACGTGGCGGCGATTCGGCGATGAGCTGGCCGCGCTTCACGCGGCGCCGGCGCCGCGTGCCGGATACGGCTTCGACGCAGACAACCACCTCGGCACGACCCCCCAGCCCAACGGATGGGACGACGACTGGACGCGTTTCAATGCCGAGCATCGGCTCGGCCACCAGATGACCATGGCCGCCCAAAGGGGGCTGCTTCATGCCCATGAGGCTCAGCGCATCGCGGGCGTCATCGGCCGTCTCGACACGCTGATCCCCCAACGGCCGCCTCCGGCGCTGCTGCACGGCGATCTCTGGTCAGGCAACGCCCTGCCCGCCGCCGGCGCCGGCGACCCGCGTATCGCGGTGATCGATCCCGCCTGCTCCTACGGCGACGGCTGGGCCGACATCGCCATGATGAAGCTCTTCGGGGGCTTTCCCCGCCGCTGCTTTGACGCCTACGCCGGCGCGGTAAGGGACCATGACGGCATCGAGCAGCGCATCGCCGTGTACCAGCTCTATCACGTGCTGAATCACGTGAATCTCTTCGGGCGCGGCTACGCAGGGCAGGCGATGGAGCTGGTCCGCGGGTTGGGGGGGTGAAGGAGGGGTTCGGGTCAGGAGAGAGCCGCGCCGCGAGTCGTTCTCCCGGCGTCGTCGCGGTCGGGGGCCTGCATCCCCGCCGTCTTCCCTCATGGCCAGTGGCTAACCCCTAACCCCTAACCCCTAACTCGCCGATGCACGGAGGTGTCGTTTCTCTCCCTCATTCTCCGCTGGCTGCCGGTGATGGCCGCGGCCGTGGCCGGGCTGCTTGTGTCGTTTCAGGTCCTGACGACCGAGGACCTCGGCTATCACCTGGATTACGGCAGGCGGTTCCTCGAGTCGGGACGACTCGTCGACCACGACGAGCTGCTCTACACGCTGCCGCCGACTGACACGCCGGTCCACGAGCGGCCGGCGCCGGGTCCGGGCTGCTGGTACGACGCGGACGGGCGATACCGGTTTGCCAACGCGAACTGGCTCAGCCAGATCCTCATGGCGTCCGCGTTTGGACTCGGCGGCGTGGCAGGGCTCAACGTGCAGCTCATTCTCATGACGGGGATGCTGCTGGGTCTGATCGTCTGGCTCATGCATCGGCTCGAAACGCCGCCGCTGGCTGTCGCCGGCGCCGTGCTCGCCCTCGTGCTCGTGAGCTACCACCGTCTCACGCTCCGGCCGGAGCTGTTCGGCTACATCGTGCTCGCGGGGCAGGCGTGCCTGCTCGCCGGAACGTGGCGAGGCGGACGGCTGCACGGTGCGCTTCCGTGGGCCGCGGTGGCGGGGCTGATCGCCCTGCAGTGGCTCTTCGTCAACCTGCACAGCTACTTCCTGCTCGGGGTGGCACTGACCGGCGCGGTCCTGATCGGATCGCTGGGTGATCGCGACGCGGCGGCCCCGGACCGTCGCCGGCATCGGGTTCGTCTGGCCGTGGCGACCGCGGGCCAGATCGTCGTGTGCCTCGTCAATCCCTGGACGTGGCGTCTGGCGACGCTTCCGGTGCAGACCGTGTGGTTCCTCCGCCGTCACCACCTCGCCGACGGGCCCGCGGCCCACCCGTGGACGAGCATGGGGGATCTGCAGCGTCCCGTGCTTCTGGGAGAGGGATGGGCGACCGACGTCGCCGCCCTGGCCTTCCTCGCATGTCTCGCCGTGATCGCGGCCGGGATCGCGGCAGCCCTGAAACGCCGCCGCTGGGACTGGATCCTGATCATGACGGGCATGACACTGGTGAGCTTCTCGGCGCAGCGCAACATGGCCGTCGGCATGATCGCCGCGGTTCCGTTCGCGCTCGCCGCGCTGGCCGTCGCGCCGTGGTGGATGGCGATTCGAGCGTGGTGCCGCGACCGGGCGGGCCGGGCGCTGCCCCGGCATGTGACGGCGCCCGTCATGGCCCGGCTCGCGGCCGGGGCCCTGACGCTTGCCGCCGTGCTCGCGGCCGGCTCGATCGTCACGAACCGGCTTTATCTTTCGCAGGACAGCCCCATGCGGTTCGGCGGTGGGCTGTCGCGGCTCCATCTGCCCGTCGGGGCCGCGCAGTGGCTCGGCGAGCACGAGGTCCGGGGTCGCATCTGGGCGTCGCCGCTGTGCTCATCCACGATCCGCGGCCTCGTCGAGCCCCGCCCCCGGCTGAACATGGTGACCAACACCTGGGCCTATCCGCCGGCCGTGATGCAGCAGATCTTGTCCGGGTCCTCGAGCTACGGCCCGCAGCCGTTCGCCCCCGTCGCCGATCGCTTCGACGTCAGCGTCGTGGTGACCCAGTCCGGGCTGTTTCTTCGCGAGGTCACCGCGGACCGGCGGTGGACGCCGGTGCACGCCGAAGGTCGATTTGCGGTGCTGATCCGACGCGACGGGCCCGACGGCCGTCTCGCGGAACGCCACGCTCTGGCCGGCGAGAGCCTCGCGGCCGAGCGGCTGATCCGGGACGCCCGGACGCTCGATCCCGCCCCGGGCCTGGCCCTGTGGCTGTCGGCCCAGGTCCTCGCGGACCTGGGCTTCTACGACCACGCCCTGACGATGCTGGAGATCTCGCGGCGCGAGAACCCGTCGGAGCCGCGGGCGTGGATCGCGACGGCCAACGCCCTGTCCCGGCGGGCGGTCCGCCGGGATCTCGCCGATCGCGCGGGCGCGCAGGCCGATCTCGAGCTGACGGTCGAAGCGCTCGAAACGGCGTGGGCGCTGTCCGATGAACCGAATCTGCTCGCCAGCATCGGCGTCGTCAAGCAGCGGCTGGCGACGCTGGATCGGGCCACGGCGGGCGCCGCCGGCGGCGGGAGGGTGCAGCCATGAGCGTGTCACGAGGTCACTCGCCGGCGCTGACAGCGTTGCTCGGAGCGCTCGCGGGCTGCGGCGGCTCGTCGCCGACCGTCGATCGGGCCTCCACGCCCGTGCCCGAGGGTCCCAATGTCCTGCTCATCTCCATCGACACCCTGCGACCCGACCACCTGGGCGCGTACGGCTACACGCGGCCGACGAGCCCGCACCTCGACCGGCTGGCCGCCGAAGGGGTCGTGTTCGAGAATCACATCAGCTCCACGAGCTGGACGCTGCCCGCCCATGCGGCGATCTTCACGTCGCTGCCCGACTCCGTGCACGGCTGTACCGACACCGACCGGCCCCTCGCGGCCGGGATCACGACACTTGCCGAGCGTTTTGCCGCGGCCGGGTACGAGACCGCCGGCTTCTTCGCCGGCCCGTACCTGCACCCGGCCTTCGGGCTGGGCCGGGGGTTCGAGCACTATGAGAACTGCACGTCCTACGCGCCGGCCCTGGACGACGCGCCGTCCCAGGAGTGGGCGATGGACGCAGACGTCATGCGCCGGTCACACCGGGACGTCACCAACCCGAACGTCTACTCGGGTTTCAGCCGGTGGCTGCACCGGCCGCGAAAGGGCAGATTCTTCGCTTTTGTTCACCTGTGGGACGTGCACTTCGACTTCATTCCGCCGCCCCCTTATGACACGATGTTCGACGCGGACTATGAGGGAACCGTGACGGGAGAGAGCTTCTTCTTTGATGCGTCGATCAATGCCTCCATGCCCCAGCGTGACCTGGAGCATTTGATCGCCCTCTACGACGGCGAGATCGCCTGGACCGACGAGCACGTCGGACGAATCGTTGCCGAGCTGGATGGGTCGGGGTGGCTCGACGATACGGTGATCGCCGTCACCTCCGACCACGGCACCGCCTTTTTCGAGCACGGGCTCAAGGGCCACCGTAACTCGCTGTTCGATGAGCTGATCCGCGTACCGCTGATCGTGCGCTACCCGCCCCGGCTCGAAGGAGGCACGCGAGTCGCCGGGCAGTCGAGAGCCGTCGACATCGGTCCCACGCTGCTCGATCTGGCCGGGTTGCCCCCGGCCGACTCGGAGGGAATCACAGGCCGGAGTCTGGTCCGGCTCGCCACCGAAGGTGAGCTCGACTTCGACAACGCCGCGGTGAGCGAGTTGTTCTCGGTCGGCCGGCGGGAACGGACGGTGCGAACGATCGAGTGGAAGCTCTACGACCTCATGACGCAGCGGCAGCGTCTGTGGACAGACCTGCTCACGGACCCCGCCGAACGCAGGCTGCGCCCGGTGGCCCCCGGCGCCGCGCCGGAGGCACGCTACCGTCAGATCGTCGCCGAGCTCTCACGCCGGCGCCGCGAGCACGCTGCCGGGCCGGGTCGCGCCGATTTGCCCGACCACGTCCGCCGCCAGCTCGAGGCGCTCGGGTACGTGGGGGCAGAAGGTACGACGGGACGAGAAGACGCGAGGTGAAGGCGGAGACTCAGTCCTTCCGCTCGCCCTTGCCTCCGCTCTTCTTCCACGACCTCGAGCTCCACCAGGGCTTCTCGCCGTCGCGGCCGGGGCCCGAGCGGCTCTGCTCGTCGGCCGGGAGAAGGTCGTTCCAGTACGCGTACCACCGCGTCTGGCAGGGGTGCACCTCGAAGACGTGAACGCCGTCGGTGTCGGGGCCCTGCATCGAGTGGAGCTGCCCACCCGCGTGGGTGACGCGGATGTTGCCGCTGTCAAGCTTCTCGATCGTATAGGTCACCCGGTCGATCTGGACGTCGGTGGCCATGAGCGCCTCAGCCGTTGCGAGCGGCAAAGTCCTTCATGAACGCGGTGAGCGCCGTGCAGCCTTCAGGGGGAAAAGCGTTGTAGATCGACGCCCGCAGGCCGCCGACGCTGCGGTGGCCCTTCAGTCCCGACAGCCCCCGGGACTCGGCCTCTGAGACGAAGCGGGCGTCCAGCTCCTCGCTGGGCGTCCGGAAGGTCACGTTCATCCGGGACCGCGAGTCGGCTCGGGCCACGGGTCGGTAGAAGCCGCCCGAGCCCTCGATGGCCCGGTAGACGACGGCTGCCTTCTCCTCGTTGCGGCGGGCCACGCCGTCGAGACCCCCCTGCGCGAGGATCCACTTGAGGACCAGACCCATCGCGTAGACGGCGAAGACCGGTGGTGTGTTGAGCCGGGAGCCTTTCTCGGCATGCTGGCGGTAGTCCAGTATGGGGGCAAGATCCGGCTTGGCCGTCGCCAGGAAGTCCTTGCGCGCCAGCACCAGCGTGCAGCCGGCCGGGCCGAGGTTCTTCTGGGCGCCGGCAAAGATCAGCGCGTGGCGGTCGAACGGGAAGGGCCGGCTGAAGATGTCCGAGCTGGCGTCACAGACCAGTGGCGCCGCGGACTCGGGTGCCGACGCGTACTGCGTCCCGTAGATCGTGTTGTTCGAGCAGTAATAGGTGTAGGCGGCGCCGTCGGTCACCTGCAGCTCTTCGCGACCGGGGACATGGTCGTAGGCGGTTGCCTTGCCTTCAAAGGCGACGTGGACGTTGCCGAAGAGCCTGGCGTCCTTGATGGCCTTGCTCGTCCAGCTGCCCGTGTCGATGTAGTCGGCGGTGCGCCCGGCGCCGAGGAAGCTCATGGGCACCATGACGAACTGCAGGGACGCTCCACCCTGGAGGAAGAGCACCTCGTAGTCGTCGGAGAGCCCGGCGAGGCGGCGGCAGTCCGACACCGCCTCCTCCATCACGCGTGTGACGACCGGCCCCCGATGACTGTGCTCGAGAATGCCGACGCCGGAATCGGCGATGTTCCACAGGTCGCCCTGCGCCTGACGCAGGACCTCCTCCGGCAGCACCGCCGGCCCCGCCGAGAAGTTGAAGATCCTGTCCGAGGCGGCTTTCTGCTTTGTCACACCTGTTGTTGTCGTCGTCATGACCTGTTGGCTGATGGCTGAAGGCTACTGGTTAATCCTCGACAGCTCCACGCTCAGCACGTCGCCGTTCGCCCGTATGGCATTGAGATGCTCCGGCTTGGGCGGCTCGTCGAGCTGGATCCTGGCACAGGCGGCTTTTGCCCCGTCATAGATGACGTTCTCCATCTCCTCGACGTTGATACCCGCCTGTCCCAGTGTGTAGAACACGTGGGCCAGCACGCCGGGGCGATTGAGGTGACGCACCGTCAGCAGGTTGGTCGCGGGCGTGGCCGTGGCCCGGTTGACGCAGTTCGGGACGGCTCCGGTCGTCTGATACGACTCGATGATGCGGACCACCTCGACCCGGATCGCCTGCTGGGCCTGCTCGGTGGAGGCCCCGACGTGGTGCGTGCCGTAGACCCCCGGCTCCTCGATGATGGGGTCATCGAACTGTCCTTCGCCGCCGGCGGGCTCGGTCGCGTAGACGTCGAGCCCCGCTCGGACGCCCTTCTCGCGGATCGCCTGGATCAGCGCGGTCTCATCGACGACGCTGCCGCGGCTCGTGTTGATCAGGCACGCCCCAGGCTTCATGGCGGAGCAGAACTTCTCACCGATCAGGCCCTGTGTCTCGGACGTCGCGGCCACGTTGACGGAGATCACATCGGCGAGCTTTGCCAGATTGATGAGGTTGGCGCAGTAGCCGACGCCGAGCTCGTCGGCGCCCTCCTCGGTGAGGCTTCGCGACCAGGCAACGATCTTCATGCCGAACGCCTTGCCCCGCCGGGCGACGGCGCGGCCGATTCGGCCGAGACCGACGATGCCCAGCGTCCGACCATAGAGGCCGGCTGCCCTGGAGTACTCCTTCTTGTTCCACTTGCCGAGCCGCAGATCCGCCGTCTGATCGGGCAGACGCCGGTCGCAGCCGAGGATCAGCGCCCACACCAGCTCGGCGACGGCGACCGAGTTGCGACCCGGGCAGTTGGCCACGAAGATGCCCCTGGCCGAGGCGGTGTCGACGTCGATGGTGTCATACCCGGCCCCGGCCCGCACGATCAGGCTCAGACGCTTGGCGCTCTGCATCGCCTCCGGCCCGACCCTGGTGGACCGCACCACCAGCACGTCCGGATCGCGGTCCCGCAGGGCCGCCTCCAACGTGCCCGCCGAGAGATCCGGATCGAACGTCACGCGGCAGCCGAGGGACTCGAGCTGGTCGATGCCGGCCTGCTCGAACTTGTCGGCGATGAGCACGGACATGCCGCCCGTCGCGCCCGGCTGCGCGCCGCCCTCCGGGGGCTCGACGGCGGTTGACGGCGAGGTGGTCGTCATGGGGCTAGTGTACCGCGCTCACTGCGGCCGGGCTCCCGGACGAGTGTCCGCGGCGGCCGGGTGCCCAAAACGCGGCTGCCTTCCCCGGAATCGCCCTCTTCCCTGACGGCTAACGACTCATGGCCAGTGCCTTTTTCCGTACCTCGTGCACGAGCAGTCCGCTGCGCAGCTTCGGCTCGAACCACGTGGACTTCGGCGGCATGAAGAGACCCGCATCGGCAACGGTCAGCAGCTGCTCGATCGAGGTCGGATAGAGCGAGAAGGCGATGGCCCCCGGCTCGGCGTCCACGCGCTGCTGCAGCTGCTCGGTTCCCCGCACGCCCCCAACGAACGAGAGCCGAGGGTCGCTTCGCGGATCGTCCACACCGAGGATCGGTTGCAGCACGCGATCCTGGAGCAGGGCGACGTCCAGCGACGCCACGGGATCGGTGCGATCGATCGAGGCCGCGTCGAGCTCGAGGCGACGCCACTGCCCGTCCGCGTACACGCAGAACGTGCCGGGCCGCGGCGGCCGCGGATCGTCCGTGACGGTGAAGCGGCCCACCTCGCCCAGCCGCCGTACGACGTCCGCGATGTCGAGCCCGATCCCCGTCACCAGCCGGTTGTACGGCAGAATGGTCAGCTCGCCGGCGGGAAAGAGAGCCGCGAGAAACCAGTCGTGCTCCGAGTTGCCGGCGGGCTCGCCGACGGAGCCGGCCCCGGTCCGACGCCACTCGGCGGCGGCCCTGGCGGCGCTGGCAATTCGATGATGCCCGTCGGCGACGTAAGCGCACGGAACCGACGCGAAGGCCTCGCGGTACACGTCCGGCTCCAACACCGTCCACACCGTGTGCGTGACGCCGTCGGAGGCGTCGAAGTGAAACAGCGGGCGCGAGTTCATGTCATGCCGAAACAGCGGCCCCAGGGCGGGCACGTCGCGATAGGTCAGCAGCACGGGACCGGGGTGCGCGCCGATCGCCAGCATGTGCCGCGTGCGGTCATCCTCTTTGTCCGGACGTGTGCGCTCGTGCTTCTTGATCACGCCGGCTTCGTAATCCTCGATGTGGCAGCAGCACACCAGGCCGACCTGGCTGTGGTCCCCCATGACGAGTCGGTACAGGTACAGGCACGGCTTGTCCTCTCGCACCAGGACGCCCTCGCTCAGGAGCCGTTGCAGGTTGGTCGCGGCCCGGGCGTAGACGTCGTCGGCGTAGCAGTCGGTCTCCGGGGGAAGGTCGATCTCCGAGCGGATCACATGGAGGAAGCTGTGAGGATTGCCCTCCGCGAGCCGGACCGCCTCGTCCCGATCCACGACGTCGTAGGGCACCGACGCAACCCGCGCCGCCAGGTTGGGCAGCGGACGAATGGCGTGGAAGGGGCGGACGCGGAGCATGGGAAGGTGAGTGTAGCGGATCGGGTTAGGGGTCAGGGGTTCGGGTGAGCCAACAGCCAAGAGCCATTCGCGATCGCGAGGGTTCAATGGCCGCTCCGGCCGCCGCGCAGCGGCGTGAAGAGAGAACCGGGCAATTGAGCCACCGGTCCGCGGCACGGATGCCGGGGACCGGCAGGATGCCGACGTTCATCCGGGCAGACGCCCGCCGCGCGACGCTTCCCTCACCCCTGATCCCGGACCCCTGACGTCCTCCGCCGCTTTACCGGTCGTTTGCCTTCAGGCCCCTAACCAAATGTCCGAAACGACCCGATGGTGCTCGAAAGGCACACCTGGGAGGTTCCCATGCACGATCTCGACCGCCAAGCCGATCCGCGGACCCTCGACGCCGGCCGCGACGACCCCCCGGCGCCGCTTCGATTCGAGCGACGCGTCCACGATCGCTGGCCCGTTCACGGTGTGGCCATCGCCCACTGTGCCGCCGGCGAGCACTTCGGCGAGCGGTTCTCGCTGCACATGATCGATGCCTCCGATGACGGGCTGGGAGCACGATCGCCCACGCCGCTCGATCCCGGCACGGTCGTCACCGTCGGGTTCGCTGCGCCGGGTCACGGCCCGAAGAACGGCGTGGTTGTGCGCTGCCTTCCCTGCGGCGACGGTTACCGCGTCGCCATCCGTTTCGAGATGCGTCTCGCCGCGTGAACCGGCGCCGTCACAGAGCGCACGCTCGACGCCGCTGACCCAGAACGCACGAACCGATCACATTCCGCTTCTTACCAAACTGTCAAGTTGTGGCACCTGAGAGGGCGTGTGCGCCACGTTCTCACGGCTCGTATTCCACAACTCTTTGACAACGGACGATACGAATCGTGGACTGTATATGACCTGCAAGATTGCGTCTACGCCCACCTGCCGAAGAAGGGGATGGCAAGCTCGGCAGAGACGCACCTCGCTTTTCTTTCCCTCCCTCTCTTCCCTCTTTTTTTTGTCAACAAGGAGTTGCAACACGATGCGTACTCTCAAGAACAAGCGGGTGCGCCTTGGCTTCACGCTGATCGAAATTCTGATCGTCGTCGTGATCCTCGGCATCCTCGCGGCAATCGTCATTCCTCAGTTTACGGATGCTTCTCAGGAGGCTTCGAGATCGAACCTCCAGAGTCAGCTGCAGACGATTCGCAGCCAGATCGAGTTGTACAACGTGCAGAACCCGGCGAACGCGTATGACGCGGCCACCGTGGTCGATGCCACGTTCTTCGACCCCCTGGTCCAGAACAACTACCTGCAGACGCTTCCGAAGAATCCGCTGCAGAACAACTCGACGAGGGTTACGACCGGTCCCGGCGCTGGCTTCGGCTGGATCTGGGCCGAGGCGTCTGCCGGCGATTCCTGGACGCTGAACCTGTACGCCATGGACGAGAACGACACTTGGTTCGATGGCGACGGCGACGGCACTCCTGACTGAGCCGAATTCGCTCAGGAACGCATGACACGAACGCCGGCGCCCACACGCGCCGGCGTTTTTTTTGGACACGAACTCGGCGGGACCTCGAATGATCCGGGGAAGGCACCAACTCAGGCATCGGCGCGGCGGTACGCTCACCGGTCTGCTGGTGACGCTGTCGATCATCGGGGCGCTGGGCGTCACCACGGTGATCGTCGCCCCTCAGTACCTCTCCGCCGGTGTCGAGCCGCCCCAGCCCCAGGCCGTGACCGCGCGGCTCCACGAGCACCAGCAGCTGATCGACGACCTGGCGGGCCTCATCGCCCGCAGCATCGGCACCATCGCCATCCACCCGCGGGGCGCGACGCCCTACGAGGAGATCGTGCTGTGGCTGGCCGACGGCCAGGCGGAGGGCACGGCCGGCCGTGCCGACGAGGCGGAGCTGGCTGTCCTCAGCCACAGCAGTGTCCTCCACACCATCACGGTGTACAGGCTGGAGGACCCCGAAGCCGAGCGGTCCCGGACCGTGGTCGTACCCCGCAGCAGCCCCGCCTTCTGCGAGCGCTGGCGAGCCGATCCCCGTGTCGGGAGTCTCGTGCTCGGGCGAGGCGTATCGGATATGCGGGTTGAAACGGTTGGCGATGCCCAGGACCAATGGGAGCTCTCCGGCACCTGGGGGGGCCTGCAGCGGCTGCGGCTGACGCTCACTTGGGCGTCCGATTCGGCCGATGGTGCAGACGAGGCTTCCGTGCTTATTGACACGGTCATGTTCCCGTCCGGGGCCGGCGGCAGCTCATGACGCGGTCGCGCCGAGCTTCGGATGGAACGTCGGGGAAGCGGTGGCACGTGCCCGGCGGAGGGAGGCATTCGAGGAGGCGTCCAAGCTGGAGGGGATCGCCCATGCACCTCAACGCTCACGCACGCCGGGCCGCGGCCCGAAGCTACACGCTCATCGAACTGATCATGGTCATCGCCGTGCTCGCACTGGCGGCGGCGCTGCTCGTGCCCAACATGGTCGGGACCGACAGCCTGACCGTCCAGGCCGCTATTCGACTGATGATCTCGGACCTGAGCTTCGCCCAGTCCGATGCCCTGGCCAACCAGGAGTTTCGCCGGGTCGTGTTTTACGATGACGGCACGGGGTACTGCCTGATCAGGGTGCCCAACGAGGACTTCGTCACCCCCAGCGATCTCGACGCCTACACCGACTACGTCCTTGACCCGCTGGGCACCATGGGCCGGTACATCGTCAGCTACGCCCAGGATGACCGCTTCGAGGGGGTCGCGATCACCGCCGCCACGATTGACGGCGTGGACATCGCCGACCGGCCGGAGATCACCTACGACATGCTCGGCGGCACCGTGATGGCCGGGGGCATTCCGGGCACGGGCGGAACCCTCACCGTTACGTTCGACGCCGTCAACTACCAGGTCACGATCGCCCCGTTCACGGGCAAGTTGACGGTCACGGAGCTGTAGTTTCCAGGATTTGGGGCCGGGCGACGGCGGCGTCCGGGCACATGGAGGCCAGCGTGTTCGCAGGTCGCTTCTCAGCATCGATCGGTTACGTGGGAGTGGACTTCGGCACGCGCGCCATCAAGCTCCTGCAGCTGCGCGACCACGGCCGCGGATTGCGGGTGGTGGGGGCAGGCCGGGTCGATCGCTCGCAGAACGCCGACGACACCGCGTCGCTCATCGAGCAATTGCACGGCGCGTTCGCGTCGGGCGGCTTCACCGGCCGGCGGTGCGTGGTGAGCCTGCCGCGGTCAGACGTTCGCGTGCAGTCGGTGCGATTGCCGAAAATGCCCGACGAGGAGCTCCGGCAGGCGGCTGCATGGGAGGCCTCGCAGAGGTTCGGCTTCGAGCGGTCCTCCATGGAAGTAGACGTCATCCGCACCGGAGCGGAGCTGCAGGGTGGTGAGAATCGCGAGGAGGTCCTGCTCATCGCCGCGTCCCACGACGCGATCAACGCCTGGGTCGAGCCCCTGATGGCGGCTGGTCTGCGCCCGGTCGCCATCGAGACCCATTTCACCGCGCTGGCGCGGGCCTTCAGCCGGCCGTCGACCGGCGGCGGAAGCCGGCACGAGGTGCGGGCGGTCGTGGATGTCGGCGCCTCGGGCTCCACCGTCATGATCCTCCGCGGTGACCAGATCGCCTTCTGCAAGCCGATTACGATCGGCGGCGATCAATTCGACCGCTCGGTCGCGGAGCACCTGCAGATGGACGTGCAGGCGGCCCGCGAGCTGCGGGCGGCGCGGATCGCCGCCCAGACGGGCGAGGCGGCCGCGCCGCCGATGACGGACCCGTCCATCGAGCGCGCCGAGTACGACGCGGTCCGGCCGCTGCTCGGCAGCTTCGCCAAGGAAGTGATCCTGTGCATTCGTTACTACGGCGTGACCTTCCGCGGTCACCCGCCGCAGCAGCTCATCCTCACGGGCGGTGACGGGCTGGAGCCCCGCCTCGGGGAGACGCTGGCCGAGCAGTGCAAGGTCCCGGTCGTCTTCGAGGTTGACGACTCGCCGCTGGCGGGATTGACCGATGGCATCCGGGCCACCCTGCACCGGACGCCCGGCCCGGCCGGCTGGTGGACGGTGGCCGCGGGGCTGAGCCTGCGCGGGCTGTCCCAGAATCGGCTTCGGCGGGTCCAGGCCCACGTGTCGCAACAGGAGGCGGCATGAAGCAACGGCCGATCGATCTGCTGCCCGACACCATTCGTGCACGAAGCCAGGCCGGCGTCGTGGCCGGGCGTTACGTGGTGGCCGTGCTCATCGGCGTCGTTCTCCTGGGGCTGACCGCCACCCACTCGAGACTCATGCTCGACCTGGCCCGCCAGCGGCTTCGGGTGGCCGAGGAGCAGGCGGACATCGTGCTGTCGGCCGAGGCGAAGGCGGCTTACCTTCGACGCACCCTCCGGGACAGCCGGTACTTCATCGAGCGCTACGAGCTCATCGCCCTGCCCATCGACCTGAGTCGAGTGGTCGCCACCATCATCAACGTTCTGCCGGCGAGCGCTACGCTCGATCGAATCGATATCTACGCGGGCGTTCGACGCAACACTCGATCGTCCCGCAGCACGGGTGACAACGACGCGGACGGGCCGATCCCCCGCGTCCTCACCGGCGAGCTGAGCGGCTTTGCCGCCACCGACCAGGACGTTGCTCAGCTCGTCGCCGATCTCGAGAGCCTCGGCGTCTTCGAGCAGGTGAGCCTCGACTTCAGCCGGACTCGGTCCGTCCGCGGCCACAACGCGCGGGAGTTCCGAATCAGCCTCCGCTCGAGCCTGAGCGTCCGATACGAAGTCGCCGATATCGAGCAGCCGGCGCCGCCGGCCGGCGACCTGGAGAGGACGCATGTCGAGTAGCCGGCATCTCGGAGTCGCCATCCTGATGCTCGTGCTCATCGTCGGCCTGGGCGGCCTGCTGTTGGTGTGGCCGTCCTATCGCGAAGCCGGCGGCATCGATCTCCAGATTCAGGAGCTCCGCAAGAAGGGCGAGAACTACAGCCTTCAGTCCGAGGAGATCACGAAGCTCACCACCGAGCTCGAGGCCCTCAACCACCGGATCGATACCGGGCTCAAGGTCATCCCGGACTCGTCGGACATTGCCGGCCTGATGCGTGTTCTGTCGCTGCCCGTGGACGGCGTTCACGTTCGCGATCAGACGTTCACGGCGGGGCCCGCCAGAGAGGCCGTGGTCGGAGCCAAGCTGGCGGCACAGATCCAGCCGCTCACGGTGGACATGGAGGCGCGGTTCGATGCCGTCTTCGCCCTGATGCGGGTCGCGGAATCGATGGACCGGCTCCTTCGCATTTCCTCCGTGAACATCGTCTGCGATCGCCGCCAGAACGAGAATCAGCCGTACGCCAAGGCCTCCGTGGTGCTGGAGGCGGTCTTCGAGCCTCCCGAGGAGGGACCCTGACATGCAGCTGATGCTGCGGCGTTTGTGGATCCAGATAACCTCCGACCGGAAGCGGTTCGGGCTCTTGTGCGCCATGCTCCTGCTCGGCATGCTGCTGTGGGGGCGCATAATCGTGACGTCCAACCTGCCGCGGACCGCGGTCGCGGATCCCGTCACGGACGGCGGCCCAAAGCCGTTGACGATCGGCGCACCGCCGAAGACGCCTGATAAAGACAACGGACCCGCCCGCCGGATCTCGCTCGCCCGAACTCCGCTCCGCGATCCGCTGCTGATCAACGACGAGCACTTCCCCAAACCGACCTCCGTTGAGCTGTTGGATGAAGATGATCCGAAGTTTGGCCAGTATGCGACCGAAAACGTAAAACAAGCCGAGGCACGTCTCACGGAGGAGCTTCGGGTATTGGTGGGCCGCTTTACGCTGGAAGGAGTCATGAAGGGTCGTCCGATGGCCGTCATCAACGGGAGAACATACCGGCTTCACAGCTGGATTCCCGCCATCGACGATGACGACATCCTCTTTCAGCTCATCGAAGTAGGGGACAGATCGGTGATCCTCGAGTGTGAAGGTCGCCGCTTCAAATTGAATATGAACTATCCAGGGATCGAAGAGCGCTAGCCAGCGCCCAGGGAAGGCAGGAGAAGACCTCAAAATGAAGAACAGAAGCACATCCGGGAGGCGTGTTCTTGCGCGCGTGGCGGTCGCCTGTGCGGCCGGGGCGGTGCTGGCGACGCCGGCGACTGCACAGATGTGGGGCGAGCAGGGCGGTGCCGAGGTCAACGTGTCCGACTACGGCACGGTCGATCTGGCCGTCCAGGACACTGACCTGGCACAGGTCCTCGAGATGCTCTCCATCCAGGGTCGCAAGAACATCATCACAAGCAAGAACGTTTCGGCGACCGTCAGCGCGAACCTCTATGACGTCACGTTCTACGAGGCGCTCGAGGCCATCCTGAGCGTGAACGGCTACGGGTACGTGGAGGAAGGCAACTTCATCTACATCTACACCCAGGAGGAGCTGGCCGAGGTCGAGGCCGCGAGTCGCAAGACCGAGAGCCGGATCTTTTCGCTGGAGTACCTGTCCGCCACCGACGCGAGCGAGTTCATCGCCCCGTTGCTCAGCGACGTGGGCCGAGCCGCTGCTCGCGGCGACGTGCAGACGGGCTTCCAGCCCGATATCTCCGACGGCGGTGCCGACACCTACGCCTACGAGGCCAAGATCGTCGTCAACGACTACGCCGAGAATCTCGACACGATCGCCGGCCTTCTGGCGGAGCTCGACACCGCGCCGAGCCAGGTCCTCATCGAAGCCACCGTGCTGCAGACGACCCTGGACGAGACCAACGCCTACGGCGTGGACTTCTCGATCATTGCCGACATGAACTTCCTGGATCTGACCAACCCGCTGTCGCCGGTCACCAACCTGCTCAACGGTGCCGATCCGAACAGCGGTTTTCAGCCTGCCGACAACAAGGCGGGCGGCATCCAGAGCACGGTCGGCAACGCCCAGGGTGCCGGTGGCTTCAAGGTCGGTGTGGTCACCGACGAGATCAGCGTCTTCCTGAAGCTGCTCGACGAGGTGACTGACTCCACGGTGCTGGCCCGGCCCAAGGTCCTGGCCCTCAACCGCCAGCGGGCGGAGATCCTGGTCGGTGCACGCGTCGGTTATCTCTCGACGACCTCGACCCAGACCACGACGACGCAGACCGTGCAGTTCCTCGATACGGGTATCCAGCTCGTCTTCCGTCCCTTCATCTCAAAGAACGGCATGATCCGCATGGAGCTGTCGCCCAGCGTGTCAGAGGCGAGCCTGCGGACGGTCACGGACGCCCAGGGCCTCCAGGTCACGATCCCCGACGAGCTGACCAACGAGCTCACCACGAACGTCCGCGTTCGCGACGGCCACACGCTGGTCCTCGGTGGAATGTTCCGGGAGTCCACGACGGTCACCAAGCGTCAGGTTCCCTGGCTCGGCGATATCCCGATCCTCAACCTCGCCTTCACCGGCCAGGATGACGTGGTCGATCGCGACGAAATCATCTTCCTCATCACGCCGTCCATCGTTCCCGACGAGGTGCTGTGGGAGATCGGTGATGGTACGATGGCAGGGCTTGACGCGGTCCGCGTCGGGGCCCGCAAGGGTCTGCTGCCCTTCAGTCGCGAGCAGATGACCGGCAACTACGACCGCAAGGCCATGGATGCCTTCCGGGCCGGCAACGTCACGATGGCCCTGCACTGGGTCAACACGTCGCTGCGGCTCAACCCGAACCAGCCCTCCATGATCTCGCTCCGCGATGAGATCACCGGGGACCGCGAGCGTGCGCTCGACCGCAGCATGATGGAGCGATCATTCCGCCGCGAGCTGGGCCCGCTGCCGCGAGAGAAGGCGAACCTGCCGCGCGAGGTCGCCGCGGTCGGCGGATCCCGCCGGGCGCCGCTGAACTGGCTTCCGGACTTTCCCAAGCCGGAGCCGCGTCCGCAGCAGGATCGGGCGATGCCGCAGGAGCCGAGCCCCCCGGCCGGCCTCTGGCCCGACGAGGATGGCGACACCGATGACAACGACTTGGTCGATGACGGAGGCTCCGCCTCCGCCGGGGATCAGGGGATCCGTCGCCACCCCGTGACCCGGGATGTGCCGCAGATCTGGAGCCACCCGCCGTTCTGGTCGGCGGGAGCGAACCCCGCCGGGTTCGATGACCCGGCGTGGAAGCAGACGATTCCGTTTACGACGTTCGATGACGTGCTCGAGGTCGCCGGTTCGGGCGACGGCAACGGCTCGACCTGATCGACGACGGATCGGAAGAGGGGGGCAGAGCGATCGGGGGTTGCGTGGAGGCGCAACCCCCCTTGAACCAACGGAGACGTGACGCAATGTCAACCCGACCGATCACCATCATGATCACTTCTGTGCTGGCAGCCGCCCTCCTTGCGGGGTGCGGCACGCCGAGCAAGCGCGGGCTCGAGGCCAGAGCGGAGGCCCGGAAGCGCCTCAACGTCGTGAACGCCCAGCTGACCTACGACCAGGCGATGCAGGCGTTCAAGTCGGGTCAGTTCGAGAAGGCCGCCAAGGAGATCACCAGCGCCATCAGCCTGTACCCGGAGTGGGCGGAGTACCGCCTGCTGGAGGGGCGCATCTTTCTCGAGACGCACCGCCTGGAGAAGGCGATCGCGTCCTTCGAGACGGCGCTCGAGCTGAGGCCGGAGTACGCCGAGGCTCACTACTACTCCGGCATCGTGTATCAGCGATGGTCGGACGACGCCAGGGCGTACGAAAACTACCTGACTGCCTTCGAGCTGGAGCCCGACTCCGTCGACTACCTCCTGGCCGCGGGTGAGTCACTGATCGCCATGGAGAAGCTGACCGCCGCCAAGCATCTGATCGAATCGAAGCTGACGTACTTCGAGCACAACGCGGCGCTGCGCCACCTCCTGGGTCAGGTTGCCCTGCTCCAGGGCGACGCGAACGCAGCCGCCGATCTGTACACCGAGGCGTGGCGTCTCATGCCCGAGGACGAGATCATTCTCGAGGAGCTCATCCAGGCCCAGTTCGGGGCTCAGCGGTACGGCGACTGCCTGCGAGCGGTCAAGCAGCTCCAGGACATGGTGGAGGACGATCGCCCCGACCTGATGCACATGGAAGCGCGGTGCCTGGCCTTTCTCGAGCGCCCCGGCGATGCCCGCAACCTGTACTTGAAGCTGACCCAGCTCGAACCCACGAACGCCGAGTTGTGGATCGAGCTGGGGACCCTGGCCTGGGAGCTCGGCGACTTCCATCGCATGGCCCTGTGCGGCGCGCGGGTGACGGCGCTGGCCCCGCAGCGCTACGAGGGATTCATGCTGAAGGGGATCAACGAACGACACCACGGCAACCTGGAGGAGGCAGCCAAGTTCCTGCGCCAGGCGGCGCAGCGGGCGGAGTCCACGGCCCTGCCGCACCTCGTCCTGGGCCGGGTGCTCGAGCAACTGGGCGACTCTCAGGCGGCGCTCGACGCGTATGCGGAGGCGATCCGCGTCGATCCCGACAATTCCGACGCGCAGGCGCTGTTCATCGACAGTCAGGATCGGCTTCTCACGGCGCAGCACCCGGACCAGGTGCGCAACGAGTGAGACCCAGGAGGGAGGCCGATGCAAGGGAGCATCCGTGAGGGCGGGGAAGATCGCAAGCCTGGGACTCGTGCTGGTCGTGACCACCGTGGGAACGGTGCTGTCATCCGGTACGGGGATGCCCTGGATGGCCGGGCTCTCTTCCACCGCACAGACACTGGTCACGGCGGCGGTGCTGGCCGCGGCCTGCACGGCCCTGCTGTTTCCGCTCGGCATCGCGCTTGACCGCACGGTCGCACGGCTCCAGAACTACCTTGAGGCGACGGGCTCTCCCGACGGACAGCCCGCCACGTTCTACGGTCCGAAGTGGGTGCGGCCCATCACCGGCGCCTTCATCAGCGCCGTTGACCAGTTCCGCCAGCGCGAACGGGCCCTGAGTAACGAGCTGCGCGAGGTCGAGATCCGGCGCCGCGTCTCCGAGGCCGAGCGACGTCAGACCGAGGCCGTTCTGCACGCTCTGCGCGACGCGGTGCTGGTCACCAACTCGTTCGGCGACATCGTCGTCGCCAACGAGGCGGCGGGACGCCTCCTGGGCTTTGACCCCTCAGAGGCCATCCACCGACCGCTTGAGCAGTACGTCAAGGACCAGCGTCTGTGCCAGCTCATCCGCGATACCTCCGAGACCGCCAACTTCGCGGAACGACGACACGTCGAGCACGAGCTGCGGGTGGCGCAGGAGAACGACGACAAGGCCGAGGGGGCGATCAAGGTCTTCGACATCACGCTGGCTTGCGTGGAGAACCACAAGCACGAGGTGGCGGGTGTCGTGACGATCCTCCATGATCTCACGCGGGTCCGAGAGATTTCACAGATGAAGTCCGACTTCGTGTCCAAGGCGAGCCACGAGCTGCGGACGCCGCTGTCGTCGATCCGCGCGTACGTGGAGATGCTCGTTGACGGGGAGGCGGACGACGAGGACTCCCGGCAGGAGTTCTACAAGATCATCCAGAACGAGACGAACCGGCTGGGGCGACTGATCGACAACATGCTCAACATCAGCCGCATCGAGGCGGGCATCGTGCAGATCGAGCGGGAGAGCGTCGATTTCAAGGCCCTGATCGCGCGGGCCGTCGACTCGCTGGAGCCACAGGCGAGGGAGAAGCAGATCTCGCTGATCACCAAACCGGCCGAGGTTGACCTCACGGTCGAGGGCGACACGGACATGCTCTACCAGGTTGTTCTCAACCTCCTGTCCAATGCCGTGAAGTACACGCCGGACGGCGGCCGCGTGACCGTCGCCGCCGACTCGGACAACCTGACGCGGTGTGTGGTCTTCTCGGTGTCGGACACGGGGCTGGGTATCCCGCCCGACGCCATACCGAAGCTGTTTGACAAGTTCTATCGCGTTGAGAACTACAAGCGCGTGGCCAAGGGCACGGGGCTCGGTTTGAGCCTGTGCAAGCACATTGTCGAGACGCTGCACCATGGGCAGGTTGGCGTCGAGTCGGAGCTGGGCATGGGATCCAAGTTCTGGGTCTCCATTCCCATGCGGTACGCGGGTTCGCAGGCCGCGGCATGACGGAGGTGAGGGGCTGATGGCAATTCGAATCCTGGTCGTAGACGACGAAGCGCACATCCTGCATGTGCTGTCGCTCAAGCTCCGCAACGCCGGGTATGAGGTGATTACCGCCGTCGACGGCGAGGACGGCTACGAGCTGGCAAGCCAGCACGTTCCGGAGCTCGTGATCACCGACTTCCAGATGCCGTACATGACCGGCCTCGAGCTGTGCCGTGCCCTGGCGAGCAGCCCTTCGACGTCGCACATCCCCGTTCTCATCCTGACCGCCCGCGGCTATGCGCTCGACGACGAGGACCTCAAGATCGGGAACATCAAGGGCGTCCTCAGCAAGCCCTTCAGCCCCCGCGCAGTGCTGCAGCTGGTCAAGGAAACCCTGGCGGCATCGGTGGCCGACCCCGGCCATGACGAATCGAGCACGGAGGCGGCGTGAACCAGCGGGACACCCATCTCGGCGCCCGAGCCGCCCCCGCGCTCCAGAAGCGGATGCGCGACGTCGGATTGCTCTTGCTGGAATGCGACCGCACCGGCAAGCTCATCTCGCGCCCCTCGCCAGGCCAGGACTGGCTCACGGACCTGTTCTGCCAGGCCCCGATCTTCATCATCGCCCTGCGGCAGGCGGCGGCGCAGTGGGCGGACCTCGAGGCGTTGGAGCCTCTGGAGATCTCGCCGGGCTGCTGGCTGTCCCCGGTGCCCCGCGTCAACCGGCGTCGCCGCATCGGCTACTACGTCTCGGTCATCATCGCTGAGCCGTTCCTGGACAGCGAGCAGCTGTCGGCCATGTGCCAGGCGGCCTCCGTCGATTTCAAGCTCTGCCGGCAGCGTCTGGCGGCACTTCCGCCGGTGAGCCCCGACAACGTCCGCCGCACGGCCGCGATGGTGCGGTACGCGCTGGAGGACCACCTTCAGCTCACCTCCGACAGCCAGGCCATGGAGTCCGTGGGTCAGCAGCTTGCCGAGAGCTACGAGGAGCTCAATCTCCTCTACACGACCATCCAGAGCATGTCCGGCGTGGAGCGGCCGTCGCGGTTCGTCGCCATGGTCTGCGAGGAGCTGCTGGCCACGCTCCCCTACGCCTGGATCGGCGCCCACCTCGCCGACGACAAGGCCCGGCTCAAGAAGCTGGCCGGCGACTTCATCGTGGCGGGTGAGCCGGGCCAGGCCTCCGACACGCTGCGGGCACTGGGCCGGCGGATCCTCGCCAAGGCGCAGCCGGGCAAGCCCATGGTGCTGGAGCCCGCGGTCAACCCGGAGCACGCGGGCTTCGCCAAGCTGGGACAGACCGTGCTCGTGCACCCCGTCAGCCGCGACGACACCGTCATCGGCGTCCTCATCGCCGGTGAGAAGCGCGGACCCGACCCCGCCGTCTCGTCGGTGGACATGAAGCTGCTGGGCGCGACGGCGACCAACATGGGGATCTTTCTCGAGAACGCGGCGCTGTACGAGGACCTCAATACGATGTTCCTGGGCACCCTGGAAGCGCTCACGGCATCCATCGACGCCAAGGACACCTACACGAGCGGTCACTCGCTGCGAGTGGCTCACCTCACGCAGAAGCTGGCGAGGGCGATGGGTCTCGACGAGCACACGCTCGGCCGCATGCACATCGCCGGTCTCGTTCACGACATCGGCAAGATCGGCGTGCCGGAGGCCGTGCTCACCAAGCCCGGAAAACTCACCGAGGAGGAGTTCGACTGGATCCGCAAGCACCCGGAAATCGGTCACCGCATCCTCAAGGACATCCCGCAGCTGCACGACATCCTGCCCGGCGTGCTGTATCACCACGAGCGATTCGACGGGCGGGGCTATCCGCACGGGATCGCCGGCGATGACATCCCGCTCGTGGCCAGGCTCATCGCGCTCGCCGACGCATTTGACGCCATGAGCTCGACGCGGACCTATCGCCCCACCTTGTCGCGGCCCGAAGTGGTCCAGGAGATCATCGATTGCGCGGGCACCCAGTTCGATCCGGAGCTCGCGCCGATCTTCGTCAAGCTCGACTTCAGCGAGTACGACCGGCTCTTCGCCGAGCACCGGGGTCGTGAGACCAAGGCGCAGAACAAGGACGAGGCGGCATGAAGCTGAGCTATGAAGACCACGACACGATCACCGTGCTGAAGATCAGCGGCGAGCTCACCCTCGACCAGGTTGATGGCTTTCGCCGATCGTGCCTGGACCGCTTTGGCCAGGGAATCCGCCACGTCGTGCTCGACCTGGAGTACGTGACCTTCGTCGACTCCGCGGGGCTGGAGGCCCTGCTCTGGATCATCGACGAGGCGACGGAGCGGTCGGGGCAGCTGCGTCTCGTGAAGTCCGACCCGACCGTGAGCAAGATTCTCGAGATCAGCCGCCTTGATCGGCGTTTCAACATTCACGACAGCATCGAGTCTGCCGCCAAGAGTCTGCGGTGATGCATCAGCAGGGGGTACATTCCGGGGGCGCCTCGTACGCCGGGTTGTCGACCGGGTCGCGGCTGCGGCTGGGCGAGGCGCTGGTCAACAAAGAGCTGCTCACCCGCGAGCAGCTTGACGACGCGCTCGCCTACCAGACTCAGAAAGGCCACAAGAAGCTTCTCGGCGAGCTTCTCGTCGAGCTCAACTTCGTCAGCGAAGAGCAGGTGATGGCCGTGCTCGCCGAGAGCTACGGCCTGTCCTTCGTCACCGAGACGGCCAAGATCGCCGACCCCAAGATCGTCGAGCTGCTGCCTCGCGACTTTCTGGAGGAGCACCACGTGCTGCCGCTGTTTCGCGTGCGCGGTGTGCTCACCGTGGCCGTCTCCGAGCCGGCGAATCTCTTCCTGGTCGAGGAGATCGAGCGTCTCACCGGTGACGTGGTCCAGATCGTGGCCGCAACCAAGGCGGAGATTGCCTCGTCGCTGCAGGCGTACCTGCCTGCGGCCAACGTGTTCGTGGTGGACGACATTTACGAGGACATCGACGATGCGGACTTCAGCGTCATCGAGAAGCAGGTCGCCGACCTGGCGGATCTTCAGGAAGTCGCCGGCCGCAGCCCCGTGGTCAAGCTGGTCAATTACCTGATCTACTCCGCGGTCCAGGACGGGGCGTCGGACATCCACATCGAGCCCGGCAACCATCGCCTTCGCGTGCGCTATCGCGTCGACGGCAAGCTGTTCGAGAAGCTCTCGCCGCCCTACCAGATGCACGCGGCCATCACGAGCCGCATCAAGATCATGAGCAACCTGGACATCTCGGAGCGCCGACTGCCGCAGGACGGCGACGTCCACGCCATGATGGAGGGCCGGCCCATCGATCTCCGCGTTTCGACGATTCCCGGCAAGTTCGGCGAGAAGGTCGCCATCCGGATCATCGACCACCGCAACGCCATCGTGACGCTGGACAAGCTCGGCTTCTCCAAGCAGATGCTGGAGGGTTGGAAGGCGGTGATCTCGCAGCCCAACGGGGTCGTGCTCGTGACCGGCCCCACGGGCTCCGGCAAGTCGACAACGCTCTACTCCGTTCTCAGCATGTTGAACTCGGACGAGCTCAACATCTCCACCGTCGAGGACCCGATCGAGGCGACCATCCCCGGCATCAACCAGTCGCAGGTGAACGAGCGGGCCGGGTACACCTTCGGCGGCGCGCTGCGGGCCCTGCTCCGTCAGGATCCGGACATTCTCATGGTCGGCGAGGTCCGCGACGCCGAGACGGCGTCGATCGTCACCCAGGCAGCGCTCACCGGGCACCTCGCGTTCTCGACGCTGCACACGAACGACTCGCCCAGCGCCGTGACGCGGCTCATCAACATCGGCATCGAGCCGTACCTGGTGGCGGCGACGATGCGCGGCGTCCTCGGCCAGCGGCTCGTCCGCAAGATCTGCCCGCACTGCAAGCGGCCGTCCGACCCGGAGCCCGTGCTGCGGGAGGCCGTGGAGAACTACACGGGGCCGGTGGAGTGCCTCTACGTGGGCGAGGGCTGCGCACGGTGTCGCGGCACCGGCTTCGCGGGCCGGATCGGCATCTTCGAGCTGCTCGTACCCGACGAGTACGTGCTCGCGGCGATCTCGCGGGGAGCGACCCTGCAGGATCTGCGTGAGATCCTCGCCAAGAACGGGTTCGTGACGCTCCAGGCCGACGGCATGGAGAAGGTCAAGGGCGGACTGACCACGGTCGGGGAGGTCTTCTACGTCACGACCACGTGACGGGAGCAGCGCGATGCCGGCGCAAAGCACCTACGCCTACAAGGCCCGTACAAGCTCTGGTGACGTCACCGACGGCACCATGGTGGCCGCGAGCGCCGAGGAGGTCAGCTCCCGCCTCCGCGCCGAGGGACAGTTTGTCTTCGAGATCGAGGCGAGCCCCCTGCGCGCATTCGCCGAGCTCGACGAGAGACAGATCCGGCGCAACGAGGCCGCCAAACGCGTCCGGCGTGAGGACGTCATCGCCTTCTGCCAGCAACTGTCCGTCATGATGGAGACGGGGGTGCCGCTCTCGGAGGGCCTCGATGCGTTCCGCAAGCAGACGCCGCGGCCGGAGTTCCGCGCCGTGCTCGACGTGCTGTGCGACGACATCGAGAGCGGCGAGCCGCTGTCGGGGGCCATGGAGAAGTGGCCGAGGGTTTTCCCCGGCATGATGATCAGCCTCATGAAGGCGTCGGAGGCTTCGGGCACGCTGGCGACGATGATGGGGCGGGTCGGCGAATACCTGGCCAAGGAGCGCCGCACCGTCAAGCAGATCAAGGGCGCTCTGGCCTATCCGCTGTTCATGATGGCCTCCGGGGTGGCGATCACGATCTTCCTGATGTCCTTTGTCCTGCCTCGCTTCGCCCGGATCTACGAGGCGCGGGAGGCAACGCTGCCCAAACCGACCCGGGTTCTTCTGGGCATCAGCGAGTTCATGACCACCCAGTACATGTACTACGGACCGACCCTGGCCGTCCTGATCGTCGTGCTCGTCGTCTGGTCGAGGCGGCGCTCCGGACGCAGGACGTTGGACTGGTTGCGTCTTCATGTCCCCCTCCTCCGGGTCATGTACAACCACCTGTACATCACCCGCGCCACGAGGACCATGGCCACGCTGCTGGCGGCGGGCGTCAACGTCCTGGACGTCATCGACATCTGCCGCGGGGTGACCGGCAACATGTACTACGACGACCTGTGGGACGCCATGGAGCGGGGCGTGCGGGAGGGCCGCCAGATCAGCGATGCCGTCTTCAAGAGCCGGATCGTGGCCCCCAACGTGGCCTCGATGATCGCCGCCGGCGAGAAGTCGGGGCGGCTGCCCGAGGTGATGGAGAAGATCGCCGACTTCAGCCAGGAGGAGCTCGACGCTTCGGTCGCCCGCGTCACCCAGTTCATCGAGCCGATGATGATCGTCTTCATGGGTGGGGTCATCGGCACCGTGGCCACGGCGCTGCTGCTGCCCATCTTCAACATGGGCCAGACGATCGGCGGCGGCGGGTAGGCCGGGGGCCGCGAATCTCGGTCTGGAGACTTCAAATCCGGACACGCTTTCGGCTATCATTTCACGTATGCCCGATCGGCCATATGACAAGATTGCCACGTGCCTGTCCTGCTCCGGCACCCGCGAGCAGCGGATGCGGGCCGTCGTGGATGCGCTGTGGGAGGCACTGCACGACAAGGGCGTGTCGTGGGTGGGCTTCTATGTCGAGCGGCCGGGCACCTCGGCCGACGAGCGGCTGGAGCTGGGGCCGCACCGGGACAAGCCCGCGTGCTCGCCCCTGGCCGTGCATGGCGTGTGCGGCCAGGCGCTGCAGTTCCAGCGGCCGCGCATCGTGGACGACGTCTCGGCGCTGGGAGAGGACTACATCGCCTGTGATCCCAACGACCGCTCGGAGATCGCCCTGCCGCTGCTCGACGAGCAGGGCACCTGCTGGGGCGTGCTGGACCTCGACTCCTGGGAGACCGCGGCGTTCGACGAGTCCGACGAGCGGGGGCTGCGCGTCGTCCTCGTCGCGGCGGGACTTACACGCTAGACCGTCTCCCGCACCCGCACGTCCCGGACGATTCCTTCCACCGACACGCGGCCGTTCCACTCGTTGATCTTGGGCTCGATGACCGCGTCGATCCGCAGGCCCGGCGTGAGATCGCCGGCCATGGCGCCCGCTCTGAACCACACGCACCGCATCCACCGGCGCCCGCCGTTGCTGCCGTCATCGGACCGCAGGCTCATGGTCAGGTGCTGGCCGTTGCCGCCGATCTGCTTCGGCGGACCGGCGAGGGTGACGTCCTCGACGCGGATCGTGGGCCGGGGATTGGCCCGGCCGAACGGAGAGAGTGAGCCGATCCGCTGCACACAATCGATCTCGAGCTCGTCGATCCCCGCGTCGCAGTCGATCCACAGGCTCGGCGTCAGCCGTTCGCCGGAGATGTGGGCGTTGGCGTGCTCGGTGAGGGCGGCGGTGAACGCTTCGAGCCGCTCGCTGCTCAGCGACAGGCCTGCCGCGGCGTCGTGGCCGCCGAAGCTCGTCAGGTGCTCCGCCGTGGCCCGCAGCGCCTCGTGCAGCGAGTACCCCTCGATGCTGCGGGCCGAACCCTTGCAGACGTCGCCGCGGGTCTGCAGCAGAACCACGGGCCGGCAGAAGCGATCGACCAGACGCGAGCAGACGATGCCCACGACCCCCGCGTGCCAGGACTCATCGGCGAGCACGATCACGCGGCGGTCGTCGCCGGTCATGCCGGCGTCTTCGGCCATCTGCGTGGCGTGCTCCGTGATCGTGCGCTCCGTCTTCTGTCGCTGCCGGTTGAGACGCGCAAGCCGCTCGGCGATGGCGCGGGCCTCGACCTCGGGGGCGTCGGTGAGCAGCCGGACGGCTTCCGCGGCGTGCCCCATCCGGCCGCACGCGTTGAGACGCGGGGCCAGGACGAAGCCGACCTTCTCCGTGTCGATGTCGTCGCTCATGAGCCCGGACGCCTCGATCAGTGCGCGGAGACCGGGAATCGGGGTCTGGCGGATCCAGCGGAGGCCGTAGGTCACGATGGTCCTGTTCTCACCGACCAGGGGGACGACGTCGGCGATGGTGCCCAGCGCCGCCAGCGGCAGCATGTCCAGCAGGACCTTCTGGATCGGCTTGGGCACGCGACGCGAGCCGCACCAGTGGGTCGCGAATCCCCAGGCGAGCTTGAAGGCGACCCCCGCCCCGCACAGCTCGCCGAAGGGATAGGGGCCGCCGCCGTCGAGTCGGGGGTGGACGAGGGCCACGGCCTGGGGCAGCTCTCCGGACTCGGCCGGGTGGTGATGGTCGGTGACCACGAGGTCGAGGCCGATCTCGCGGGCGACCGCCGCCGACGCGCAGGCCGTGATGCCGCAGTCGACGGAGATCACCAGCTGCGCGCCTTCGTCACGCAGCAGCCGCAGCGCATCGGCGTTGAGCCCGTAACCCTCCTCCAGCCGGTGGGGCACGTAGGTCCGCACGTCGGCGTCCGGCGCGATCGCCTTGATGACGTGCCAGAGGATGGCACAGGCGGTGATCCCGTCGACGTCGTAGTCGCAGTAGATGACGATCCGCTCACCGTGCCGCACGGCATGGGCGATCCGGTTGACGGCGGGGTCGAGCCCCGGCAGCAGCTGCGGGTCGTACAGGTGGGTGAGCTGTGGCCGGCAGAACCGCTGGGCCGACTCGGTGTCGTCCAGGCCGCGGGCCCGCAAAACGCGCTGAACCAGCGGCAGGCCGGTGTCCTGCGCCTCCCTGCGGAAGAGCCACCGTCGCGTCAGTCCTCGCATGCGAACCGGGAACATACGCTCAACGCGGGCGGTTCGCCACCGGCCGGCACAATTGACACGAAACGCCCCGGACCGCCATACTGGACGTCTCATGGCAGATAAGTACCGCAGCGTGCTGCTGTTCGGCGCCCCGGGCGTGGGTAAGGGAACCCAGGGCAAGCTGCTGGGGCGGATCCCGGGCTTCGTCCACATGGCCAGCGGTGACATCTTCCGCGGGCTCGACAAGGGATCCGATCTGGGCAGGAAGTTTCACGAGTACTCGTCACAGGGGCTGCTGGTCCCCGACGACGTCACCATCGAGGTGTGGGAGGATCACGTGCGGCGTCGCGTCGGCGACGGGACGTACCGGCCCGACTTCGAGCTGCTCGTGCTCGACGGCATCCCTCGCAACATCGCCCAGTGCACGGCCCTCGAAGCCCACGTCGAGGTCCTCCGCGTCATTCACCTGGAGGCCCCGAACATCGACGACATGGTCGAGCGTCTCAAGAAGCGGGCCCTCAAGGAGGGTCGAACCGACGACGCCGATGAGTCGGTGATCCGTCGGCGATTCGCGGTCTACGACGACGAGACCGCGCCCGTGCTGGGCTACTACAAAGAGACGCTGCTCACCAAGATCGGCGCCGTCGGCATGCCCGCCGAGGTGCTCATGCACGTGCTGCAGGCGATCGTCCCGGTGTACCGGGACCAGTTCGGCAACCCGCTGGCCTGACCGCACGCACTAACACGTCGAGTGGATGAGCGCGCCGACCGGCTTCGACTCCGCCAGCGTGTTGTACCGCTTGACGGCGTCCTCCGTGGGCAGCACCTCGACGGTGACGTCTCTCTCCTTGAGCATCTGCAGCGTCTCCGGGCAGACCTGCAGCCGTTCGTACATGCCGCGGGCGAGCACGATCACCGTCGCCCCGTGCTCCAGGAGCTCCTCGACGTCCGACGGCTGGATCCCCGGCGCGTGCTTGGTGCCCGTCTCGTCCCAGTCCCAGGCCCGCGAGCCGCCGGGAAAGAGCTTGGCATCCTTGTACGGCGCCGGGCAGCCCTCGACCTCGACCTTCCCCCAGGCGAACGTCTCGATGCGCGGTGAGCGCGTGTCGCCGGCCATGGTGAGCTCCCTATTTCGACGCAGCCTGCGTCAGTTTAGGCTCCCGCTGCCCTGAGTGCGCGAAGCTGCTCGCACTCCTGCCGCAGCAGCGCCAGCAGCTCGTCCATGTGCTGCGGCCGGGTCCGGAAGTTGACGGGGTTGATCCGGAACCACCACCGGCCCTTGAGCCGCGTCGTGGAAATCCAGAAGCGGCCGCCCGCCTCGACCCGCCGGGCGACTTCATGGTGCAGCTGCGACAGCTCGGGCTCGTCCATGCCCGGCGGCTCGTAGCGGATGCAGATCGCCGACATGGGCGGCTTCATCACGGCCCGGAAGTCCTCGTCGGCCTCGACGAGATCCCACAGGTGCCGTGCCTGCTCGACGTTGGCGTCGACCCAACGTCCAAGCTGCGCCGTGCCGTACCGCTTGAAGCTCATCCACACCTTGAGGCTTCGGAATCGCCGCGACTGCTCGAAGCCGTGCACGTAGTACTGATAGCGCTCGCCGGCCGTGTCCAGCTCGTCGGTGAGATAGGGCGGCCGCAGGCCGAATGACGCGGTGAGACGCGACGCATCCTTCACCAGGATCGCCCCGGCATCGAGGGGCGCGTAGAACCACTTGTGGGGATCGATGGTGATGGAGTCGGCGTGCTCCAGGCCGGTGAGAAGCCCCGGCCACCGGTGCGACAGGAGCATCCCGCCCCCGTAGGCGGCGTCGACGTGGAGCCACATGCCCTCGCGGTCGGCGATGCGGCGAAGGTCCGCCAGAGTGTCCACGGCGCCGGTGTTGGTCGTGCCCGCCATGCCCACGAGGCACAGGGGCTTGATACCGGCGGCGCGGTCCGCGGCGATGGCGGCCTCCAGGGCGTCGATCCGCACCCGGAACTCGTCGTCGGTCGGCAGCACACGCAACGCCTTGCGGCCCAGGCCCACGCAGTCGACGGCCTTGTCGACCGAGACGTGACGCTCCTCGGAGACATAGACGGCGCCGACCTCCCGCAGGCCCTCGTGCTGCGCGCCGTCGCCGGTGGCCCAGTCGCGGGCGAGCTTGACCCCCAGAAAGTTCGCCATCATGCCGCCGCTGGTGAGGTTGCCGCCCGCCCGCCCGTTGTAGCCCACCAGGTCGTTGAGCCAGCGGATCGTGCGGCGCTCCATGGCCACCGCCGACGGCCCGATCGTGAAGTCACCGAGGTTCTGGTTCAGGGCCGACGCGATGAAGTCGCCGAGCACGCCGACGGGTAGCGGCGTCGGTGTGATCAGCCCGAAGTAGCCGGGGTGATTCACGTGCGTGCAGTACGGCAGCAATCTGTCCTGCACCTCGCGCAGCACGTCGTCGGCCGATGACGGTTCCTTCGGGACCGGCTCGTCGAAGACCGCGTCCACCACGGCCGGCTCGACGTTGGAGAACAGGGGCTTGTCCTCGACCGTGTCGAGGTAGTCGGCCAGCAGGTCGACGACCCGGTGGCCGGACGCACGAAACTCTGCAGTGTCCATATCGTGATCCTCGCTCCAACCCGCCGATCCGGCTACCGCATAGTGAGCGCGGAATTCAGTCTAGGGCTGAAGGGTCAACGTCGACACGGCGGGGCCCGCCGCCAGCGGCGTGGCCAGACCCTCCACCCAGGCGTGGTGACCGTCGTCGTAGTGCGGCGAAAGAAAGTGGCCGCTCTGTCCCGTCGGCATGTGAAACAAGGCCGTCTCGTCGCGGCCCGGGCTGACCACCATGCGCAGGGTGGCGCCGTAGCGCGGCGTCTGGACCCGCACGCTCGCCCGCCAGCCCGGCAGGGCATCACGCGGCATGTTCAGCATTCGCCCCAGCCACGGCACGGCCATCGCCACCGGGTGGCGGATCGACGCGCGGTTCACCGCGCCCCACGGGGCGTCGAGGCCGGGCGGCTCGGCCTCCAGCTCGGCGATCGTCTCGACAAGCACCGCACGAAGCGCCGCCGGCCAGTCGTCGTGGCCCCCCGGCAGCAGGTGCGCGGGTCTCGTCTCCAGGATCCGCCGCAACGGCTCGTCGGCGAGCGGCCAGTTGTAGACGAACGCCTCGTCGGCCTCCAGCGCCGGCGTCAGCAACCCGACCAGCAGACGCTCCTGCAGCCGGTCGTAGTAGTGGTGCAGCAGGCGGAACCCCCGCTCATCGGCGTCGGCCGTCCCGTTCCACGACTCGGCCAGAGCGCGGGCCGCCGCCAGGCCCGGGTCGGTCTCGTCGGGTGTCGTGACCTCCAGCACGAGATCCCGGGCGAGCCCGTGCACGAGGCTGGTCGTGTCGAGCTGGATGTCCAGGAGGTCCGTCTCGGAGAAGCCGTCGCCGTCGCCCAGACGCTCGGCGATCCGTCTGGCGCGGACCGGCATGACCCACACGCGGCCGAGTTGCCGCGAGCGGTCCAGCGGCACCGTCCGGTTGTTGGCGGTATAGAGGACTCCCTGCGGCGGATCGACGACCACCGGGCGTTGCGTCTCGTCGAGCGAGCCCTCCCAGCGCCGGGTGCCGTCCGCCCACGACACCGGCGTCTTGCCGTCGAAGCCCACGCGGCTGGGCAGCTGCCCGCCCACGATCCAGCCGATGCGTCCGGTGCCGTCGGCGAGCACCCAGTTGAGCGACGGGCCCTTCCACCGTCGCAGGATCTCGATTCCGTCCTCGATCGTGCGGGCGGTGACGAGATCGAACAGACCAAAGTCCGCGCCGTCGGAGCTCAGGGCCCGCGAGCGGAGCGCAAGCGGCCGCCCCCGCCAGTCGTGGTCTACGACGGGACCCCATCGTGTCGTGAGGATCTCGAAACGACGCGGTTCGCCGCCCTTGATCGCGATGCGCTCGACGATCTTCTCAAAGAACCGTGGGCCGTCCGGCGTCAGGTAGTGTCCGGGGCTGGAGGGGATCGTCTCGATCACGACCAGGTCGAGCTGGTCGGCGATGCTGTTGGTCACCCCCCACGCCAGGTCATGGCTGGCCCCGATGATGATGCTGGGAACACCCGGGGGGCCGACGCCCTGCACGATGTTGTCGCCCCACTCCAGGGTCGCCCGGTACCAGACGTTGGGCACGCCCAGGGCCAGGTGCGGGTCGTTGGCCAGCATGGCCCCGCCGTGTGACGTTCGCGACCCCGCCACGGCCCAGCTGTTGGATCCCGCCACGGCCATGCCCAGCGGTCGCACGACGTCGCGGTCCGGGGTCACGGGCTCGGCGCTGCGCAGGTCCACGACCTCCGGCCCCGGCACGGCCAGCGGCGCGACGACCTCTTCGGGGCTGGCGTGGGTGATCAGCGGCGCATCGAAGCGGCTCGCGTCCGGTGTGAGAAACTCATACAGGGCCGGGGGCAGCGTTGCCTGCATGACGCCGGCGGGTTTCTCGAGAACATCGTTGAGCGACAGCCCCTCGAAGAAAAAGTGCAGCAGCAGCACGCAGTCCTCGGGCGTCCACGGCTCCGGCCGCACGCGAAGCAGGAAGTACTCCGGCGGGCGCGCGGCGAGATCCGCCAGCCCCGCGTTGACACCGGCCGTGTACGACTCCAGGGCGCGGCGGTGACGCGGCGGCAGGCCGGCCAGCACGGCCTCGGCGACGTGGCGGTAGCGGTAGCGACGCATCCGCTCGTCAACGCCCACCGCCAGCTCGCCGAGCAGCGCCGACAGCTCGCCGGCCGCCAGCCGCCGGCTGATGTCCATCTGGAAGAACCGGTCCTGGGCGTGCAGGAAGCCCTGACCCAGCGCGACGTCCTCGAAGGACCCGCCGCGCACGGTGGGGACACCCAGCGCGTCGCGTGAGATCTCCACCGGGGCCGACAGCCCCGCCACCGTCACGACGCCGCTCGTCCGCGGCAGGCTCGCCCGCAGCGCGAGCCACCCCAGCACCGCCGCGAGGGCCATCAGCAGCGTCAGGCCGCCCCCTGCCCACCCGAGCCGGTACAGCCACTTTCTCATCGTGTCCTCTAACAGGCGTTCGACCGGCGGAAGCTTAGCGGGGTGACGTCGTCGCGGCGAACACGGACGAGCCGCACATGCCTGGCCCCGGTTAGAAGGTGAACGTGAGTGCCAGCAGCGGCCCCTGCATCGTCACGTTGTAGATGAAGGTGCTCGGTCCGCTGCCGCGGTCGTAGTCGTAGTCGAGCACACGGTAGCCCGCCACCAGCGAGAACCGGTCGGCAAACGTCCAGTCGAGGGCGACGACCAGGTTCCAGACGAGATCCGAGGACGACCCGATGCCGAAGCCGCCAACGTCACCCCGGATCCAGATGGCCAGCTCGTCGGTGAGGTCAAGCCAGAGGTTACCCCCGACGACGAGATCGACCCAGTCGATGTTCGTTTCCAAGGACATCCCCGGAGAGACGACGCCCGATTGCAGATAGTTGTAGCGAGTGCCGAGCAGGCCCTCCAGCCTCACGGCCGGCATCGGCTCTTGGCCAAGCGGCCAGTTGCCGATCTCGTAGGCGACGGCGGTCTCGACGATGACCTGCTGAATCTCAAAGGAGATGCCGCCCCCCAGGTCGTCGCCAAGCTTCACCCACATGCCGTCGGCGATGATGGCCCACTTTCCGGTCTGGGCCCGGAAGTGACCGGTCAAGGCGCCCTGGAGCTGGTCGAGCACGTCGCCGATGTCCATATCGACCGGGGCCGCGACTCCGCCGATCCGGGTGCCACCCTCGATGGCGGGCACCCAGAGGTAAAAGGCGACCAGAAACGTCCAGTCGCTCGACACTTCGCCAAAGCTCACGGTCAGATCGTGCGGGGCCGCCGAGACGCGACGATGAGAGTGCGCCGGCGCGGGATCCTGCCGGTCGTCACCGAGCGCCGCCGCGAAGTTCGTGCCCAGATCGGTCGCACCCGGATCGAGCCGCATCCAATCCTGACCCTGCGCCGTGCCGCACCACAGCAGCAGTGAGCACCCGCCGGCGAACAGAAAATGCGCTCGCATGCCCTTCTCCTTTTCGGGTCCTGAACCGGAGTCCGACTGTAACGCAGGGTTCCGCCCGTTGTCCATCCAGTGCCCGGACGCACGGCGATGTTCGCGGGATCGCCAGCCCGGACTCCGACGGCTGCCGCCCTGGCCCTCGCCGTGGGCGGGCGGCTTCGGGCGACCGTTGTGAAAAATCGCGGCGGTCGCTTTCCTTACAATCTCGAGTAGTGACCGACGTTCTGTCCATCCAGGGGGCTCGCAAGCGTTTCGGGGCGACTCAGGCCCTCGACGGGGCCGAGGTGGGCCTGGCCCGCGGTGAGTGGCTCGGCCTCCTGGGCCCCAACGGTGCCGGCAAGACGACGCTGGTCCGGTCCATCACCGGCCGGGTGCGTCTCGACGACGGGTCGATCACACTGCTCGGCGCGGCGCTCGGCAATGGGGGTTCCGACGTGGACTCCGTCCGGCAGCGTCTGGGCGTCGTGCCCCAGGAGATCGCCATCTATCCGCTCCTGACGGCGCAGGAGAACCTGCAGATCTTCGGCTCCCTGTACGGTCTGCGAGGCAGCGAGCGGCGCGACCGGGTGGCGTGGGCCCTTCAGTGGACGGGGCTGGCCGATCGCGCCGGCGAGCCGACGAAGCGGTTCTCCGGCGGGATGAAACGCCGGCTCAACATCGCCTGCGGAATTCTCCACCAGCCGGAGGTCGTGCTGCTCGACGAGCCGACCGTCGGCGTCGATCCCCAGAGCCGCGAGCGGATCTGGGAGATGCTCGGCGAGCTGCGGCAGGCGGGGGCGTCGCTTCTTCTAACCACGCACCAGCTCGACGAGGCCCAGCGCGTGTGTGACCGGATCGTGATCATCGATCACGGACGGGCCATCGCGTCGGGGACCCTCGAGGGCCTCGTCGCCGAGACGGTGGGGCGGGGGCGGCACGTGACGCTGACCCTGGACCGCGCGCCCGATGGGACCCGCTGGGGCGACCGGTTCGAGGTGGACGGGCGCTGCATCCGCAGCCGCATCGATGACGTGGCGGGGGACCTGCCCCAGCTTCTCACGACGGTTCACGACGCCGGGTTCACCGTCGAGGACGTCCGCGTCGAGGCGCCCAGCCTGCACGCGGTCTTTCTTCACCTGACCGGCCGGGAGCTTCGCGAATGATCGGCGCGCTCCTGCGGAGCGGATGGCTCAACCTGAGACGCGACTACGTCGCGCTGGCGCTGACCTTCGTGCTGCCCGTCGTCTTCTTCTCGATCTTCGCCAGCGTCTTCGGCAACATGGCCGGCAGCGGAGGCGGCATGTCCGACGTCGAGATCGCGGTCATCGACGAGGACGACAGTGACTCGAGCCGCCGTCTCATCAAGGCCCTGCAGGCCGACGCGAGCCTCGACGTGCGGCTCGGACCGGCCGGCGATCCGCAGGCCCGCTACGAGCGCAAGCAGGCCGAGACGCTGGTCAGGGACGGCGACGTGTACGTCGCGCTGATCTTCCCCGAGGGCTTCGGCGAGTCGTTCGGCACCCTGGCCGGTGACGCCCCGACCGTCGAGCTGCTGGCGGACACGGTGGCCGATCCCGTCTCGTACCAGATGGTGGCGGGGCTGCTCCAGGGGATCGCGATGTCCGCCGCCCCCGACCTGCTCGCGAAACGCGGCCTGGATCAGTTCGACCAGTACGTCGGCATGACGCCCGAGCAGCGCACGCAGATGGACCACTGGCTGGGGGAGCTCGCGGCGGCCGAGGGGGACCTGGACGGCTCCGAGGCCGGCCTCGACGCCTTCAGCGGCATGGTCCAGATCGAGACCGTCGACATCGGCGCTCCGGACGAGGCCGGGAAGACCGCCGACGTCCGGCAGCGCATCGTGGCCTTCTACGCGGCGGCGATCGGCGTGATGTTCCTGCTGTTCTCGATGGCGGGCGCCATGGGCGCCTTGCTCGAGGAGCACCGCACCGGCACCCTGGAACGCCTGCTCAACACGAACATCGGCATGGGCCGGCTGCTCGTCAACTACTGGCTCTTCGCGGCGATCATGGGCTTTCTGCAGCTGACCGTCATGTTCGTCTGGGGGTGGGCGATGTTCGGGCTCGACCTGTGGACGGTGAACCACGTCGTCGGCTTCGTGGTCATGACCGCGGTGGCGGCGGCGGCGGCCGCGGGCTTCGGCCTGGTGCTGGGGACGTTGTGCCGCAGTCCCGGCCAGCTGCAGGGCATCTCCACCATCGTGATCCTGGTCATGTCGGCGGTCGGCGGCAGCATGTTCCCGCGGTTCATGATGCCCGAGACCATGCAGACGGTCGGCCTGGCCACATTCAACGGCTGGGCGATCGACGGCTACCGCAAAGTGTTTCACTTCGACGAGCCGGTGTGGGCGCTGTGGCCGCAGCTGCTGGTGCTGGCCGCGATGACGGTCGCTTTCCTCGGGATCGCCCGCACCGCCGCCCGACGGTGGGAGACGGTGTAATCGGTCGGTCAGGTCATTCTCACGAGCACGTATAATGCGACCGTGAATCAACTCCAGCCATCCCGCGGGGTCACGTGACCAACCGCGGGACTCAACGGAACTGTCTGACCATGCGGACGCCGAAATGTTTGTAGTCGGCGCCGGTGGAATCGGCTGCGCGCTGGGCCACGCGCTGCGCGCAGGGGGCGTCGACGTCACGTTCGTTGATGCCGACGAGCAGAAGATCGAATGGGGGCGCCGTCACGGCGTCGGGGTGAATGGCCGACCTTCGCTGCCGGCCGAGTTCGTGCATTTTACGGACTGGCGGCCCCAGCCCGACGGCATCATTCTCCTCTGTACGAAATGCTACGACAACAAGGCGGTCCTGAGCCGGTTGCCGTCAACGACCGAGGTGATCCCCGTTCAGAACGGCTTTGATCGCGACCTCGTCGAGCGCAGCCGCATTGAAGGGATTGCTTCCTTCGTCTCCGAATGTCACCCCCATCAGACGCGGACGCGGATCACGCGACCGGGCAGCCTTCACCTCGGTTACTGGGGCACCGGCAATCAACGCGTCTTGCCCGACAACGTGGACCGGCTCATCGGAGTGCTGGAGCAGCACGGCCGCTTTGACGTCAAGTGGGTTCCCGACGTCCTGCCGTACAAGTACGCCAAGCTCATGTACAACGCGGCCATCAGCCCGCTGGCGGCGGTCGCCGGACTGGATAACGGTCAGCTGCTGACGTATCGGAGAGCTCGAAGACTCTTCTTCACGCTCTTACGCGAGAACTACGGCATCCTCAAGGAAGCACGCGTTGTCCTGGGCCAGGTGGGACCCTTTCACCCCGACACCGTGGACCGCATCCTCCGCTGGCCTCTCGTCGCGCGGGCACTGGCCTGGCCCTTCTCCCGGACGTTGCGAAACACGTACTGCTCGATGGCCGGGGACATTCCAAGGGGCCGCACGGAGATCGACAACTTCAACGGACACCTCATCGAGCTGGCAGGCGGGCGCGTCGCCTGTGACCTGAACCGGACCGTGTACGCCCTGGTCAAGCGCATGGAGCAGCAGCGGTTGGCGCCGGCTTTACACTGGCTTGACGAGATCGCCGCCTCGTGGCCACAAAACGGCGCTGCCGGAGAGACCGCTCGTGAACAACGGATCTGAGAGGGTGCTGGTCACCGGCGGGGCCGGCTTCATCGGCTCCCACCTCGTGGAGCAGCTCGTGGCGGGGGACCGGACGGTGCGCGTCCTGGAAAAGCCGGGCGTCCCCACCACGCACCTGCCCGAGAACGACATCGAGATCGTCTTCGCGGACATCCGTGACGCCGAGGCGGTCGAGCACGCCGCGCACGGCTGCGACATCGTCCTGCATCTCGCCGCCAACCCGAACCTCTGGGCGCGTGATCCCGACGAGTTCGAGCAGGTCAACCATCAGGGAACGCGTCATGTGCTCACCGCGGCCCGGGCCGCCGGGGCGCGTCGGACGGTGTACGTCTCGACCGAGTCGATCCTCGCTCCACCACGCACCCAGGGGGTCATCACCGAGGACACCCGGACGTCGCTGGACGACATGCTCGGCCCTTACTGTCGCAGCAAGTGGCTCGCCGAGCAGGCTGCGTGCGAGGCCGCGGACGCCGGCGACCCGGTCGTCATCGTCAGGCCGAGCATCCCCGTCGGCCCCGGCGATCACCGTCTGGGTCCGGCGTCGCGAATGATCTGCGACTTCTGCAACGGCCGCGTCAAGGGGCACCTCGACGGCGACCTCAACTTTATCGACGTCCGCGACGTCGCCGCGGGAATCTGGGCCGCCGCGCAGCGCGGTACGATCGGCCGGCGCTACCTGCTCGTCAACGAGCACTGGACGATCCTCGATCTCCTGCGTTTTCTTTCCAAGTTGACCGGCCGTCCCGTGCCTCGCTGGCGTGTTCCCTACGTCGTCGCCATCTCGTTTGCACACGTCGAGGAGTTCTTCTGCCGGCGTGTCACCGGGAAGCTCCCCATGGCCACCGTGACGGGCGTTCAGCTCACCCAGAGATCGTTTCACTTCGACGGACGCCGGTCGGCGGAGGATCTGGGATTGCCGGCCATGCGATGCTGCCGCGAGTCGATCGCCGAGGGTCTCCGCTGGTTTCAGTCGTCCGGTCATGCGCGCGCCGATCAGCCGATGACACCGAGCGATTCGTGGTCTCGATCACGTTCGAGTGCCTGAAACCATCAGTCATCCGCGGCCGGCAGCATCGATCGCGAGCGGTCGCACGCTGCAAGTCGCCCCGGCTCTCCCGGCCCGATGCCGCTGGGGCCAGAATCGATGACCCCAAGTCGCCCGGCCCGCACAGTGTGCATTTGCCGGCACGAGGGTGGACAACCTGCCTCACACGGCCGCGGCGATCGACCGATGACGCCAAGGCGCTACAATGCACCGCTCTTTGACAATTGGGGCCGAACTGGATTCGACCGGGCAGAACCAGCTTGTTGTTGCGCGCCGTGGAGCATCCGTGCCACGTAAAAAGGATGCACATTA
>JBFGEG010000013.1:0-49401 GCA_041580235.1 Phycisphaerales bacterium
CCGCGTGTTCCGGTCGTTCTCGAGACGAGCTCGGACGGGGAGAGCCGCCGCCAGATCGACTGGCTGAAAGAGCTGCCGGGGGTCGCGATGGTTGAAGTGGCCTACGTCCACTTTGCCGATGTCGCGGGAGGAAACGCAGACAAGGAGCACACGGGCCATGGATGTTGATCGCAGATCGTTCGTGAAGTCCGCCGCCATGGCCGCCGCCACCGCGGCCGCGTTGAGACCCGGCCGGGGCGTCGCGGCCGCGCTGCCCATCCTCGACAACGAGCCGGGGATCACGTGGGACAAGGCCCCCTGCCGGTTCTGCGGCACCGGCTGCCACGTGCTGGTCGGCGTCGAAAACGGCCGCGTCGTGGCGATTCAGGGCGATCAGCGGGCCGAGGTCAACAAGGGCCTGCTGTGCGTCAAGGGCTACCACGTCGGCTCCGCCCTGTACGGACAGGACCGGCTGACGCAGCCGATGGCCCGCCGCAACGGGCGGCTGGTGCCGATCTCCTGGGACGAGGCCATCGACCTCGTGGCCCGGCGGATCATGCACAACCCGGCCGGCTTCGCGTTCTACGGCAGCGGCCAGTGGACGATTCCCGAGGGCTACGCCGCCAACAAGTTCATGAAGGGCGGGCTGTCCAACAACCACATCGACCCGAACGCCCGGCTGTGCATGGCCTCCGCGGTCACGGGATTTCTGGCCGCCTACGGCGTGGACGAGCCGGCCGGCTGCTACGACGACCTCGACCGCTGCGACGTGCTCATCAACTGGGGCAACAACCCGGCCGAGATGCACCCGGTCCTGTTCTCGCGTGTCCTCGACCGCAAGTCACGCGGTGACAAGGTCACCATCATCGACATGGAGACGCGGCGGACCCGCAGCAGCGACCTCGCCGACGTCTACATCAACTTCAAACCGCATGGCGATCTCGCCATCGCCAACGGCATCGCGCATCTGCTTCTCGCCAACGGCACCTATGACCGCGAGTTCGTGCGGCGCCACTGCAGTTTCAAGGCCGACTCCGACCCACCGGCGCTGCACGGCCGTCCGATCTCCTTCGATGAGTACCGCCGATCGCTGGAGCCATACACGCCCCAATACGTGGAGGAGCTTTCCGGCGTGAAGGCTGACGACATCCGAATGCTGGCCGAGCTGTTCGGACGCAGCGACTTGAGAATCACCAGCCTCTGGTGCATGGGCGTCAACCAGCACACCCGCGGCACCGCGATGAACACGCTGATCCACGGCCTCCACCTGCTCAGCGGCCACTTCGGCCGCCCCGGCGACGCACCGACGAGCCTCACCGGCCAGCCGTCGGCCTGCGGCACCGTCCGCGAGGTCGGCACGCTGGCCCACGCCCTGCCCGGCGGGCGGGTGGTGGCCAAGCCCGAGCACCGCCGGCAGTGCGAGCAGCTCTGGAACCTGCCCGAGGGCCGCATCAACCCCAAGCCCGGTCTCCACACGGTGGCCATGTGGGAGAGCTTCTGCAGCCCCGGCGGCGAGATCGACACCATCTGGGTGCAGGTCACCAACCCCGGGCAGACGCTTCCCAACCTGGCCAAGCTCTTCAACGGCAAGGCCGACCTCGACGACAAGTTCCTCATCGTCTCCGACGTCTACCCCACGGCGACGACCCGGCTCGCGGACCTGGTGCTCCCCTCGGCGATGTGGGTCGAAAAGAACGGCGTCTTCGGCAACTCCGAGCGTCGCACCCAGCAGTGGTTCAAGATGGTCGATCCGCCGGGCGACGCCCGCGATGACTGCTGGCAGATCATTGCGGTGGCCCACAGGCTCATGGAGCTGGGGCAGCCCGGCATGGTCGGCGCCGACGGTCGGTTCATCTTCACTATGACCGACGTAGAGGGCCGCGAGGTGCCGACATGGAAGTGGGAGCGCTACTACGACATCAACGCCGACGAGTACCTCTACGAGGAGTACCGGCCGTTCACGCACATGAAGCACAAGAACGTCGCGCCGTACCGCGAGCTCGTGCGGGCCCGTGGCATGCGCTGGCCGGTGGTCGAGCAGGCCGACGGCTCGTGGCGGGAGACACGCTTCCGCTTTTCGGAGTTTGACGACCCCTTCGTGGCCTCCGGCGCCGAGTTTCAGTTCTATCACTCGCCGACGAACGACGACCGCGCCCAGATCTGGTTCCGCCCCTACGAGCCTCCGCCGGAGGTGCCCGACGACGACTTCCCGCTGTGGCTGTGCACCGGCCGCGTCCTGGAGCACTGGCACTCCGGCACGATGACCAGACGCATTCCCCAGCTCGATCGCGCCATGCCCGGCGCCTACGTCGAGCTGAACCGCGAGGACGCCCGCGAGCTCGGGGTCCGCACCGGCGAGACCGTGATCCTGGAGACCCGCCGCGGGACCCTGGAGCTGCCGGCCTGGATCGGCGGGCGCGGCGAGCCCCCGCGAGGCTCGGTCTTCGTCCCCTTCTTCGATGAGACGCAGCAGATCAACGAGCTCACGCTCGACGAGCACGACCCCTTCTCGAAGCAGCCGGATTACAAGAAGTGCGCGGCGAGGATCCGCCGCAAGAAGCCCGGAGGACCGTCGTGAGCAGGTCCCGGTCCCGCCTGGTCGTTCTCATCGCGGCTGCGGTCGCCGGCGCCGCCGCGATCACCCTGGGCCAGGGCCCCGACATCGCCCGCCCCGACGCGGTGTACCGCGGTCCGACGCGATGGCAGCCGCTGGTGGAGGACAAGGCGGCGGCGCGGTTCGAGACGCTCGCCCAGCGGGCCTCGAGACGCGCCTATGACGGCGCGCCGCCGGTCATGCCGCACTCGCGGAACTTCGTGAAGACCAAGACGTGTCTCGACTGTCACGGCGACGGCATCTGGCTCGGCAAGCGGTTCGGTCCGGCCCTGAGCCACCCGCACCTGGTGAGCTGCGCGCAGTGTCACGTCGAATCGCAGAACCTGGAGATCCCCGCCGGCGGCGTGGCGGTCGCCAACGACTTCGCGGGCACCGACGCGGTGACCGGCGCGGCTCGCCCGTGGCCCGGAGCCCCGCCGGTCATGCCCCACGCCACGCTCATGCGGACCGACTGTCTCAGCTGCCACGGCCCCGCGAGCTATCCGGGGCTCCGCACGGATCATCCCCAACGAGCCAACTGCGTGCAGTGCCACGCCGTGGCGGCCACCCTTGACCAGACGTCGCCGTTCTTTTCGGGAAACGCGAGCATGCTCTTGCCTGCGCCCCCCGCCGCGTGGGACGATGCCGGGCGGCCGTGACCGCCGACGACTCCATCTCCCGCCGTGACATGATGCTGGGGCGTCTGGCGGGCCGCGCCCGGCCGCCGGAGACGCCGGCCGGGCCGCCGCCGTTGGTTCACCGCCCTCCCGGCGCCGTGGACGAGGAGGCGTTCCTGGCCGGATGCACCCGTTGCGGCGACTGCATCACCGCCTGCCCGGTGGATGCGATCGTCCTCGCCGGTGAGCGGTACGGTCGTGCCGCCGGGACCCCGGTGATCGACCCCATGACGTCGCCCTGCGTCATGTGCGACGGCACCCCGTGCATACCCGCGTGCGAGCCGGGCGTGCTCACGGCCGATGCGTCTCTGGCCATGGGCACGGCCAGCATCAGGGTGCCCAACTGCCTGGCCCACCAGGGCACGTTCTGCACCGTGTGCAGCGAGCGGTGCCCCGTCGAGGGCGCCCTGGAGGTCGTGGCCGGCAAACCGGTGGTCCACGAGCAGACCTGCACCGGCTGCGGCGTCTGCCAGCACGTCTGCCCCGCCCCCTACAACGCGGTGCTCATCCTGCCCCGGCAACGCGGCCGGAGCACCGCGCCCCCGCCGGCCGACGGCGGGTTCGACTGGCGTCAGGCGTACTTCGGCGACCGGAGCCTCGCCCCGCCGGACGACCGGCCCTCGTAGGTCCTGTCCGGCCAAAGTCTCCGGGAGGCTGGAACAATGGGGGCGGTGCCGTGTCAAGACGATACCATGCTCGCCGCCCGAGGCTCGGCACGCCCGGCGGCGGCCCCGGCATCATCTGTTCCGTGCAAGGTTGTCATGCAAGCCGATCAGCCCCAGAACGAATCGGTGCGGCTCTCCGCTCTCCATGAGTATCGCATCCTCGACACGCCCCCGGAGGAGTGCTACGACGACATCACGCATCTCGCGTCGGAGATCTGTGACACGCCGATCTCGCTCGTCAGCCTCGTCGACCGTGATCGCCAGTGGTTCAAGTCGCGCAAGGGCTTGGAAGTCTCGGAGACCTCGCGTGACCTTGCGTTCTGTGCCCATGCCGTTCTGCAGGACGATCTGCTGATCGTTCCCGACGCCCTGGAGGACGAGCGGTTCGCCGACAATCCGCTCGTGACCGGGGCACCCTCGATTCGCTTCTATGCCGGCGCTCCGCTCGTCACCGCCAGCGGGGAGGCGCTCGGCACGCTCTGCGTCATCGACAGGGTCCAGCGGACGCTGACGGAGTCTCAGGCACACTCGCTTCGCGCCTTGTCACGGCAGGTCATGGCGCAGCTCGAGCTGCGGCGACACGTCGCGGCGCAGCATCAGTATCGACAGCAGCTGGAGCAAGTGAACGAGAAACTGCATGCCGCAAGCCTGAGCGATGATGTCTCGGGCTTCCACAACACGCGATTCCTGCACGAGTATCTGGATCGATGGCTGGGCGAGGTGCGTGACGGTGAGAGGCTGTCCCTGGTCTTTTTCGACATGGACGACTTCAAGGAGGTCGTCGATACCCACGGACATCTGCTTGGCGCCAAGATCCTCCGGGAAGTGGCCCATGTCGTGCATGGGGACCTCAACGCCGAGGATCGCATCGTCCGTTACGGCGGGGACGAGTACGTCGTGATCCTGCCGGGCCAGGGGCCGGATGAGGCGCTGGCGAAGGTGGAGCGGCTGCGAGAGCGGATCAGCTCGACCGGCTTCCTCGAAAAGGAGGAGATCGGCGTACGGGTCACGGCCTCCTTCGGCCTGGCGACCTACCCCGATGACGCCGCCGACAAGAAGCAGCTGCTCATTCGGGCGGACCAGTGTCTGTTCCACAGCAAGGCGAAGGGCCGCAACTGCGTCTCCAGCTGCCGGTGATCGGGACGGTCAGGCGACCATGTCGCCGAAGCCGAGGTCGTCGTAGTCACTGGAGTCGCACTCGTCGTCGAGGGGATCCTTCGGCCACGACGGGCGTGCACGGTGGTGGACTCGGATGACGTGGGCCAGCTGCTCGGCGAAGATCGCGCGGAGAATGTCGATCGAGGTGGCCAGCGACTCCTCGAAGGGCTCGTCCTTGCTGCGGAACAGCACCATCACCGCCATGCACCTGGCCTCGTGCATGCAGCAGAAGGCCAGAACCTGGCAGCCGGCGAGGAAGCCCGCATCGGCTCCCACCCATTCCGCGAAGGCGTGCGCGTCGTCGAACGACACGATCTCGGTCTCGTCGTTCATCTGCGGGCAGACGGCGCGGCACAGGTGGTTGAGCAGCACCGTGATCGTCTCCCGCGGGCAGTCATAGTTCACGTAGGCGCCGAGCTCGAAGTTGCTGTGGCCGTCGGGCAGGAACACCGCGGCGTTGGTCGGGCCCGTCTTGGTCAGCAGGTATTCGAGGGCGGTACGAAGCAGGTCCTCGACATCGAGCTCCTGCTTGAGCAGTGTGCGGAACTCGGCGGCCATGGCCACCTCGCTCATCTGCTCCGAGACGTCCTGGTACGCCGCCACGAGGTCCTTGCACAGCCGGTCGAGCTGCTCCGACACCTCCTCGCGGGCGGCGACGAGCTTCTTGCACACGACCTTGAGCTGGTCCAGACGGCGCTCTCTCTGCGTGTCGGCCCGCGAGTCGTCGAGCGCCGATTCGATCCGGGTGACGAGGTCATCCAGGGCGATGCCGGCGTCGACGAAATCGCTGACGCCGCAGCGAAGGGCGTCCACGACCAGGGCGTATGACTCGTCCTTGGAGAGGATGATCGTCTTGGTCGAGGATGCGGCCTGCTGGAGCATGCGGGCGAGCTCCAGCCCGTCGCCGTCAGGAAGCACCGGGTGGAGCACCACGAGGTCGAACCGGTCGCGCTTCACGGCGGCCTTCGCTTCCTCGAGCCTCTTGAAGCTCACGCAGTGATGGCGGCGTCGGGTGAGCCGGCTGATAAGGCGCGACTGAAGCCGCGCGGGCCCGCCGACCACGAGGATCCGCCCCGGTCCCTGTGGGAGCGGCTGCTCGGTGAAGGCCTCGGCGATCTCGCGATCCAGCTGGTCCATCAGATGCCTTCTCCTGCCGGCGGACGCGCCGGCCGAAACCCCCCACGGGGTGATCCTCCTTTCGCGACGTCACGCCACGTCGCGCTGTCGATCCGCCGGCACGGTGCTGAGCCAGATCGTGGCCGTCGCACCTCCGGCCGGGTTGTTCTCCAGCGTGAGCCTTCCGTCGTGCGCCTCGACGAGTCGTTGCGCCACGGCGAGTCCGAGCCCCGGCTGGCGCCCGGCGGGCTTCTCACTGAAGAACGGGTCGAACGCGTGAGCCAGGGCGTGTTCGCTGAGTCCAGGCCCGTTGTCCGACACCTGAATCTTCAATCGGCCATCCAATCGATCGATTTGAACACGCACCTCAACCTGTGTCGAAGGATCGGCCTCGAAGGCGTTACGAACCAACTCCTGCACCGCATCGGCAATCTGTGCGGGGTCGACGGGGATCTGGGGAAGCTGTTCTTCGATGACCAGACTGACCCGACCTTTTTCTTCTGTTTTTGCGCTGATTTCGTTAACAACCTGCCCAAGCAGCGCGGCGAGATCCGTGGATCCGATCTCGGGAAAGACCGGCTCGGAAAACGACCGCAGCGCGGTGATCATGTCGCTCAGCTCGTGCGCCCGTTCGAAGACCTGCTGTGCCATCGACTTGAGTTCCGGATCTTCGAGCCGATGCGCCAGCAACTGCGAGCGGCCGGAAATGACCATGAGCGGGTTGTTCATCTCGTGGGCGGCGCCGGCTGCGATCTCGCCCACGGCGGCCATGGCTTTGGCCCGGGCCAGCTGGTCCTGCGTGCCTGTCAGCATCCGGTTGGTCTCGGCCAGCTCCTCGCCGAGCCGCTTGGCGCCCTGGTGCTGGGCCGCCGCCGCGATGGCCGCCCCCCAGGTGCGGCTGAGCGCCTCAAGGTGCAGGCGATCGGTGCGCCCGTCCACCGCCAGCTCGTGAAAGAGGACGGCGCTGACCCCCCAGCCGCACTTGAGGGCGAGCAGGCGGACGTCCTGCAGGTTATTGGCATCGCTGAGGTAATCGCTGAGCCAGGGCAGCAGCCCCAGCGCCTGCATGGAGACCTGCATGTCGTCCCCCAGCTCGTCCACGCTCTTGGGGGCGAAGGGCCTCGCGATCAGGTCACTGCGGAGCACCCGTCCGTCGGCGGCAAACTGGAAGAACTGCCACGGCTGGTCGCTCCTGGCCTGGTAGAGCATGCCGAAGAAGCCGTCCCCGTACGTCTCCGCCACGGACTGCACGACCTTGCCCAGCACCGAGACCACCGATCCGCTGGGCATCGCCGACGCGTGAAACTCGGCGATGGCCTTGAGAACCCTGGCCTGCATATCGGCCGTGGCGGTGCGCTGCCGCATCGTCGCGTTGACGCGTCCGAGAACCTCGTTGGCCCGGCTCACCGATCGCAGCAGCATGTCGGTGTTGGTCTCGACGTTGAGGCCGAGGCTCTCGGCCCGCGCCCGCAGCTCGTCGTGGAGCTTCGGCACGATCTTATCAACCACCTTGGCGTCGATGCCCAGGTGGCCGCACATCGCCTCCAGGTCTTCGCCTCCGGGCGTATGGCCGACGGTGGAGATGTGCTGCCGCCGCACGATGGCATCGCCGAGCGACACGAGCTCGATCATGTCGCGGTGCGGCAGATCAGGCAGCGAGTTGAAGGGCTGGCCGTGCAGCCACAAGACGTCGCCCAGCGAGTTGGGCAGGTGCCAGTGCTCGGCCAGTCGCTTGCCTGCGGTATGGCTGTCGATCCCGATAATGCGCCGGCACGCCTGGTCCAGTGGAATCCCCTGGCTCTCGGCCAGCTCGATCACGCGATCGAAGCTGGCGGGCATGATCAGGTGCAGGGTGAGCTGGCCCAGGTCGTGCAGCAGCCCGCTGATGTACGCCTCGCCGCGGGAGAGGCGGCCCCGGAGGTTCGTCGACTCGACCAGCATCTCGCAGGCGATGCCCACCGCCATGCTGTGCTGCCAGAACATGACGCGATCGAAGACCGGCTGGTCACCGCGGACCTCGCCGCCCGCGCTGGGCATGCCGTCGAAGAGCTCGAAGACCTGAACCGACAGCACGGCGCTGCGGACGGCCTCGAAGCCGAGCAGCACGACCGCCCGATCCACGCTCTTGACGATCGAGGCCCGCCCCCGCGAGTGGCAGCGGCACATCTTCAGGACCTTGCTCGACAGCGCCGGGTCGGAACCGACCAGCTGGACGACCTCCTTGGCCTCGGAGGTCTCCGAGGTGGTCAGGTCCAGCAGGCGAACGGCGACCGAGCTCAGCGTCGGCAGCGCTTCGAGTTGCTGCAGGATCAGCTCGACACGACGCACTTGTTGGGTCTGCGGGTGTGTCACTCGACCCCCCGGCGGCAAGCTTGAGCGATCCGACGCGGCCTCCGGACTCACACCTCCAGGAGCTCGGCCATCCGGTCAACAAGCTCGTTGATGTTGAACGGCTTCTTGACGAAGTCGTCCGCGCCGCTCTGCAGCAGCTCGTCGATCTCTTCCCGCTTGACGACGCCGGACACGATGATGATCTTCGTGCCCCCGAGATCGGGGTTCGCCCGGATTCGATCGCACACGAGGTTGCCGTTGATGTCCGGCAGCATGTAATCGAGCAGGATCAGATGCGGCTTGAACTGCTCCGTGAGCAGCCCCGCGTCGTACCCGGTCTTGGCCGTCTTGATCTCGAATCGATCGTCGCGGCCCAGCACGTCCACGAAGAGCTCGACGATCTGTTCATCGTCATCCACGACCAGGATTCGCTTGCGCGTGCTCTCGAGCAAGTCGGTCGGAATGTCGTTGGTCTTCATGAAGCGAAGCAGTTCCGCCCGCGGAATGCGGCGAAACTTCGAGCCCGGGACTCGAAAGCCCTGGAGTCGCCCGCTGTCAAAGCACCGAATGATCGTCTGTTGCGAGACCTTGCAGATCTCCGCGGCTTCACCGGTGGTGAAGACCTGCTTGCCCGCCCAATCTTCGGCCCCGTTCCCCTTAACCATGGCCGGCCTCACTGTTTAAGTTTCGCGCAGCGAGGGGCGCACTAGTTCCTCCGCACCCCCTATATTACCCGCCTTGTCATCGACCGGTTCGAACTTAACTTCGTGTCGTAGACGCCCGTTCCCCGCTCAGCGAGCGCGATGGTCCCGTTCAGCCGACCTGTGCGGTCTTGGCGGCGCGATATCGGTCACCGTCGCGGCTGCCTTGGCACCGCGGCCGGCGGGCGGGCATAAATGGGCGCCAGGAGCAAGGGATCGCTGGTTCGACCGTCCTGGAGAAGCCGCCACCCCACGTCGAGACACGCCGACGGACTGAAGACGGGCTCGATCACCGGCACCTTCTGCGCTTGACAGCGTTCGCGAATCGGGCCGGGCAGATAATCATCGCCGAGAACCGCTTTGATCCCCTTTAGCCAGATCGTATCGGCGTCCACGAGGCCAGCTTCGCCGGCGATGATCCACGTGCCGTCGGTCTCGTCGCGGGTCAGGCGTGTCGCCCATGCGGTGTCGTCCCTGGCGGCCAGCGCGATGATGATGGGTCCGGGGCCGTCGTGCGATTCGGCCGCCACCAGCGCGGTCGGCACGGCAACGATCTTCGCGCCCAACGCCTCGCCCAGCATCTTCGCCGTCGACACGGCAATACGCAGTCCGGTAAAGCCGCCGGGGCCGACCGACACCGCGACCGCGCCGGTCTGCGCCGGCCGGAGGCCGTGCCTGTCATACAGCCGGTCGACGGCGGCCAGCAGATCGTCGTCGTGACGCGCCGAGGACCGCAGCCTCTCGACGTGATGCCGGCCCTGCGGATCGCGGACGGCGACCCCGCCGTGCCGCTGCGACGCTTCGATGGCAAGCATGACCGAGGGCTCACTCATCGGACGACTCGGCGACGGGCGGCAGGGCACCCAGGCGAACGGCCGCCATCATCGCTTCTTCGGGGGTCGGAAGGTTGGCGAGGTCGAGAGGGATCACGGTGCCCATCGCGTGGTCGCTGTTGAGAATGAGGGCCCGGCTCCCGCGGAGAGCCACGCCGTTGTCCACGTGCTCGTGGCCAAGGCAGAACAGGCGCACGCCCCAGCGCTGCGCGAGCGTCTCGATCTGGTCGGCTCCGTAGCCGCGGCCCCACACCATGAGGTAACCCGAACCGCCCGAGCGATAGTCCTCGTCTTCCAGGTCGCGGTCGAGCACGCCGGGATCGAAGGCGTCGAGCATTCGCGGCGCGGGAAGGGAATGAGCGCACAGCAGGCCCGACTCGCTCAGGGCGGCCAGCGGCATGGCCCGGATGAACCCCTTGATCGCCTCCGCCACCGCGTGGCACTCGTCGCCGAAGGCGTATTCGAGTCCCGCGTCGAACAGCTCGACGTTGTCGCCGGCGCCCTTGGAGACACGCTGACCCGTCAGCTGGGCCAGCTCGTGGTTCGCCAGCAGCACGTGCACCCGCCCCGGATTCTCGACCGCCAGGTGAGCCACCCGGGCCAGCATCCGGTGACTGAGGTCCATCCCGTTGACGAGCACCTCGCCGTGGATGATCTCGTGCAGCACCACGTGGTGATCAGGCTCCGAGAGCCGGGCCAGACGCACGATCTTGCGAAAGTGGTCCGGGTTGTCGTGCAGGTCGCCGGTGGCCAGCAGCCGCCCCCGCGCCGGCAGCCTCACCGCCGACCCGGCACGGTGCGGCGAGTTGCGAAGCGAATCGGCCGCGCGGTCGAACAGCGCGGTGGCCGCGGCGGCGTCATGGAGCAGGCTCGAGACCGACACGTCTCAAGGATAGGCGAACGGCGCCGGGGTACTACGGGCACGGGCCCCACTGGCCGAGCACCGCCAGAAACTCGTCGATCCCGACCCCCGAAGGGCCCGCGAAGTCGCACGCCGCGCCCACCTGCCCCCACGTGCCCAGGACGGCCAGGAAGTCGCCGATGTCGACGGTGCCGTTGACGTTGCCGCAGTCGGCCGGGCAGATACCCGTGGTGAACCACGGCTCCGTGTACGGCGAGTCGAGAAAGAAGCTCAACAGCATCGAGCCCACCTTCTCCTCGCCCGACGTGGACGGGTGGGTGCCGTCGTTCGCCAGGTTGCTGCACGTCCAGATCAGCCCGTCACTGCGTGGCGTGAGACCGTCGGCCCACGGGTACGGTCCCCACCCGATCCACGGGGCGACCGTGTCGTAGCTCAGGTCTCCGGCGACGGGGTCGATGCCGCCGCCGCTCGTCTGGTCGATCTGCGCCTCGATGAGCCACTTGACGGCGAAGGCCGACTCGTACGAATACGGTTCCGGGTTCAGGGGCGTCGACGCGTAGCCGGCGTAGATGCGGCTGGAGAAGAACGCGAGCTGGAGGTTGGGGTAGCGCACCTTGAGGGCCCGCGCGATGTCACCCATGAACGCCAGCAGCAGATAAGCGTCGGCGTTGGCCTCGGGCAGCGACTGGGTCGGCCCGGGATTGGCGACCTTGACCCAGGCGATCTGGACCTGGGCCTCGGTGAGCCCCTTCGGTGCGAGCACCTCGTCGCGGATCCGGTTGTAGTTCTGTTCGTCGGGCGAATCCCACGCCGCCGCGGCCTGGCCGCCGCGGGCGCCGTTGGCAATGCGAAGCTGCGTCTCGTTGACGTCGGGATGCACGGCCGCCTGGCCCATGAACGTCCAGGGATCGCACGGCTCGAAGCCCTCGTGAGAGCAGAACTCCTGGGTGGTGTTGGACATCCCGATCGACAGCAGCACGTAGGCCCCGCCGGCATCAGGGCTGCCGTCGGCGTTCAGCGGCTGAACGCCCGAGGCGGCTCGCATGACACCTTCCGCGGCGTGGACCGGCGGCGCCGCGTTGACCCCGCCGGGATAGAGCCCGCCCTGGAACTGGCCCAGGTACACGCCGGCTCCCAGGTCGTTGATCGGCGTGAGGCCGACGCTCGTCTGCTCACAGTTGGCGCCGAGCGCGGCGGCCGCGGAGGCGAGGGCCGTGGCCACGATCGTTGCCAGGCACAGTGCTCGCGTCATCGATCACCTCCTTGACTCAGGGACTCCAGTTGCCGAGCACGGTCAGGAAATCCGTGATCCCCACCGTGCAGTCGAAATCGACGTCGGCCGCGCAGAAGGGCGGACACGGCTGCGGGCAGGGGCCCCACGTGCCGAGCACGGTCAGGAAATCCGCGATCCCGACCGTGCCGTCGCCGTCGACGTCGCCGGGAATCGTGGTGCCGTTGTTGAGATCAAGGTCCACGGTGTCGGCGATCTCGTCAATGAGGGCCAGGTCAAGATCGCCGTCGTTGTCGATGTCCACCGCCAGCGAGCAGGACGCCGCCGCGGGGGCGATCAGCTCCTGGTCGAAGGTAAAGCTGCCGCTGCCGTTATTGGTGAACACGAACCAGTCGCCGCCGAAGCTTGCAGTCACCCAGTCGAGGTCGCCGTCGCCGTCGAGATCACCCAGGTCGGTGGCCAGAGGAAAGGGATCCGTGGGATGCGTCTGCGGGGCGGCGAGGTTGCCGTTCCCGTCGCCGCGGAGGACGGCGCCGTTGTTGCTGTTGCTGTTGGCGGTGACCACGTCCTCGGTGCCGTTGCCGTCGAGGTCGCCGCACACGAGCATCCACACGGCGCCGCCCGAGTCCTGCGAGCTGGCGAAGGAGAACGTTCCGTCGCCGTTGCCCGTGTTGACCAGGATGTCCCGGACGGTTCTCGCCCCGATGACGAGGTCGAGGATGCCGTCGTCGTTCATGTCGGCCGCGGCGAGAGCCCACTCACCGGCGCCGCCCGCCTCGAAAAACGAAGGTGCCCCGAACACGCCGGAGCCGTCGTTGACGAGCACCGACATGTTGCTGCTGCCGCTGTTGGTGTTGACGATGTCAACGTCGCCGTCGCCATCGACGTCGAGCGCGGCGATGCCCCGCGGCTGAAGACCCACGGTGATCTCCTGCTGCGGTGCGAAGGTGCCGTCGCCGTTGCCCAGCAGAATCGAAACGCTGGCCGTGCTGATGTTGGCCACGCAGATGTCCGCGTTGCCGTCACGGTTGAAGTCCGCGGGCTCCGACGGGCTGGCCTGCGTGTTGACGGGGGAGGTCGGCTGGAGAAACGCCCCGTAGCTGCCCGTCCCGTCTGCGAGATTCATGAACACGCGCAGATCGGCGGTATCCTCGTTGACCGTGGTGATGTCGGCCCATCCGTCGTTGTCGAGGTCGGTGGCGATCCCGCCGTAGGGGCGGCTCGACTCGGCGGCGGCATTGGTGCTCAGCGTGTCCAGGGTCGTGAAGCTGCGGTTCGTGGGCGCGGCGGCCGTCCAGAACTGCCACGAGTAACCGGCGCTGCGCAGCGTCGTGCCGCCGGGCGTCTGGATGTCGTGGGAGAGGATGACCATGACCTGCTCGCCGAAGAAGAGGTTGCGGTCCGGCTCCAGCGTGACCGTCTGGTTGCCGTTGGAGAACGCGTACGTTCCCTGCACGGCTCCGCTCCACCGCCCGAACGCCCCGAAGGAGCTCGCGTCGATCGACGCGGGATCGACAGCCTGGTCGAACTCCACGGTGATCGATGTCCCGGTCAGGGCCGTCAGCGCATGCGGCGGCGGATCGACCGACACGACGGCAAGCTGGCCGGACGCCACGGTGGACAGGGCGGGGAACAGGGCCGCGCACAGCCACGTGCGAGCACGATCATGTTGCATTGGGGGGTCCTTCGGGAGGGCGGGCGGGCGATGTTCAGATGGTACCCGCTCCCGCCGCCCGGCCAAAGAACGATTCTCCCGCGCTGCCGCGGAAAACAGGTCTCAACCGGTGGCGTCTTGTCCCGCCGGCTCGGACACCGGCCTCGAGCCGGACATCAGCACGCCCTGAAGCCAGGCGCCCAGCAGCATGCCCGCGATCGCGGCCAGGATCGGCCAGTTCCCGACACCGATGCTGGCGATGGCCGAGCCCGGGCACACGCCGGACAGACCCCACCCGACCCCGAAGACGGCGCCGCCGATCAGGTGCCGGGAGCTGACACGGCGGGGGAGCCGGTCGTAGTCCGGCCCCAGCGGAGGCTGCCTTCGGGCCCGCGCGGCGAATTGGTAGATCGGCGTCGTGATCAGCAGCGCCGCGCCCATGGTCACCGCGAGACCGAGATCGCGAAGCTGCACGAAGCCGAGAACGATCTCCTGCCTGACCATGTTGGAGACGGCCAGGCCGAAACCGAACAGCAGCCCGCCGGCGAAGATGACAACCAGCCGCTTCACGGCGTCAGCCCCGTGAGCACCACGAGCCTGGCTGTCGCGATCGCCACCGCCATGAAGATCACGGTCGTGGCCAGCGACGGCAGCGCGAAGTCCGACACGCCGCAGATGCCGTGTCCCGACGTGCAGCCGCGGGCGGTCCGCGTGCCGAGCCCGACCAGCACGCCACCGGCGAACAGCCGCCACCACTGCACCTCCGTCACGAACAGCTCGCCGAAGCCGAGGGCGTACACGGCCGCGCCCAGCACGAGTCCCCCCACGAGCACGCCCTTCCAGACACGCTCGTCGATCATGGCCTGCGATCGGAAGCACGGCCGGCGGCTCCACCACGACTGGGCCGCGGTCAGGAAGCTGCTGACCCCCGCCACGCGCCCCGTCAGGAGATAGACGAGACCGATGCCGAGACCCACCAGCACACCCCCCGCGAGATAGTGCCAGACGCCGAAGGGGAAGGGTTCCTGCATCGCCGAATGCTCAGGCGGGTCGGGCCGGTGTCTCGCGCCGCTTGCGGGCCTCGAAGATCGCCGACGACTGGCCCAGGGCAGCGCCCTTGCGCACCATGCCGACGCCGGTGATGCGCTGCCACGCACTCTCGGCGTGCGCCGCGGAGTACTCGACGCCGATCGACCGGCGGTCCAGCGCGCGGGCGACCGTGCTCGTCGTGCCGCTGCCGAGGAACGGATCGAGGACGAGATCGCCGGGGTTGGAGGTCGCACGGATCACGCGCTCCAGGTATGCCTCCGGGATCTGGTTGTGGTGCTGGTGGCGACGCTCCTTGTTGTTGCCCTGGATGCGCCCCCAGTACTTCCCGTACCAGACGTCCATGGGGACCCGCAGCCCCTTGTTGCTCTCCTTGGCCTGCGTCCGCGGATCGAAGTAGATGCTCGCGCGGTCCGAGGGCTCCAGGATCTCGCCGGGATTCCACGTCCGCCGGTCCGGATCCATGACGAAATACAGCACGTGCACCTTGCTCATGATGAACGAGGTCTCTCGATGCTGCCCGAAGCGAAAGTGCCAGATGCACCAGTTGATCATGCTCAGCCCGCGTCGCTTCAAGTGCACCACCGCCTCGGCCGCCGTGTCGTCGGGGATGTTGACCCACAGGGCTCCGTGCGGAGCGAGCACGCCGATACAGGCGTCGAGCCAGTCAAAGGTGAACCGCTCATACTCCGCCCGCGGCATGCCGTCGTGCCACTCGGCGTAGGGGACGTCCCAGTTGAACGGAGGATCGGCGAAAACGAGGTCCACGGCCCCGCGCTGGGGCAGTCGTGCCAGCACGTCCCGGCAGTCACCGATGTACACGCGTGTCTCGGGGTCGGCGGCTTCGTGCGCCGGATCGAGCTCCACGCCGGGTTGAGGCTGGTACGCAGCGACCGAGTCGCCGTAAAGGCGAATGTCCGCCTGGGCCACGTCCTTGCGTGCCCGCTGCTGAATCTGCGTGGCCCCGGTGGGCATGGCATACCCGCCCGGCCGATCAAACGTTGTGTTCTTCCGCTCCGTCATGAGTTAAAAGAGGACCCGGCATCCTTTCCTTCGAACGGGGCGACTCGTTGGAGAGTAGAGATTGGGGCCCGGTCCCGCAAGCCTGGAGAACGATCCCATGCGCCACGTCCTGTCGTTGTCTCTGATCGCCCCCGTTCTCACCGCCGCGCCGTGCTTGGGCAGCCAGCCGGCCGCTTCGCAGCCGTCAAGCGCACCGGTGGTCACGGTGATCGAGGCCGGGGCATCGCCGCGCCAGGCGCTGCGCCTCGCGCCCAGCGTCGGGGCGCGTCACCCGTTCGATCTGACGATGCACGTCTCGACCACCCAGTCGGTCGGGCAGGACGTTCTGGCCCCCGAGATTGCGCCGGCGATCACGTTCTCGATCGAGGCCCTGGTGACGGGCATCGACGAGGCCCGCAACATCACCTACGAGTACGAGTGCACCGACATCATCGTCCACGACGCACCCGACGTGCCGCCGCCGCTGCTGGAGAGGATGCGTCAGGACATGCGGTCGATCATCGGCCTGCGGGGCAGGGGAGTCCTGTCCGCCCGGGCCGTGAGCCGGCACGCCGAGGTGATGCCGCCGGCGGGAATGAACCCGATGCTCCGGGGCCAGACCGAGGGTCTCCAGGAGATGCTCAAGCAGACCATGATTCCGTTCCCCGTCGAGCCCGTGGGCGTCGGCGCCTCCTGGCAGGTGGCCACCGCCATCCATGAGGGGGGTGTCACGATCGACCAGACGATCGTCTACACGCTGGCATCCACCAACGGCAGGATGCTCGAGCTGACGGTGCAGCTCACCCAGGCGGCGGACCCACAGGAAGTCACGGCGCCGAGCCTTCCCCCGACCGCGACCGCGCGTCTCGCCCTGTTCACATCCGAGGGCCGCGGCCGCGCGGTCATCAGGCTCGACGAGGTGCTCCCGGCCAGCTCGACCCGCGAGATCATCAACGACACCTCGGTCGTGTACCGGATGGGCGATCTTGAGCAGGAGGTCAGGCAGCACATGGAGATGAAGACCGAGCTCAAGACGCCGAAGGTCGGTTCCGGCGACGTTGGTCCGTGAGACCGGGTGCGCGGCGGGTGGTTCACAGTCTGCTGACGGCGTCCTGCCGGTCCAACCGCGGCATCCATCCCGCGTCCCTGGAACGGGCTTGCCCCACTGGTTTCTGACCCTCGACCCCTCGCCCCTTCATTCGGCCTTCGCGTGGCCGAAGACGAGCCTCGCCCGATACGGGCCGAAGCCGTGCTCGTCGAACACCAGCAGCTCGTTGTGCTCGCCGATCTTGACCCAGGACCGAGGGACATAGAGGTAGCGTTGCGGCCCCACGGGGCGACCGTCGGCGGTCGCCGTGAAGTAGCGGCCGACGTTGTGCCCGTTGATGAAGGCCTGGCCCTTGCTCAGTCCGGCGGTGTCAAGCCGCAGCGGCAGCGGCGCGTCGTTCACGACGAATGATGTCCGCCACCAGCACGGGGCTCCCCGCAGCGTCCGGGTGGCGGCCGTGCGGCTCACGGGGCCGTACGCCGCCGCCGGTGGGGGCTCCCACTTGGCGAAGGCCCAGGACGCGGCCCCGGAGATGCTGTCCACGCACTCGTAGATGGTCAGGGCCCGCGACACTTCGTCGGCGGCATTGTGCTGCCTGAGGTCCGGGGCGAAGCGGATCTCGTTCTTGCCGCGCTTGAACCCCTTGGTCTCGCCGGGACGGAGCAGGATGCGAGCCATGCAACCGCCCGACGCCCCCGCGTAGTACGCCACGGGCTTGCCGTTGAGCACCACGGTGCCGCTCGACTTCGCGCCGTCGATCTCCAGGAGAATCGGGGCCTTGCGGGTGTGCGTCCACGACCACGCAACCTGGTTGGTGTCGCTGAGCTGCCCCTGGGTGCGGCCCGCGAGGTACCCGCGCAGCTCGAACGGGTCGACGGCGCCGCCCTCGAGCTTCTTGGGCTTGACGGCGGCCAGTCGCTTCACTTCGTAGATGTGCCCGTACAGCCCCTTCTTCTCGCCGAGATCGTTGCCCTCGGCGAACCGGCCGAAGTTGTCCACCAGGGCCACGAGCGTGTGCGGCCCCTTGGCCAGGGCCTGATCGAACGCGCGGTGATCGGCGCCGCGTCCCACGCCGACGATGCGGGCCAGCTTGCCGTCAATGAACAGATGCACGCGATCAGCCGATTGCGGCAGATGCCACCGGCGCTTGCGGGCCGACGTGTTCTTGAGCTGCAGGCGATACCAGCCATAGCCCACGGCCGCCCCGCACGCGGCGAGCGTCTCGGGACCCTCGAGCGTGGCAAAGCGCGGCGACTCACCCTTCACGTAGGCGTGGGCCGGAGCCGCCTGCCACTCAGCGAGGCTGATCGTGGTGCTGCCCCCCGGCCGCGGTGACTCGATCGCCAGCCGCTCGGCCTGCCCCTCGGCGGTTATTGTCCAGGCGCTGCTCCCTTTCTTTCCGGGCAGCACCGCCCCGTCGGGGGTGAGACCGCCGACGTTGACCAGCAGCGCCGTGTCGTCGTGGTAGGTTTCGTCGATCTGCTGCTGGTTGCAGATCACGACGGTGAGACGCTTGTGCTTGAGGACCAGCGGCTTGCCTCCCGCCGGCACCGTGGCCTCGAGCGGGGAGCCGTCGATCGAGAGATAGGCGGGTGCGCGAGCCGGTCCCTGCAGCACGAGCATCGAACGGCCCACGATTGCGTACGGACAGAGGTTGGCGTAATCCAGCCGTCCCGACCCGCGAAGGTCGACGTCCACCACGTACCACCCGACGGGCTGGTCGCCGAGGGAGACAGGCAACCGTATGCCCTGGTCGAGAAGCAGGGTGGCCTCCTGACGCGGCCCGTCGGCGAAGACAAAGACCACCTGGCCGGCCCCGCCGCGAAGGTGGAGCACCGACACGCGGCGGGCTGACGTCTTCGACCCTGCCCTCGCGGAGGGGTCGAGCTCGGCGAGATCGAGGGCCACCGGGTGGAAATCGGGTGCCAGGTCAGCGAAGACATGGCCGAAGTTGCTGGCGAAGCTGACGAGACGCTTGATCGCGCGGTACTTCGCGCCGCGGCTTCCCGTCTCGCTCAACGGCGCGCTGGCCGCGGCCGCTGAGGTCACGAAGCCGTCGGGGCGGCCCGCCCTTCGCCCGCCGATGAAGCCGAAATTCGTGCCGCCGTGAAACGGCCACACCACCGGCTGCGCCCCGGCGGCCAGCACTTGCGCGAGCCACTGCAAGACCTGCGGCGGCGTGCTCGTGTCGGGTTCGGACTCGCCCCAGGCGTCGGCGTGCGCCGGATTGAACTGGCTCACGAGCCGCGGCGCCTTGGTCTGAACGAGCCGCAATTGGCGCAGGTGCACCAGCAGCTCGTCGCGCCCGCGCCATGTGTCGATGGTGCCCGCGGACTCCTGCCACAGATCGTTGGCGTTGGTGATCGGAACGTTGATGCCGTTTTCGCGGAGGTACCGGGTGACTTCGCGGAGATAACGGTCCGCCTGCACCTGGTTCGAGCACAGCCAGGCGTGCTCGCTCTGGACGAGCAGGATGGGGCCGTCGTTGGTCACCTGCAGATCCGCCAGCTCCGCCACCAGCTTGCGGTAGTAGAGACCGACCCGCTCCAGGAACGTCTCGTTGGCCTCCCTCAGGGCGACCCCCGGCGTTTCCAGCAGCCAGCTCGGCAGCCCCCCGGCGTCGAAGTTGGCTCCCACGAACGGCCCCGGCCGCAGCATGACCCACATGCCCGCCTTGCCGCACAGCTCCACGAACCCGCGGACATCGCCGGCGCCGTGAAAGGAGAACCGGCCCTTGCGAGGCTCGTGCAGCATCCAGGGGCAGGATGTGGCGATCGTGTTGAACCCGGCTTGGCGGGCGGCGGCAATCCGCTCGGCCCACATCTCCGGCGGCACCCGCGCGTACTCGACCGAGGCACCGAGGATCCACACGCGGCGGCTGTCGATCGAGAAGCTCTGTCCGTCGTACGTGACGCTGGGCATGGTCCGAAGTGTAACCGTAATGGAATCCGAGGACGCCGTGTGTCCGTCACGGCCCGGCAACCCTAGACTTGCCGCAAGCCCATGAACGCTCGATTGTTGACCATGACGAGGCGGGGGAACCGGCGGTGGGCAGCCGCGCTGGCGACACTCGCCACGGCATGGGCCGCCGGCTGCGAGGCTCCCTTTGCCCACCTCGACCGCCGCACCAGCGAGCTGCTCAACGAGACGAACCAGGGGCTGGGCGCTGACACCATCGATCCCCGTCTGGACTGGGAGCCCGGCTCAAAGCCCGATAAGTACGAAGGCGATGAGCTGTACGCGTATCAGCCACCCACCGAGAATCCGCCCGCCAGTGAGCTGACGTACCCGCCGGCCGAGGACGCGGCCGGGGTCATCCAGCGTCTGGACGGATACGCCCGGACACCCACCGACGCGATCGAGCTCGATCTCCCCGCCGCGCTCATGTACGCCGTCCGTAACAGCCGCGCGTACCGCTTCGCCGAGGAAGACTACGTCCTGGAGGCGCTGCGACTGCTGAGCGAGCGGCACCTCTGGGGACCGCGCGTCTTCAACGACACCGAGCTCGTGATCGACTCCTTCGGCGACGACGGGCTGTATGACACGGCTCTGCGGCTGGTCAACGACCTCCAGGTGACGCAGCGTCTGCCGTACGGCGGCGAGGTCTCCGCCCGGTTCCTGACCGCCCTGACCGAGGACCTGCACGAGCGGGTGGCGGGGGAGAATGTCCAGACCGCGGACCTGATCTTCGCCGCCGACGTTCCGCTGCTGCGTGGTGCAGGCATGGTGGCCCGCGAGGACCTCATCCAGGCCGAGCGCAACGTCATCTACGCCGCCCGAAGCTTCGAGCGATTCCGCCGGGACTTCCTGGTCGAGATCACGAGCGACTTCCTGGACCTGGTCATCGACCAGCAGGCGATCCGCAACACCGAAGCGAACGTCAAACTCCTGGAGACCTTCGAGGCGCGGGCGGTCGCCCTGACCGAGGCGGGACGGAGCCCGCCTTTCGAGGCAGCCGAAGCCGCGCAGGAGACGCTGAGCCGCCGCGATGGTCTCGTCCGCCAGCAGGAGAGCTACCGGCTGGCCGTGGACCGGTTCAAGGTCCGCATCGGGATGCCGGAGGAGACGGCGGTGGAGATCATCTCCTCGGGTCCCGGGCTGTCCCCGCCCAGGGTGGATCTCGACGAGGCGGTGGAGGTCGCGATGCGCTACCGGCTCGATCTTCAGAACCGTCGTGACTTCGTGGATGATGCGAGACGCTCCATCAACAACGCCCGCAACGCTCTGCTCGCCGATCTCGGTCTCAGCGGCTCCGTGGTCATCCCCACCGACGACGACCGGGACTACCCCGGTCTGGACTTCGATCTCGAGAGCACGACGTTTCGGGCGGCGCTGGTGCTCGGGCTGCCGATTGACCGCACGATCGAGCGAATCAACTTGCGCGAGACACAGATCGGCCTGGAGCGCACCATTCGCGAGTACTCCCGCTTTCGCGACACCGTGGCCGTCGAGGTGCGGGCATCGGTGCGCAACATCGACAGCGCGATCTTCAGCCGCGACCTTCAGGAGGAGAGCCTCCGGATCGCGGGAATCCGTTTGGCGTCGATCGATGCTGCGCCGGATCGAGCCAACGCCACGGACCGCAATCTCGCGGCGGACGGCCTGCTCCGCGCCCAGGACTCCTACCTGCTGGCCCGGCGGAACCTCCAGATCGCGATCCTGCGGTACCTGCTGGACAGCGGTCAGCTTCGCATCGAGCCCGACGGCACGATCCGGCCTCTGGCGGGCATGGAGCTTCGGCAGGGTGAGCCCCTCGACTACGGCCAGCCGCAACCCGGGCCGTGACCGAGTGAGCTGAGATTCCCCTCGATCCCGTGCGGGAGGTGCCCTATGGTTCCTTTCGCGGGGGCCGACGTTCGCTGAGCCCGGCATCGGTAGACCGGGGCACCTCTGGACCGTTCAGGAAGCTCACCGTGATGACCCATAGCTCCACGCGTCGGGGGGGATCCACGCTGATCGTGGTCTCGGCGGTCGTGTTCGTTGCCGCGGCGGCACTGGCAGCCGTGCTGCTCGGCGGCGGGGGCTCTTCCGCGCACGAGGCCGGATCTCCGGACAAGCACGTTGTCGAGCGCGGCTCCTTCGAGATCTCGGTGCCCGCCTCCGGCGAGCTGGCCGCCCTCAAGCAGATCGAGATCCGCAACCGTCTCGAGTACCGGGCGCAGATCACTGAGATCGTCGAGGAGGGGACCACCGTCAAGGAGGGCGACGTGCTGTTCCGCCTCGCCAAGGACGAGATCGAGGACAAGATCCAGGACGCGCGGGACGCCCTGAGCGCCGCCGAGAACGCGGCGATCGGCGCCCAGTCCAACCTCGAGATCAGAATGAGCGAGCGTGACAGCGCCATCGAGAAGGCCGACCTCGACGTGACGCTGGCCGAGCTGGCGCTGGAGGCGTGGAAGCTGGGCGAGGTGGTGTCCAAGCGGCAGGAGCTGGCGCTCGAGAAAGAGACCGCCAGGATGGACTATGACCGGCTCCTCGACAAGTACGAGGATTCCAAGCTGCTCGTCGAGCAGGAGTTCATCAGCCAGGACGAGTTCCGCACGGACGAGATCAACATGATCAAGGCCAAGGCGAGGCTCGACCAGGCGCTGCTGGACATCGAGGTCTACGAGCAGTACGAGCACGTGAAGCAGGAAGCCCAGAAGAACTCCGACGTCGAGCAGGCCAAGGCGGAGCGTGATCGTGTTGAAAAACGGCACAATGCAGAGATCGAGCGGGCACAGTCCGACGTGACCAACAAGCAGGCGCACCTCCGCAGCACGAACGATCGCCTGGAGGACCTGGTCCAGCAGCTCGAGTACTGCACGGTTCGAGCGCCGTCGGGCGGCCTGGTCGTCTACGCCAACAGCCTGGAGCAGAACCGGTGGTCGCGTGGCGACCGCGGCGATCTCCAGGTCGGGGCGGAGATCCGCAAGAACGAGCTGGTCATGGTTCTGCCCGATACGTCGCAGATGACGGCCGAGGTCAAGGTCAACGAGTCGCTGACGGGCCTCATCGAGGCGGGCCAGCGGGCGATCGTCTCCTCCGATGCCATGCCCGAAGCGGTCCTGGAGGGCGAGGTTCTCTCCATCGGGGTGCTCGCCGAATCCGGCGGCTGGCGCGACCCCAATCGCCGCGACTACACGGTCAAGGTGCTACTGACCACCGACGGCAACGATCTGGGTCTCAAGCCGTCCATGCGGTGCAAGGCGGAGATCTACGTCGGCCTCGTGGAGGACGCGATCCACGTGCCGCTGCAGGCCGTCTTCCACGACGGCCCGGCCGCCTACGTTTACGTGCCGCAGGGGGCGGGCTTCGCCCAGCGCCGCGTGTCGGTGGGGCAGGCCTCGGGACTGCACATCGAGATCACCCAGGGGCTCGACGAGGGCGAGACGGTGCTGGTTCGCGAGCCGCAGGCCCGCGAGATCGTCGCCCGCCTGCAGGACGACACGCCGGCCGACGGCCAGGCGGCGCTGGCGAGGCCCAACGGCTTTCCCGCCAACGGCAAGGGCAAGAACCGGCCCTCCCGCCGGCCGGGCTAGAAGATCCACTAACGCTTCAGATGACTCGGCGTCTCGGGCTTCAGCTCGGTGGCCGTGATCTGACGCGGCTCGACCTGCACCGAGCCGGGCGTGTCGATCGATTCGTCCGTCGTCACGTGCAGATCCTTGAGGTCGCGGGCCGCGGGCAGCAGACGCTTCTCCAGCGAGCCGACCGCGCGGTCGTACGCTTCGCCCGCCTGCTTCACGGCAACGCCGATCCCCTCGAAGTGCGTGACGAACCTCGACAGCCGCTGGTAGAGCTCCTTGCCCGCCGCCGCGATCTGCCGCGCGTTGTCGGCCACGTTGTCCTGCTGCCAGCCGAAGGCCACCGCGCGCAGCAGCGCCACCAGCAAGGTCGGCGTGGCGATGAGCACGTGGTTGCGCATGGCGGCGGCATGAATGTCCGGCTTCACCTCCACTGCCGCCAATAGCGCCGACTCCAGGGGCATGAACATCACGACCAGCTTGGGTGTGCGCTCGAACTGATCCCAATAGCTCTTGGCGGACAGCCGACGGTGATGCCTCTCCACCTGCTCGGCATGACGCCGCAGTGCCGCGGGGCGATCGGCGTCGGGCGACAGCGAGTCCAGGTAGGCATCCAGGGCGACCTTGGAATCGACGACGATGACACCCTCGCCCGGCAGGTGCACGATCATGTCGGGCCGGTCCTGGGTGGCCGGGTCGTCCGTGGCCGGCTGCTGCGTGAAGTCACAGTGCTCGGACATCCCGGCCAGGCGGACCACGTTGCGCAGCTGCATCTCGCCCCACTTGCCACGTTGCTCGGGCCGTCGGAGGGCGGTGGTGAGCTTGTCCGTCGCCTGGTTGAGCTCGCGGTGCGAGTCGGCGATGGCGCTGATCTGCTGCTCAAGCCCCCGGTAGGCGACCTCTCGCTTCTTCTCGATCTCCGTGACGGCGTGGGCGTGCTTTTCGAGCAGCTCCTTCACGGGCTTCACCATGCCGTCGATGGCCAGCTGCCTCTTCTCGACGTCGCCCTTGGCCTCGGCGAGGGCCGTCTGCAGGGTGGTCCGGGCCAGGTCGAGGAACTGCTCGTTGTTGGCTCGAAGCGCCTCGGTGCCCAGCGCGGTGAACGAGTCCTCGAGGCGTTTCTCGTCGGCGATCCGGGTCTCGATCTGCCGCGACAGCAATCCCGCCTCGGCTCGGGCGTTGGCCAGATCGGCGGCGAGTTGCGTTCGCCGCTTCAGCGCGAACACCCAGGCGCCGAGAACCCCCAGGAGAATACCGATCCCCAGGCCCACGAGTGCGTCGAACCATCCGATCATAAAGGGATGATAACAGGAGAGGGACGAAGGCACGGAGGCACGAAGGCACGCAGTGAGAACGCTCGGAGCCAAAAAATCCGGAGGTCCGGGAGACACGGCGCATCCGGCGGCCATGACTGATACGGCCGAACGCGAAGCCGCCGACCTCGCCGCCGCCCAGGCGGGTGACGACGACGCCTTCGCCCGGCTGTATGACCGCCTTGCGCCCGTCGTGCTGTCGTTGTGCCGGCAGCGGTGGCTGGTCGAGGCGGAGGACGCGATGCAGGAGACGTTCATCCGTGCCCACCGTCTGCTTCACAAGGTCGAGGATCCCGGTCGGCTCCGCCCGTGGCTGTTCGCCATCAGCCGGCGGGTCTGCTCCGAGCGCCGCCGCGCGGCGCGACGCCGCACGCGTCACGAGGAGCAGTTCGCCGTGAGCCGTGCCGCCCACGCCCCGAAGAGCTCGACCGGCACCGCCGCGGCGGCCGGCCCCTCACAGGAGACCGAGCACGCCGAGCAGCTGCAACGGCTCGGCAACGCCCTGGATCAGCTCGATGACCGCGAACGTCTGGCCGTCCATCTCTATTACCTGGAAGCCGACCCGGTGCGGGCCGCGGCCTCGGCGCTGGGCCTGTCCCGCAGCGGCTACTACAAGCTGCTCGCCCGCGCCCGCGACCGCCTCGCGGGTCTCATAGAAGAGAAGTAAACCCGTCATGACTGATCGCACCAAGCAACCTCCTGGACCGCCCCCGCACGACGAGCTGGACTCGATGCTGCGGCAGTGGCACGACGTGAACGCCGATCGGGCCGCCGCCGGCCGTGACGAGCTCATGGCCCGGTTGTCCGAGGCACGTCAGCGCGAAAGGCACGCCCAACCGGCCCAACCCGCGAAGTTCGCCTTCGGAGAATCGATCGCGACAGTCGTTGCCTTCACGAGGAGCGTGATCATGAACCGGTACTCACCCGCTGTCGCCTCGCTGATGTTTCTGGTCGTGATCTTCGCCCTGCTCATGCCGAGCCCGCAGGGTCCGGCCTACGCCGACCAGATCATGGTGCCCGAGGGCGGCAGGCTCGAGGCCCTCGACGAGGAGGGCAACACGCTCGGCCCGTGCCCGCTCCAGCACACCGACGTCGACGTGCGGATCTCCGGATTCTTCAGCCGAGTCAACGTCACCCAGACGTATCACAACCCCTACGAGAAGAAGATCGAGGCGGTCTACACGTTTCCCCTCAGCCACCGCGCCGCCGTGGACCGCATGACCATGACCATCGGTGACCGCGTCGTCGAGGGCGAGGTCAAGGAGCGTCAGCTCGCCCGGCAGATCTACGAGGCCGCCCGCGAGAAGGGCTACGTGGCGAGCCTCCTGGAGCAGGAGCGCCCCAACATCTTCACGCAGTCGGTGGCCAACATCGAGCCCGGCGCCGAGGTCGTCGTGGAGATCAGCTATGTCGAGGTGCTCCAGAGTCGCGACAAGGTGTACCGCTTCGACTTCCCGATGGTCGTGGGACCGCGCTACGTCCCGGGCGCGCCCACGGCCAGCCCCGCCGTCGTGCCCGCAGAGCTCGAGGCCCGCCACGGCCTGGTCCTGCTGGGACCGGCCACGCTCACCGTCGGTGCCGCCGGCGACCTGGCCACGCTCGGCAGCCTCCAGACGGGCAAGCTCGACGCCCTGATCACGGCCGCCCGGCCGATCAAGTACCCCGGCGACACCTGGTGGGGCAGGGGCAGCGCCACGGGCGGGGCCGGGCAGCCCGTGCTCTGGTACCGCTTCGAGGCGAAGTACTGCGACGGCTCCGGGGAGCTCGGCGAGCTGTACACCGACGGAACCGGCTGGCTCAACGGCCGCTGGTTCTACACGGATCCCAAGGTCATCGAGGGGATGGGCACGGGCTTCGCCCAGAACACGAGCGACGTCCCCGACGCCAGCCGCATCACGCCGGAGCCCGCCCGGCCGGGCACCCGCGCGGGGCACGATATCGGCGTCTCGGTCACCATCGACACGGGCGGCCCGGGCCTCGTCGACATCGCGTCGGAGCTGCACGAGATCGAGCGCATCGACGACGCGAAGCGCGCCGACGGCACGCCGAGCCGGACAACCGTGGTCCTCGCCGCCAAGAACGAGATTCCCAACCGAGACTTCGTCCTCTCCTGGCGTCAGACCGCCGACGCCATCGAGGAGGCGACGTTTGTTCACACGTCCCGCGCCGACCTCGGCGATTACGCCGGCGGCTTCTTCACGCTGATCCTCCAGCCCCCGGACCGCGTCGCGGACGTGGATGTCGCGCCGCGAGAGCTCATCTTCGTCATGGACACGTCCGGCTCGATGCGCGGCTTCCCCCTGGAGAAGTCAAAGGAGGTCATGACACGGGCCATCGACGCCATGCGTCCCGGAGACACTTTCAACGTGATCACCTTTGCCGGCCGCACCGCCGTCCTGTGGGACGAGCCGCGTCCCGCCACCCCGGAGAACCGAGCCGCGGCCAAGCGGCTCGTCGAGGGCCAGCAGGGCGGCGGCGGCACCGAGATGATGAAGGCGATCAACGCCGCGCTCGTGCAGACGGCGGCGGGCCCGCAGGTGCTCTCGCCGCGGCAGCTCGTCAACCTGCCCGCCGACGACCGTCAGGTGACGCTGGCCGCGCCCTACGGGACGTTTCACTCCACGCGTGAAGCCGGCGTCTACCGGATCCCGGTCGAGGGCGAACTCAGTTTGCTGCTGCGTCTCGGCGGCGATCTGATGCCGATCCTGCAGCCCCAGGGCGTCACGGTCCACGTCCGCGGCCGCTGGCGCACCGAGGACGGCCGCCGGGTGCTCGCGGCCGACGACGTGTCGTACGCCGGTCGCGATGCGGTGACCAGGCCCATGCGCATCGTGCTGTTTCTCACCGACGGCTACGTCGGCAACGACGTGGCCATCATCGACGCCGTCAGGACCAACGCCCATACGACCCGCGTCTTCTCCTTCGGGATCGGCAACAGCGTCAACCGCTATCTCATGGAGGGCATGGCCCGGGCCGGCCGCGGCGAGGCCGAGTTCGTGCTGCTCAACACCGAGGCCGACCAGGCCGTCGAGCGTTTCACGAAGCGTGTCGAGACGCCGGTGCTCACGGACATCTCGCTCGATTTCTCGGAAGGCCTCCGTGTCGTTGACCTCCTCCCGTCACCGGACGCGATCCCCGATCTCTTCGACGCCAAGCCCCTGGTCATCCACGGGCGGTACACCGGGCCCGGCCGGGGAACGCTGACCATCCGCGGCCGGACGGGCGCGGGTGCTTACGAACGGACGATCGAGCTGGATCTGCCCGAGAACGAGCCGGACCACGACGTCACGGCCACGCTGTGGGCGCGGGCCAAGGTGGACGAGATCCTCACCCCGCATCTCAAGGCGGTCCAGCAGGGATCGCCGCCCGCGGACATCCAGGCCGAGGTCGTCGAGCTCGGGGAGACGTTCCAGATCATGACCCAGTACACGAGCTTCGTGGCCGTCGAGAAATCGCGGCTGACCATCGGCGGCCGGCCGGTCCTGGTGGCGGTGCCCATCGAGCTGCCCCAAGGCGTGTCGCACGAAGGCGTCTTCGGCGACGCCGGCGGCGACGACAACCTGGTCACCCTCGGGCGCCAGGTCCAGACCCTCGGATTCCAGGCCCGCATCGAGAACGCTGGGGCGATGAGCAGCGTGGGCCAGACCGCATCGGTGACGCCGCCGCCGGGGCGTCCCCAGCTCAAGCTCGTCGACGGGAGCCGATCCAATGCCGCGGCGGCGCCGCCGGCCGCCGAGCCGGACGTCCGACGCAAGTCCGGCAAGCGGACGCCGCCGGGTGCCCGTGTTGGCGGCGGCGGCGGCGGGCCCGGCACCGGTCGTGATGCCCAACGTCTGGACGTTCGCCGTCGCGAGGCAGGCCTCCAGGTCGTCGAGACCAACGGCGAGCTGGCCAAGCAGACGGCCGGGGGCACGATCACCCTTCCGTGGCAGCAAGGCATGTCGGACGCTCAGGAACGCGGCGACGCCATGGCCCCGGCCGACGCCAAGAAGGAAGCGGAGCTCGACGAGCTGCGACGCGTCCTGGACGCGCCGGCGGAAGAGAGCAGATACCACGATCGCTTCCTGGCCTCCGAGGACGCCGATGCCGCTGCCATTCCCGGCGACCTGCCCGCGATCAATGAGATCGTCGAGGATCCGGACGACGCGGTGCCGTATCTCGGCGACCGCATGCTCTTCGCCGAGTCCTTTGCGCTGGAGATCGCCGCCGGTGTCGAGCGGGGCGAGGTCGTCCAGGCCGGGCGGCTCGCCGAGGCTCTGGTCACTGCGCGGCCCGACTACGAGGTCGGCGTGAAGATGCGCGACGCCCTCACCGACGAGTCGCTGGACGTGGCCGAGCGTGACGCCCGGATCGCCGAGCAGGCCGACGTGGCCCGCGGCGAGCTCGCGGTCGCCCTGGAGGTGCTGCAGCGCCGGGTTACCGCCCGGCGGGTGATCGACCCGGCCCTGCTGGCCCTCACCGGCAAGCGGGACGCCAAGGACGTCGAGACGCCGATGGTGACCGTGCTCGTGGAGCGCATCGACGACCGGACGATCAAGGCCCTGACCGCGGCGGGTCTCGCCATCGAGGCGACCGCGAAGTCGCTGCCGCTGATCGTGGGGACCGTCGCCCCGGCCGATCTCGAGGCCGTCGCTCTGGTCGAGGGCGTGAAGCGGATCGAGCGCACGAGAATGAGAGCGCTGTAGGCGGCCGATTCAGGTGCAGGCAAGCCCTCCCCCTTACAGGGGGGAGGGTGTCTCGCGCGCCGGCGGCGACGCCCACCGCGCCAGCCCGTGCGCCACGCCCAGCAGGTCGAGGATGCGGCCGGCCATGAAGTCGACCAGCTCCTCGACGGTCTTGGGCAGGAAATAAAACCCCGGTGCCAGCGGGGCGATGATCCCGCCCGCTTCGCTGACGCGCAGCATGTTGCCCAGATCGATGTGGCTGGCCGGCGATTCGCGGTAGGCGAGAACGAGCCGCCGCCGCTCCTTGAGCGTGACCGCCGCCGCCCGCTTGACCAGGTTGTCGCCCATCCCGCCGGCGATGGCACCCAGCGTGTTGCCGGAGCAGGGCACGACCGCCATGCCGTCGTGCAGGAATGATCCCGAGGCGATGGCCGCCCCCACGTCGTTGTCGTTGTAGACGGTCACGAGCTCTCCGCGGCCCGCCGTGAGGGCGTCGGCGTCCAGACGCTTCATCGCCAGCTCGTCGAAGAGCAGCCGACGGCCCAGGGCGGAGACGGTGAGGTGGATCTCGACCCCGGCCTCGGCGGCCAGCTCCATGACCCGCCGCGCGTAGGCGGCGCCGCTGGCCCCCGTGATCCCGATGACGATTCGCTCGGCCACTGCACCCCAAGGGTAGGCCGAATCCTGGTAGACTGCACGGGCCGCCTCCCCTCTGACAACACTTGTTTCAAGGACGAAACACCATGAGCAACACCGTCTACGCCGCGGTCCTCTGCCTCGCCGGCCTCGGGCTTGCCGCCTGCACGCCGCTGGCGACCTACCCCCCCGACAATCGCGCCATGAGCACCCGGGCGGTGGTCAACGAGCCCGTTCCGACCCTGATCGTCGAGTCCATCGCCTACGCCGACAGCCGCTACGGCACCGGCGACGACTTCGCGATCGACCTTCCCGCCGGCACCTCCGAGCGGCTTTACCGGCGGGTCATCGAGCGGCTGGGCAAGGGGCACGTTCTGACCGTGACCGGCGAGCCCGCCTACTACATCACCAAGGTGAGGGCCCGCGGGCTGAACGGCGAGGTGGACATCTTCATCCCCGACACCGACGGCACGTATCGCTTCGCGACCATGAGCTTCCGGCGCGACGCCTTCTCGGGCTATGTCCTCCAGGACACGCGGTGGTGGAAGACCGGCGAGCAGCCCCCGGCGGTGCCGAACTACGTGGTCGCCGCGGAGCCGTCTGACGCCCCCATCGAGCAACCCGTCCTGGCTCATGATTGAAGAAGGCATGAAGGCACGGAGGCACGGAGGCACGTAGGGAAGACCGGTTGTTCGGGCCTATCTCCCGTACAATCGCCGGATGAGCTCGGATCTCGCAAGCGTCTACGCGGGGCGCCGCGTGTGCGTCACCGGCGGCGCAGGCTTCATCGGCTCGCACCTGTGCGACGCGCTGGTGGGGCTGGGGGCCGAGGTCACGGTTCTGGACGACCTGTCCTCGGGAACGATCGAAAACCTGGAGACGATCCAGGATCGAATCCGGCTCGTGACCGGCTCGATCCTCGATCCCGCCGCCCTCGTGAGCGCCACCAGCGGCGCCGCGACGATCTTCCACCAGGCCGCGCTGACATCGGTGCCGGGGAGCGTCGAGAACCCGCTGCTGTATCACGAGGTCAATGCCACCGGCACCCTGCGGGTCCTGGAAGCGGCCCGGCTGGCGACACGCACCGGGGACTCCGCCCCGCGTGTGATCAACGCCTCGTCGAGCAGCGCCTACGGCGACCGTGACCGCGAGCCGCTTTCCGAGACGTTGACTCCCCGGCCGATGTCTCCTTACGCGACCGCCAAGTGCGCCGGCGAGCTCATGCTGCGGGCGTATTCGGCGTGTTACGACATCTCCACGGTCAGCCTGCGCTACTTCAACATCTTCGGGCCTCGTCAACGCCCCGACTCGCCTTACGCGGCGGTCATTCCCCGGTTCGCCGAGGCCCTGCTCCGCGGCGATCGTCCGACCGTCTACGGAGACGGCACGCAGACGCGGGACTTCACTCATGTCGCCAATGCCGTGCGGGCCAATCTCCTGGCCGGGGCGGCGACGACGACGCTGCGAGGCGAGATCGTCAACATCGCCTGCGGCACGAGCACCAGTCTGCTGGAGCTGCTGGAGAGGATGGCGGCCATCCTCGACGTGAAGCCGCAGCCGGACTTCGCCCCGCCCCGCGTCGGCGAGGTGCTGCACAGCTGCGCCGACATCTCCGCCGCCCGCGAGCTGCTCGGCTATGAGCCGGTGACGGCGCTGGACGCGGGGCTGGCGGACGCCCTCGACTATTACAAGAAGCTGGCGACCCCCGGCGGCCTGCCCGCCGGCGCCGGCGACGGATGAGAAAACGCTTCTTCTCTACTCGACACGCATGACGATGAGCGTCTGGTCGTCCCGGGGGCGCAGACCCGCCTCGTGCTCCTTGAGCGAGCTGGTGATGTGCCCGATCGCGCACTGCGGGTAGCCGGTGCACTCGGTGAGCGATCCCTCGATGCCCTCGACGCCGAACATCCTGCCCTCCGGCGACATCGACTCCGTGATGCCGTCCGTATAGAGGACGAGTGTCTGACCGCTCTCGAGCGTGATCGTCGTCTCGTCGTAGGCGAGGCCTTCCATGATGCCCAGGGGAATCCCGCCGTTGGCGTCGAGACGCGCCATCTCCCAACTGTCGCCGCCGGGCTTCATCCAGACCGGCGGGTTGTGGCCCGCCCGGGAGTAGGTGAAGCGCCGCGTGGCCGGGTCGTAGATGGCGAACAGCGCCGTCACGAATCGACTCTCGATGCGCTTCGTGCACAGGTGGTGGTTGGCGTACTCCAGCACCTCGGCGGGTCCGGAGGGCTCTCGGGGATACGTCTCGATGATCGACTGCATCATGGCCATCACGACGGCGGCGGCGGGCCCGTGGCCCGACACGTCGGCGATGAGCAGTCCCCATGGTCCCTGCGGATCGAAGCCGTCGATGTCCTGTCCCGAGACGCTCGCGCGGCGGAGCGGCCGCAGGGCGTACATGTCGCCACCGGCCTGGTCGAACATCCGGTAGCTGATGTCGATGTCGAAGCCGGGGACATCCGGGATCGACTTCGGCAGCAACGCACGCTGGATCTTCTCGATCTGACCGACTTCACGGCGAATCTCCGCGTGGGCCTCGATCAGCTGCTTGGTGATCATGGCGTTCTTGACCATGGCGCCGCCGAGGTTGCCCCGCAGTATCGTCTCCTCGAGCTCCTGGAGCGTGAAGGCCTCAGGATCGTTTCGGAGCGTGATCGACCAGTTGAGCGGCTCGCCGTCGTCGAACAGCGGGATCGCCATCATCGATCCGTACTTCGCCAGCTCGTCGCCGACGGCGGGGTCGCCGCGAAGGTCCAGGTGATGGATGATCTCGGGACGGCCCCCGGCGATGATCCGCCCGAAGATGCCGCCCCGATGGACGGGCAGACGAGACCACTCGTCCCACGGGTTGGCCTTGCCGATGTTCTCCGGCACGTTCTCCGTGATCAGCCGGGTGACCTTGTATTCACCGGGCTCGAGCCCGCGCGTCGACAGGGACACGTAGCCCTGTGACCCGTAGATCCTCTGCAGCCCCTGAGCGAACTCACGCAAGACGTCCTTCGGCTCGGCGGCCCGGCTGAGGGCCGCCACCATCTGCATGAGCACGGGCAGACGCTCGCTGCCGGACGTGTCCAGGGAGACCATGGGGCTCGAAATCTCGCCACGCCGGCTCGCCGGCTGCGCGACGGTCGGGCCGTCGGGAGGTGTTGCCATCATCGAGCCTCCTCGAAAGTGAGTCGGCCAATGATAGCGCGATCACGTCACGTTCGGTCAGCACGAATGGCGACGATCGTCTGATCGTCTCCAGGGCGAATGCCCCCCTCGTGACGGGTCAACGGCTCGGTGATCGCCTGCACCACGCGCCACGGCTCGTCGCCGCCCTCTGCAAGGGCCCGCTCGATTCCGTGCAGGCCGAACATGTCGCCTTCCGGGCTTCGGGCCTCGGTGATCCCGTCGGTGTAGAGCAGCAGCGTGTGACCCGGCGCCAACTCGAGGGTGGCCTCCTCGTACCTGAACTGCTCGAGCACGCCGAGGGGAACACCGCCCACCTCGTCGAGGCGCCGGATCTCGCCGTCGGCGCCCGGCGCCCGCACCAGCGGCGGGTTGTGACCGGCGCGGGCGTAGGTGAGCCGGCGGGTGGTCGGATCGTAGACAGCAAGAAAGGCCGTGACGAAGGAGTTCTCGATGCGCTTGCTCGCGAGGTGCTCGTTGAGATGCTCGAGCATCGCGGCCGGCCCGCCCGGCCCGCTGGGGTACGCGTGGAGGATGGCATGAAGCATGGCCATGACCACGGCCGCCGCCGGGCCGTGACCGGAGGCGTCACCGATGAGCATGCCCCACGGTCCCGCCGGGTCCGCGTTGGTCCCGCCGGCTTCGCGGCGCAGCGGTCGGAAGTCGTAGTAGTCACCGCCGGCCTGGTCGAAGGTCTGGTAGCTGGCGGCAATGGACAGACCCGGGATCTCGGGGATCGGCTGCGGCAGCAGGGCCCGCTGGATCGCGGCAATGTGCTCGACCTCCGCGCGGATCCGCGCGTGCGCATCGCGGAGGTCCCTGGCGATCATCGCGGTCCTGACCGCCGTGCCCACCAGGTTGACCCGCAGGATGGCCGCTTCGAGGTCCGCCTCGGTGAACCCCTCCGGCTCGCGTCGCAGGAACACGGTCCAGTTCACGGGCCGGCCGTCCTCGAAGGAAGGGACGGACATCATCGACCGGTAGTCGGCCAGGGCACCGCCCATGACCGGATCGTCGCCTACGTTGAGATAATGGAGCAGCTGGGGCTGCAGCGAGCTGATGATGCTCGCGAAGAAACCGCCGCGGTGAACGGGCAGTGTCTCGGTCTGAAGCAGCGGATCGGCGAGCACGAGGTCGTAGGAGCCCGTCAGATCCATGACGTCGGTCACGCGATAGCGGCCCGGTTCGAGCCCGCGGGTGGATAGCGAAAGATACCCCCGCGGCCCGTAGAGCTCCTCGCGATTGGAGAAGACCTGCAGCACCTCCCGCGGCCCCTTCGCCTCGCTCAGCGCCCCCACCATGTCCATGAGAACGGGGATGCGCGGGTTGCCGGAGATGTCCACGCGGGTCGCCGCACCGTCGCGGGAGTCGGGTCGAATGGATGGGCCGCCGGCGGACATGATCGCTCCTGTTTATCGGCCAGCCACGACCGCCGCATGACCTCGTAATGGGGGCGGCAGTGGATAACCCGTGTCAAATCGGCGTCTTTTGCGTAGCGGCCCGGAGCCCCGGGTACTCTGTCGCCGTGTTCGAGCCCCACACACCACCTGAGGGAAAGGGTATCACAATGACGAGAAGAACATACGTCGGCGGTGTCGCGGCGATCTGCGGGACGATCCTCGTCTCCGCGGGTCTGCTCGCACAGGAGAAGCCCTACGAGGCGATGACGCCCGAGCAGCAGGCCATGATGCAGGCGTTCGAGGAGTACCGGACACCCGGCGCGCAGCACGAGATGCTCGCGAAGCGGGCGGGCAAGTGGAACGTTCAGGGCAAGATGTGGCAGGGGCCCGGCGCCCCGGCCGAGCCCTTCGAGGCGACCTCCACCGTCAAGTCGGTCATGGGCGGCCGCTACATCATCGAGCACGTCGACAGCGAGTTCATGGGCGAGCCGTTCAAGGGGTTCGGCATCTCCGGGTACGACAACCTCACCGACACCTACGTCGCCGCCTGGATTGACTCGTTCAGCACCGGCATCCTCCGCTACGAGGGGACTCCCAGCGGTGATGGCAAGACCATCCACTACACCGGGGAGCACCCCGACGTCCTCGGCGGCCGCTACGCCAAGGTGACGTCCGTCGAGCAGCTCATCGACGATGACAAGCACGTGCACACCACGTACTTCACGGGCCCGGACGGCCAGGAGTACAAGCACATGGAGCTTATCTACATCCGCGACGCCGCACCGGGCGCCTACGGCGAGAAGATGAAGAAGAACACGAGCGACTGACTGCCGGTTTGCGCGTACGCGTGCCACGGGCGGCTTGACCGCCCGTGTTCTTTGCGCAGACCCGGCACACGATCTGCCAGTGGCACCTCATCTCTCGATGCGATCGAGCTGCGTCTGAATGGCCCGTTCGATCGCCGCCGTCAACGGGCCCGCGGCGGTGCGGGCCCGGCCTCCATCGGCGTGCTCGGCGACGGCCAGCGGCGGACCGAACGCGACGACGGCCCGGCGCGGCGCCCGCGCCCCGGCGTCGTGCGCGCCCAGCGCATCCTCCTCGAACTTGTCGATGGTCTCGGCGATGCGCTCAATCGACGGGCGCTCTGCCACGTAGTCGCCGGGGTAGCTGAAGAGCTGGATGACCAGGTGCAGGTCCTCCAGCTCCGGCTCGAGGGCAGTCAGCGTCTCACGCCATGACTGCACCGTGACATCGGGCGTCTCTTCGCCGTTGCCGGCCGCGAACCCCGGCAGGGCCTGCTGGAGAATGCGCTGGCGAAGGTTCTTGACGCGCTGCGGAACCGGGTCGCCGCCGCTCACCTGTCCGCTGCGACGCCGTTCCAGGTCGGAGAGGATGTGCTCGGTGAGACGCGCGATACGCTCAGCCAGCGGACCCGTCGCGGGACTGCCCGTGTACTCGATTTCCTTGAGCGCAAGGACCGCCTCGGCGAACCGGTACACCCGTTCCGACAGCGGCGCGCCGTTCCGCGGCCGCCAGTGCACCGATGCCTCGAGCCGTGACATCACCGGCTCGAGGACGGGCGTAGGGTCTTCGAGATAGAAGTACTTCAAAGCGCAGGGGACGATGCTCACGCCGGGCGCAGCGCCGCGGCGGCGGCGGCGATCGGCGGCGAGGGCGACCATCGCCGCCCCCTGCCGCATCGGCGTGACCCGGTCGTTGAGGTGGTAGACCTCGCCTTCCGGGAAGATCACCAGCGACCGGCGGCCCTCGGCCAGGACATCGACGGCGGCTCGAAACGACCGTACGTCGGTTCCTTCGCGGTCGACGCTGAAGGCTCCCAGCCGACGAAACGCCCATCCCTTGACGCCCAGCCAGCCGGTGAGCACCTGCCACGCAGCCATGTAGCAGCAGGGGACCTTCAGCCGGCCCATCGCCTCGAAGATCATGAACGGATCCCCGTGCGCGGGGTGGTTCACCACGAACATGACCGGGGCGCCGTCGGCCCGGGCGGCGAGGACGTGCTCATGGCCGCGAAGGTCGATCTGCGCGACGCCGTACATGCCGCTGACGATGTGGCGGCGGACCGGGGTCAGCGCCCACTCCCAGAAGCGGCTGGGACGGGCGGGCCGGAAGCGGTAGTTGGCTTCGAGCAGACGCTTGTGCATGAGCTCCTGTCCCGCGTCAGACAGGACTCTGTCCTACGCCGCCTGCTGGGGCGGCTCTTCCTCTTCCCCGGCGATCTTACTCAGGGGCAGCGTCGGCGCCTTGGGCTCGCGCACGGCCGGAGGTCTCGTGTCCACCGCGGAGTGTGCCGGCGCCGGCAAGCCGGCCGCCGCCCCGTCGCCGGCGTCCGGCGCCGCCTTGGTCTTGGCCGCCTCGGCGCTCGCGCGGTGCGCCGACTGCAGCGCCGCCCGCACGTGATGCGTCATGACCGTCTCGGCCCGGTCGGACGTCGCCACGGAGTCCGCCGCCGAAGCTCCGACGATCTCGACCTCGACACCGTCGCGGATCTTGACGGCCAGGAACCGCAGCCCGCGGTCGAGGATCTTGTCAAGGTCGCGGCGCTTGCCGTCAGACTTCATGAACCGCGTCCTGACGACCTCGCGGATCGCCTTCATCTCCTCCGGCACGATCTGCTGCTCGTAGTCCTTGATGCGGCCCACGATGTCCTGCGGGTACTTGCGGCGCTCGAGCTCGGCCGCCCGCTCCCGGTTGTCCTTGATCCTGCGGAACATCTCGTAGATTCCGCCGATGGTCGTCCCCAGGGCGAGAGCGCCGATCCGGTCAATGGACGCCGAGAGCTCGAAGCGGCGCGTGCTGAACGTGCGGATCGAGACTGACGGAGCCTTCGCACACAGCGCCGGCAGGAGCTCGCCCAGAACCTGGTTCCATTCCTTGAGCTCCTTGACGAGGCGATCGAGATCGGAGTGGACGAGGCTGTCGGGAAGCAGGATCCCCAGCTCGTATTCGTCAATGCCGATCTGCAGCGGCTCGACGTTGAGCTTCTGCATGGCGGACTGCGCTCCCGCGCACGCCGCGATGAACCCCTGGAGCTCGTCGGCGATCTCGATGATCCGCTCCTTGGCTCGACCGGCGAGGAACGGTCGCTCGTTGGCGACGTCGAGGATGCGTTCCGCCAGACCCGCGCCGATGAAGCGCTCGGCGCGGATCTCGAACACGATCCGCCGGTCGCTCTCCACGAAGTCGTTTGTGCGTGATCGACGCAGCGAGGCGAGCAGGTCGGTCAGGGCGACGCGGAACCGCTCGTCCGATGCGGATGAGGGCTCGGCGACACAGCCGCCCAGGGCCTGGATGATTCCCGCGAACTTGTGATCGATGCCCAGCCTCGCCTGCTCTGCGAGAATGAGATCGAGGACCGATCGGAGCCGATGTGCGTCCATTTCGTGGCCTCTCCGCGGGTGGATGAGCGGGCCGGGGCGCCGCAACCCGGGTCACGCCTCTCTGGAGCGGGTTTCGCGGTCTTCGCGTTGCATCGGCCAATCCTTTACGGGGGATTAGCGCCCATTACCGCTCAATAAGGCCGAATACAGCGGAGTCCTGCTCCGCACGGCCTTCCGGGCCGACCCTCGCCGGCTCGTTACGGCCCCAGCCTCCGCGGGTCCGCGAGGGTGGTTATCGACTCCGGCAGCGGCAGCGCCGCCAGCTCTCCCGGCTCGACCTTGAGCAGGCCGCCGCCATAGGTTCGACCCGCCGTCTGCAGGGCGTCCTGGACCTCCCGCAGCCCGGCGAACACGCGATCCAGCATCCCCGCGTCCAGCCCCGGTCTCGGATAGAGCAGGTGGTACACGTTGGTGGCGGTGGCATCCGAGTGGTTGCGGATGAACCGGATGAGACGACCGCCGCGGCGCCGCCCCATGTACGTGCAGAGGATCGGGGCCGGCGGCCGCCGCTCCTGGACGTACCACGGATTGCGGTGACGGGGCAGGTAGCGCTGGTGGAGGCCGCGGCGCTCCCCCTCGGCCAGGTACGCGTGCAGGGCCGGGTGGCGGACACGGACCGTCTCGCGGGGAAGCGGGCAGTCCAGAAGGAGGGGATGTCCTTCGCTCCCGGCGTCGATGGTGTCGCCGGACACGAGACGCGGGCCGGGTAGAACCGGTCGCAGGAACCGCTTCGGCAGCCGACGACGCCGCGCCTCGGCCGGCGAGAGGATGAAGTAGTCGTTGGCGCCGGTGGCCAGCCCGCGTCGAACCGTGAAGAGATCGCCGAGAAGACCGCGCGCGTCGTCGCGGGGCGTCGGTGCGTCCCATCGGGGGCCCCACCGCGACGCCGGGTCGAGCTCGCCCCGACCGACTCGCCGCACGCGTTGCGGCGTCGCCAGCGATCCGCCCGCGGTCAGGGCGACGCATCGGCCGCGGCCCGGATCAGCCTTGCGAAAGACGAGCACCACCGACGTCACCAGGGCATCGGCGAACTGAACGTCGCGTGGGTCGAAACGGTGAATCCGCAGCAGCTCGACGGTTCCGGCCAGGTAGCCCCGCACCGCCTCGCCGTACCGCGCGTCGAGCAGCTCGGCGGGGACGATCCACACGGACACGCCGCCCGGGGCGAGCCAGGCGTCGGCGAGAAGGACAAAGTACGCGTACAGCCCTGCGAGACCGCTCAGCTCGAGCTTCCGCCGGGACAGACGCTCACGCAGCTCGCGTTTGCGCGACGCCGGCAGATGGTGGTGGCGCACATAGGGAGGATTGCAGACGACGAGGTTCGGTCGTGCACGCGCGGGAGGCGCCGCGCGGCAGAAGTCGCCGACGTGCACGTCGAGGCCCAGGTCGCCCCAGAGGGCGGCGGTCTTCGCCGCCGTGGCGGCGTCGATCTCGAATCCGGCGGCCCGACGCACGCGCCGGCGCCCGAACACCGCCAGGGCGGCCCCGAAGAACACGCCCGTGCCCAGCGCCGGGTCCAGCAACGTCACCGGCCCCCGCAGATGGGGAAGGGCCAGACCGACCATGTCACGGGCGAGGTCGGGAGGCGTCGGGAAACGCCCGAGCCGGTTGCGGTCGGCAGGCGACAGCCGCCCGTCCAGCTCCTGCTGCAGGCTCAGTCTCGCGTCTTCCCGTTGCTGGACGGCCGTCGCCGCCATCAGAAGCACGGCCCTCCGGTTGGAGACAAACCGGGGCCGATGATACCGCCCGCGGCGGATCAGTCGCGCTGGAGGAGCAAGGAGACGGCGTTGCCCCCGCCCAGGCAGAGGCTGGCCACGCCCCGCTTGGCGCCGGTGCGCTCCATCTGGTGCAGCAGCGTCGTGAGCACGCGGCCGCCGCTGGCTCCGATGGGGTGACCCAGGGCGATACCGCCGCCGCAGATGTTGAGCTTGTCCTCGGGAATCCCGAGCTCGCCGATGTTGGCCAGCACCTGGGCCGCGAAGGCCTCGTTGAGCTCGAAGAGGTCGATGTCAGCGATCGTAAGACCGTTGCGCGAGAGCAACGCCGCGATCCCCTTGGCCGGCGCGTCGAAGATCTCCTTCGGCGCCACGCCCACCGTGCAATAGTCGACGATGCGGGCCCGCGGTGCGGCCCCGATCTGGTCCGCCTTCTTCTCCGAGGCGACGATCACCGCCGCCGCGCCGTCGGAGATCTGCGACGCATTGCCGGCGGTCACGCTTCCGCCCTTGGCGAACACGGCCCGCAGCCCGGCGAGCTTCTCCGCGGAGGTGTCCGCTCGGATGCCCTCGTCGGCCTCGACGCCGGCCTTCTGCATGATCTTCTCCGCGGCCAGCGGAGCGATCTCCGCCTTGAAGTAGCAGCTCTCGGTCGCCTCGGCGGCCCGCCGGTGGGACTGCGCGGCGAAGCGATCCTGCTCCTCACGGGAGATCTTGTGCTTTGCCGCGATGTGATCAGCGGCGTTGCCCATGGCCCAGCCCTCGAAGGGGCAGCTCAGCCCGTCGTGGGCCATGTGGTCCTCCATCTTCGCGTCGCCGTACTTGACGCCGGTGCGCAGGTACTCCAGGTGCGGGGCGAGCGACATGTTCTCGAACCCGCCGGCGAGGACGAGGTCGTTGTCACCCGCCTTGATCGACTGGGCGGCGAGCATCACCGACTGCAGCCCCGACCCGCACACCTTGTTGACGGTCATGGCGTTCAGCGTGTCGGGAAGCCCGGCCTTGAGGCCGGCCTGACGGGCCGGGTTCTGGCCGAGGCCCGCCTGCAGAACGCAGCCCATGATGCACTCATCGACGTGGTCCCGCGCGGCGGGGACCGCCTCCAGCACGGCCTCGATCGCAAAGGCGCCCAGCTGCGGGCTCGGCACCCGGCTCAGCCCGCCGAGGAACTTGCCGACGGGGGTTCGCTTCGCACCAAGGATGACAGGGTGGCTCATGGACGTGGCCTCCAATCTGCGGGAAGCTGTAATCCTAGCGAAAATCGGCGGCCGGGACGCCCGAGGGGCGACTGTACAATCCCCGCGGGTATCCTCCGCCGGTCCTCGACCGCTCACACCAACGAGGTCGCCATGGCCACACCCGCCCCGAAGGGTGACAACCTCACGACCCTCGAAAGCCACATCCTCGCCGAGGAGCAGCGTCATCCTCAGGCCAGCGGCACGTTCTCCTGGATCCTCGCCGCCCTCACCCTGTCGGCGAAGATCATCGCGGCCAAGATCCGCCGAGCGCGGCTGGAGGACGTGCTCGGCTCGGTGGGTTCGGCCAACGTCAGCGGCGACGAGCAGCAGAAGCTCGACTTGCTCGCCAACGACACGCTCCTGCGGGCGCTCGGGTCCAGGGCGGGGGTGGCGCTTCTCGCCTCGGAGGAGCGCGACCAGCCGACGATCCTCCACACCGAGGTGGACCGGCCGTACTGCATCCTGTTTGATCCCCTCGACGGATCCTCCAACCTCGACGCGTGCGTCAGCGTGGGCACGATCTTCAGCATCTTCCGCCACGACCGGAGAGCCGATCCGATCGAGCTGTCCCTGTTACAGCCCGGCCGCGATCAGGTGGCCGCGGGCTACATCCTCTATGGCTCGTCGTGCGTCTTTGTCCTGACCACGGGCCACGGCGTCAACCTGTTCGTGCTTGACCCCGCGGTGGGGGCGTTCATTCTCGTCGAGGAGAACATCCGGGTTCCGGAAAGGGGAAGCAGCTACTCCATCAACGAGGCATACCTCACGCAGTTCCCCGATCCGTACCAGAAGTACCTCAACTGGGCCCATGGCGAGGATTACTCCAGCCGGTACGTCGGCACCATGGTTGCCGACGTGCATCGCGTCCTCGTGCAGGGGGGTGTCTTCCTGTATCCACCCACGACCAAGAACCCCAACGGCAAGCTGCGTCTCATGTACGAGGCCAACCCGTTGGCCATGATCGTGGAGCAGGCGGGCGGCAAAGCCTTCGCCGGCACCGAGCGGATTCTGGACGTCATCCCGCGGGAGCTGCACCAGCGGACGCCGGTCATCATGGGCAGCCCGGCGGAGGTGGATCGGGTGCTGGGGTTTCTTTCTTGAGCGCTCCGTACGGCCCTCCGGGCCGACACTCGCTGGCTGTTGAGAGCGCTCCGTAGGGCCGTGGGGCCCAACCTCGCTTCAGTACGGACCGCCGGATTCGATCCGGCGGTCCTGAACGTCACCACGTGCTCGCACGGCCCAGACAAGCGGCCAGTGGCACCCGGTTCCGCCCTTCGGGGCGGCGCTCGCTTTCGCTACACTGTCTGGCCCATGACCGGCACCGCTACCAGTGAATCGACCGTCACGCTGTCTCGCGATTCGAACCAGGCGCTGGGGATCGGGCACTTCGCCGTCGACTTCATGAGCGGGGCCATCGGCGAGCCGGATCAGGCCGCCCTCGACCGGACGCTCATGCTGTTCACGGACTCGATCGTCTGCGGAATCTCCGCCATTGCGCTTGGCACCAATGCGCCGCGGGTGCTGCGAGCCGAGGCGCTGGAGTATGAGCAGCCCGACGGGGTTCCCATCCTCGGCTCCGCCGCCCGCCTCGCTCCCGAAAAGGCGATCGCCGCCGACTGCGCGGCCGTCCGCGAGTGGGACGCCAACGGCACGAACTTCGGCTACAACCCCGGCGCCGGTCACACCGCCGGCGAGTTCGGTCACAACGACTTCTACCCGGTCGCCGTGGCCGCGGCCCGCCTCGCCGGGCGCGATGGGGCCTTCGCCCTGCGGGGCATGTTGCTGCTGGATGAGATCCGCGGGCGTCTTGCCGAGGTGTTCAGCCTCAAGTCGTACAAGATCGACCACGTCGTGCACGGCGCGATCGCGTCAGCGGCCGTCTACGGCGCCATGCTGGGAGCGACGCCCCAGCAGATCGAGTCGGCCATCGGCCTGGTCGTCGCGCACTACATCCCCTGGCGTGCCATCCGTGCCGGCAAGCAGCTGTCGGATTCGAAAGGCGCCTCGGCGGCGCTGAGCACGGAGGCCGCGGTGCTCTCGATGCGCCGCGCCGGGCGCGGCTTCGTGGGACCGGCCGATGTCTTTCGGAATCCCGAGGCGATCTTCCGGTACTTCGAGGGGCCGCACGACGCCGACGCCGCCCCGTTCGATCTGATCCTGACCCGTTCCGGGGCCGACTTCGCGGTCATGGGCATGCACTTCAAGCTGGGTCTCTACGAGCACCAGTCGGCGGGGGCACTGCAGGGAATCATCACGCTGCTCCAGAAGCAGACGGGGCTGCTGGGATCGCCCGACGCCATCGCGTCGATCAAGGTCGTTGCCTACGAGCCCGCCTACAGCATCATCGGCGACCCGGCCAAACGCGACCCCCGCACCCGCCAGTCGGCCGATCACTCAATGGTCTACATCGTCGCGACCGTGGTGCGCAAGGCGATCGATCTGGCCGGAGAGTACGGGCTCGACGTCCTCGGACACGGCGACGAAGGCTGGAAGAAGCTCATGCTGACACCCTTCGACTACACCCGCGACTCGATCATGCACCCGCGAACCCGCGCCATCATGGACAAGATCTCCTTCGACCACGGCGGGCCGGCCTACGACGAGAAGTACCCCGACGGCATTCCGACCTCGGTGATCGTGACCGCTGACGACGGCACCAGGTACGACAGCGGCCTCGTCATGTATCCCGCCGGCCACGCCCGCAACACGACCGCGGACCTGCCGGACCTGCTGGGCAACAAGTGGATCAAGCTCGCCTCGCCCGCCGTCAACGATGAGCGGGCGATTATCGACCGCTTCAACGCCCTGCCCGCCCTCTCGTCGAGCGAGCTTGCGGCGATGTACGACTTCGAGATCTCGGAGCACGGGACGTTCCAGTAGGCCGGCTTTCACCTTGCCTCGACGGCGGGCTTCGCCGATGAGATCGAGGCATGTTCGTGCTGTTCGAGATCGTCGCGGGCCTCGTCCTGGCCACCGGCTTCGCGCTGGTGGTGGCCTCGCGGGGCCGCGGTCGCGGCTTTCCGGCGTGCGGCGCGTGCGGCTACAACGTCACCGGGTCGATCGGAACCGGCCGCGGCTGCCCCGAATGCGGCTGCTCGTTCACGCGGGCCGGAATCGTCGCGCCGCGCGCGCGACTGCGTCCGGGACTGCTGGTTCTGGGCGTCCTCATGGGGCTGCTGGGCATCGGGTGGGGCACGTTCTGGGCGGTGGCGTTCATTTACTAAGGCAGGTACGACCTCATGGACATGACGGGCGGAGCGGGGGCCCTCCTTCTTCTCTTCTTCCTGGTACCGCCCGTGCTGGGGGCGTTGGGCATCGTGGCCATGTTCGCGGCACGGCCGCGGCGGCATCCCTTCCCCGCCTGCCGCGGCTGCGGGTACGACCTGACGGCGTCGGCCGACTCCGGCAGCCGGTGCCCCGAATGCGGGGCGGCCTTCGCTGAGGTGGGCATCCGCCCGCTCCGCGAACCCAGCCGGTTGGGGCCCTGGATGAACGGCTTCATCCTGCTGCTCGTGTGCTTCGCCGCCCTGGTGCTCTTCCCGCTGCTGCTCGGCGGTTGGCTGTAGATTGCCCGGCTTGCCCGGGCAGCGCCGGCGCTACCCACTCCGCCGAAATTCCCCGTGATTGCGCTTGCCTGGACGGCGAATCCGGAACATGCTTCTCCTACGGAGGCACCCGTTTCAACCGGCGACTCCACAGACTGCGCGCACGCGGGCGTTGCTCGTGCGTCCGGCCGGGGCGTGAACGCTGAGCGAAGGAGATCGGCTCCACACGGGCGATGAGAAGAGAGCCCCTTTAGTCCGAGAGACGAGAGAGAGAAGTCATGAAATCATCCGGGAGCGCAGGCGCCATGCGGCGCCCGCTCGTGGCGTGTGCCGGCGCGGTCGTTGCGCTGGCATTCGTGACGGGCCCCGCGTCGGCGGGATTCATCCTCCAGACCGGAGTCGACTACCGGCTCCACGATCACCCCGACGGAAGTGCGGCGAAGCCTTTCTACGGCCTGCGTCTCGATGAGCTCATCGACGCCACCGATGACCACGATGTCTTCACGTTCAGCTTCGACACCGGCGGTGCCGAGACGTTTCTGACGCTGGACGAACCGGTGACGCCGGGAACGGGTTTCAGCATCCGCATTCACGGGACCGTCTTCGGCGGGCTGATCGAGAACCACGACTACGTCGCCGGCATGTCAGGGCTCGCCGAGATCGATTTCCGGTACGAGATGGCAGTCCCGGTCGACGGCGACCCGGACGACCTGATCGTGCACGAGCCGACCAGCCCGAACATCGGGACGATCCTGTTCATGGGGGAAGTCATCTCGCTCGCCGACAAGGCCAGCGGTGAAGGCTTCACGTTCCGGCTCGGCAACGAGAGCCACGACAACGGCCACCGCGGCTTCGACGGCATCTCCGGCTGGGGCTGGCTGCTGCACGGCACCTCCAACGGTTACGTGCAGTCCTCGGACTGGCTGTTCACCCTGGAGATCCCCACGCCGGGAACGGCCGCGCTGATGGCCATCGCGATGGGGCTCTTCGGCACCACCATCTTCCGGCGCCGCTAGCGCGACCGAGGCCCAGCCGCGGCCCGGGACCTACCGTAAGGCAGCATGGTCACGGACGCGATCAGCCGTTTCGTCGAGCCTCATCCGACGCCGGCTTTGCTCGATCCCGCCGTTCGCGACACGGTCACCGAGCGTGTCGCCGCCGCCCGCCGGGAGCTCGAGGACTGCTGCGCCTGCCCGCGGAACTGCCGGATCAACCGCCTAGCCGGCGAGATGAAGATCTGCAACACCGGGCGTCACGCCCGTGTCGCCTCGGCCTTTCCGCACTTCGGAGAGGAGGACTGCCTTCGCGGCCGTCACGGCTCCGGCACGATCTTCTTCTCCATGTGCAACCTGCGGTGCGTCTTCTGCCAGAACTGGGACATCTCGCAACGAGCGGCCGGCCGCGAGCTCGACGCGGCCGGGATCGCCGGCATCATGCTGGACCTCCAGGACCGGGGCTGCCACAACATCAACTTCGTCACGCCCGAGCACGTGGCCCCGCAGGTCGTCGAGGCCCTGGCCGTCGCGATCGACCGGGGCCTGCGTCTCCCGGTCGTCTACAACACGAGCGCGTACGACGCGCTGTCGTCGCTGAGGCTCATGGATGGGCTGGTGGACATCTACATGCCGGACTTCAAGTTCTGGTCGCCGGCCACGGCCATGCGACTGGCCAAGGCCAAGGACTATCCCGACCGCGCGCGGGAGGCGATCCGCGAGATGCACCGGCAGGTCGGGCCGCTGCACTTCGGCCCCGACGGCCTCGCCTGCCGCGGCGTGCTCGTGCGGCACCTGGTCATGCCCGGCCAGCTCGACGAGAGCCGCGCCATCTTCGGGTGGCTCGCCGACGAGGTCTCGCCCGACACGTACGTCAACATCATGGGCCAGTACCGCCCGGACTACGAGGTCGGCTCCATCGCCGCCGCCGGCCGCCGCGACGCGGGGTCGACCCGCTACGCGGAGATCAACCGGAGCCCCCGCGAGAACGAGCTCCGCCACGCCTACGACGCCGCTCGTGCTGCCGGCCTCTGGCGCTTCGACGAGCGCCGCTAGCCGCCGTCCGGAGATGCACGTGCGTCATGGGCACCATAGAGCATGGCGCACGTGCGCCATCCGGTCCGTCCCGGCCGAATCGGGGTCGCATCCGCCGTTCACCCGTCAGCCCGCTTGATCGACCTGGAACTGAGGGGCTGGTCGGTCAGGAGAACAGTCCGTCGAGCAGCTCGACGACGCCGCGGCCCTGGGTGGCGATCGTCTCGAAGATGGGTCTGGTGCCGGCGATGTCCTTGAGCTCCCGCAGGAGCTTGCTCTCCTGCGGGAAGTCGGCCTTGTTGACGACGAAGACATCGGCGATCTCCAGGATGCCCGCCTTGTCCATCTGGACCGAGTCGCCCATGCCGGGCACCACCACCACCGCCGTCTGGTCAACGTGGGTGCGAATGGCCACGTCGTTCTGGCCCGCCCCGACGGTCTCCACGATCAGCCGGTCGAAGCCGGCGCCGCCGATCAGCCCGACGATATCGGGCAGCGTCGCGTAGTCCTCGCCGACGATGGCGAGACTGCGGTAGTACACGTTCTCGTCCACCGTGTTGAAGTCCACGCGCAGACGGTCTCCGAGAAGCGCTCCGCTGGTGATCGGGCTCATCGGGTCGAACGCCACCACGGCCATCTTCTCGCCGCGGCGGACGGCCTCGGCCGCCATGGCGGCCACGAGGGTTGACTTGCCCGCTCCCGGCGAGCCGGTCAGGCCGATGACCCGCGCCGGGCGCCGCATGGGCGCGTCGCCGGGCGTGCCCGCCGTGTGGGCGAGGCTGATCCGCCGGGCGAGCTGCGCTATGGGGTGCCTGGATTCAAGCGGACCGTAGGGGCGCGTGGCCTCGCGCACCACCTCGACGATGTCCTGCATGCCCGCCCCGGTGTGGAGGATCCGGTGCACGCCGCCGTCAAGCAGCGTCCGCACGTCCTCCTGGGGAATGATGCCGCCGACGTTGACGATCATGTCCGGCCGGCCCACCTTGGCGCACTCGTCGATGAGCCGCGGGAGGAGCACGAGGTGGGAGTTGCTCATCATCGAGCACGCGATGCAGTCGGCGTCCTCGTCGCGGGCGGAGATGGCCAGGCTCCGCGGGGTCTGCCATAGCCCCGAGTAGATCACGTGCACGCCGCTGTCGCGGAGGGCCCGGGCGATGACCTTCACCCCCCGGTCGTGGCCGTCGAGGCCCATCTTGCCCAGCAGGACCCGCGGGCGGTGCGGCAGATCACCGACCCGGTCGGTCTTCTCGACGGCAGTCGTTGGCTCGCTGGTGGGTACAGGCATGGGGTCGGGGTCTCACCGGGTAGGCGGCGGGCCATCATAGCCGTCTCGCCGATCAGCGATGCTTCTGCTGCAGCCGCTGCCGGATGAGCGCGGCGCCGTCGGCGGCTCGGTCCGACAGCGCTACCGCCGGCCCCGCGGCAAGCAGTCCGATCGCGTCCACGAGGACATCGAACACCTCGTCGAAGGTCCGCTCGGGGTCTGCGGCGCCGGGCGGATCCGGCAGGCTCCAATGCGCCGCGGGCGGATCGCCGGGGAACGAGGGACACGGCTCCGCGGCCGCGTCATCACACAAGGTCACGACGAGATCGAAACGCTCACCGGCAAGCTCCTGCCAGCCCTTGGAGCGCAGACCGTCGGTCACCAGCCCCTTGCCCGCCAGGGTCGCCAGCGCCAGCGGGTGCACGCGGCCCGTGGGTCGCGAGCCGGCCGACGCCACACGCAGACGCTCGCCGTAACGCTGGTTGGCGATCGCCTCCGCCATGATGCTGCGGGCGCTGTTGCCCGTGCACAGAAACAGGATGGAGGACGTGTCATGTCGCACTGCCGGCGGATTCTACGTTCTATACTCAGCGTCCATGGCCACCGTGCAGACCGAGAGCGGCGATCCGACGACGGTCCTCGACGCCGCCTTCCGCGGCGCGATCGCAGCCGTGCTTGGTGACGAGCACCGCGACGCGGACCCGATGATCCGCGCCAGCCAGAACCCTTCCTTCGGCGACTACCAGTCCAACGCGGCCATGAGCCTCGCCAAGCGGGTGGGCGAGAACCCCCGCGCGCTCGCGGCGAGGATCGCGGCGGCGGCGGCGCCCGCCCTCGGCGACGTCGCCGAGCGGCCGGAGGTCGCCGGGCCGGGCTTCATCAACATCCGTCTGAGGCCTCAGGCTCTCGCCCGCATGCTGGCGGCCATGGACACGCCGCAGCTGGGGATCTCCCCCGACACCGACACCCGTCCCATCGCCATCGATCTGTGCGGCGTGAACATCGCCAAGCAGATGCATGTGGGCCACCTGCGAAGCACGATCATCGGCGACACCCTGGCCCGCGTGATGGAGCGCTGCGGGCGCACCGTCTACCGTCAGAACCACCTCGGCGACTGGGGCCTCACGATCGCGATGGTGCTGCACGAGCTGCGCAGCGCGGGCGCCGAGCTGGATCGGCTGACCCTTGAGGATCTGGACACCGCGTACCGCAAGGCCCAGAAGAGCGGCGAGGAGACCGACGCGGCCAAGCAGACGCTCATCGATCTCCAGGGCGGTGACGAGTCGCTGCACCGCGACTGGCGCAAGATCATCGACGTGACGATGCGGGCCGTCTACGAGAGCTTCGAGCTCATGGACGTCCGGCTGGGCCCCGACAACAACCGGGCCGAGTCGTTCTACCGGGAGCGTCTGCCGGGCGTCGTCGAGGACTTCCTGGCCGCGGGCCTGGCCCAAGAGGACGACAGCGCCATCATCATCCGGTTCGAGGATCGCGACCGGCCGCTGATCATCCGAAAGTCCGACGGCGGATTCCTGTACTCGACCACCGACCTCGCCGCCGTCCGCTACCGGGTCCAGGAGCTGGGGGCGGGACGGGTGATCTACGTCGTGGACGCCCG
>JBFGEG010000014.1:0-49134 GCA_041580235.1 Phycisphaerales bacterium
GCCGCAACGGCTCTCCGACGACGCGTTGTGGGAGCTGCTCAAGAGCCACGCGCAGGCAAGGGTGTCACGCGACGGCCTGCCCTGGCTCATGGAGCAGATGCTGCAACGCGGCGGAGACGAGCCGATCATCGATGAGCACGTCCTGCGGTTCCTCGACGAGATCGACATGCGGCCCGCCACCGAGGCCCAGCTCAACGACCTCATCGATCAGGCCGTCGCGGACGCGGCCCCCCGGAGCTTCGCGACGGTCGACAAGCGTGCGCGGTTCGTGATGGGCCGCCTCATGACGCGGCTCATCGGCCGCGTCGACGGCCAGCGGCTGCTCGAGCGGGTCGCCGAGCGGCTGGCCCGGGAGCGTGCCATGGCACACGGGGGGACGTCATGAACGGCTACCGCGGTCCGGGTCTTGCCGTGCTCGAGCGTCACGGCGTCTCGGTGTGGAGCGACGTCGAGGTCAAGACCACCAACGGGCGGTTCCGCGGGCTCATCCTGCCCCGCTCCGAGACGGCCGACGAGAAGCACATCGTGCTCAAGCTCGCCAGCGGCTACAACGTCGGGCTCGCGGCCGAAGCCATCGAGCAGATGACCGAGCACGGGCGGCGCGAGGCCAACTACAAAATTCCCGAGCAGGTCTTCCCGACCGATCCCGCCAAGCCCGACGTCGTGCTCTACGGCACCGGGGGCACCATCGCCAGCCGTCTCGACTACCGCAGCGGCGCGGTCGTCCCCGCCTTCAGCCCCGGCGAGCTGTACGGCTCGGTGCCGGAGCTCGCCGACATCTGCAACCTGAGAACCGAAAAGCTCTTCGGTGTGCTCTCGGAGAACATGGGAGCCGAGCAGTACCGCGAGCTGGCCGAGCGGTGCCGCGAGGCGATCGAGTCCGGTGCCGACGGCATCGTCGTCGGCCACGGCACCGACACCATGCACCACACGGCCGCGGCCCTGACCTTCATGCTCCAGGACCCGCCCGTGCCCATCGTGATGGTGGGGTCGCAGCGCTCCAGCGACCGGCCGAGCTCCGACGCCGCGATCAACCTCATCTGCGCGGTCAAGGCCGCCGCCGAGAGCGACATCGCCGAGGTCGTGGTGTGCATGTTCGGGCCCACCTCCGACGAGTACTGCCTGCTGCACCGCGGCACCCGCGTCCGGAAGATGCACTCCAGCTACCGGTCCACGTTCAGGACGATCGGCGACATCCCGCTGGCCATGATCGACCAGGAGAAGATCACCCCCTTCCGCGACGACACCAGACCGCGCCGCCGGGGCGACCGCAGGGTCACGATCAACACCGCCTGGTGCGAGGACGTCGCGCTTCTCTATTACTACCCCGGCATGAAGCCCGACGTCATGGAGGCCCTCATCGAGACCGGCTACCGCGGGATCGTGATCGCCGGCACCGGTCTCGGCCACGTCAACAAGCCCAACTACCCCGCCCTGGAGAAGGCCCGCGACGCGGGCGTGCACATCTACATGACGGTGCAGACGCTGTGGGGCTTCACCGGCATGTACGTGTACGAGACGGGACGCGTGATGATGGACCTGGGCGTCGTGCCGCTGGCCAACATGCTGCCCGAAGTCGCGTTCATCAAGCTCTCGTGGGTGCTCGGCCAGACCGACGACCGCGACGAGGTCAAGCGGCTCATGCTCACCTCGATCGGCGACGAGATCACCGACCGCGAGCCCTACAACGGCTACCTGCTCTTCCAGGGCGGCATCCCGGAGGTCCAGGACTTCCTGCGCCGGATCAAACGCTGAGCGGGCGTCAGGCTTCCACGCGCTCGAAGGTCACCTGACCGTCCGACCCCCAGGCGAAGTACGCCTCCACGATCAGCTCGCGGTGAAGCTCGCGGAGGCGGGTGGCGGCCTTGGCGAGGTCCTCGTGCTGCCGCTCGACGAGATCGATCGGCGACACCTCCAGACGCACGGCGTAGAACGCGCAGTTCTCGTGGGCGATGAGGATGACCCGCCGCATGGCGCGTACGGAGATCAGGAACTCCAGCTGGCTGGCGACGGCGTCCTCCTCGCGGTAGGCCGCGAAGTGGCCCGCCAGGCACGCCGCCCCGCCGGGCACCACCAGGCGGTCGAAGCGGGGCAGCCCGAGCCCGCTCCGAAGGAAGTCCTCGCACTGGTCGCCGAAGCGGCCGTCGCTGCAGTAGAGCGCGGCCGCGGTGGGCGGGATGTCTTCGAAGGGCAGGCCGCTGGCGTACACGAGGTCCTGGTCCGACATGACGCCATTGTCGCCTAAGCGGCTTTGCGGAGGTAGACGACCCCGTGCTTTTCCATCCAGCCGATGGCGACCGTCGCGAGCTGGGCGTCGCGGAACTGCCGCCACGACTCCTCGATCCCCAGCCGCTGCAGGGCCCCGTCGAACGACCGGAAGCCCGTCTGGCCTCTCAGGACCTTGAGCATCTGCTCCTTGGCCTCGCCGTCCGGCAGGTCGCTGCAGAAGCGCTCGCGGAGCTGGAACTCCTTGGTCTCGACCTTGGTCGGCAATTGAAGCAGCACCTTCGACCGCAGACCCTTACGGATGCCCTCCAGCTGTGCCTCGCTGAACGGCGTGGAGTCGTCGATCAGGTCCTCGACCGGCTCGTCCGATTCCAGCATCGCCAGCAGCTCGTCGCCCAGGGTGATGAACGTGTTGCTGGCCCGATTCAGGAACGTCGTCTCCTCGTCGCCGCTGCGCACGAGCTGCTCGACGACCTCCTGCACGAACAGAGGCGTCGACTGTGGCGGCGGCGCCGACGGGCGTCGGACCGGCGTGGGCTCCCCCGTCGGTTTTCTCCTGCCGCGGATCACGAGCAGCGCGTAGACGAGACCGACGACCACGCCGAGGCCGGCGAGGCTCGCGAAGGTCTGGATGGACGACACGATCAGCATGGCGGCATCCCTGCCTACATCGGCCTGTTATCCTGACGTCATGAGACGCCTCGTCCTGCTCGTTCTGGTCTGCCTGGCCCCCGCGGCCCCGGCCCGTGCCGGCGACGATCCGGGATTCCTCGAGCAATATGCCGCCACGTACCGCTTCCGGCTCGGCCGCCCCGTGTCGATCAGACCGGGGCCCGAGGGCGAGGTCATCCTTTTCCTGCGGTCCGGTCCACGCAGCTTCGAGCAGGTGCTCTATGAGTACGACGTCGCCACCGGCGGCGAGCGTGTCCTGCTGACCACCAAGCGGCTGCTGGCCGGCGCCCGGGAGACGCTGACGGCCGACGAGCTCGCCCGCCGGGAGCGGCGGCGTCTGGTGGCGCGGGGGATCACGTCCTTCCAGATGTCAAAGGACGGCCGCCGCGTGCTCGTGCCGCTGTCGGGGCGGCTGTTCGTCGCCGATCGCGCGACCGAGCTGGTGCGGGAAGTCACCGTCGAGGGCCGCGCCGCCGTGCCGCGGCTTTCGCCGGACGGCAACCGCATCGCCTACGTCGCCGACGATGAGCTGCATGTCGTCGACGTGGACGGCGGCACGGCGCGGCGTCTGACCCACGACGCCGGCGGCACGATCACCAACGGCCTCGCCGAGTTCGTCGCCCAGGAGGAGATGGGGCGTCACGACGGCTTCTGGTGGTCACCGGACGCCTCGCAGCTCGCCTACCAGCAGACGGACACCGCCGGCGTCGAGCTCATGACCATCGCCGATGCGACGCACGCCCAGCGACCCGCCCGCCAATGGCCGTACCCGCGCCCCGGCAAGACCAACGCCCAGGTGCGTCTCGGCATCGTCTCCGTGGAGGGCGGCCCGACACGCTGGGTTGACTGGGATCGGGCGCAGTACCCCTACCTGGCCGCGGTCACGTGGCAGGACAACGCACCGCTGACCGTCCTTGTTCAGAACCGGCGTCAGACCGAAGAGATGCTCCTGGCCGTTGATGCCGGGACCTGCGCCACCCGCCTGCTCCTGGTCGAGCAGGACGACGCGTGGGTCGCGATCGACCGCACAATGCCCCAGTGGCTGGATGACGGCAGCGGCTTCCTGTGGACGACCGATCGTCGCGGGGCCCGCCAGATCGAGCGGCGGGACCGCGACGGGTCCCTCGTCAAGACGCTGTCGCCTTCCTCGCTGGAGCTTCGCGGCTTCGTGCATCTCGACGAGCCGCGGGGGCGGGTCTTCGTGCTGGCCTCCGATGACCCGACCGAGACGCACCTGTACCGGCTCGACCTGGACGGCGAGACGAAGCCGGCCCGGCTCACACCCGCGGGCGGCGTGCACAACGCCGTCTATTCCGAGAACGGCGATGTCCACGTCCTGACCCGGCGCAGCATGACCGGTGAGTCGCTTGCGGTTCGAGACGCCGGGGACAACGCCCTCGGCGAGCTGACGTCGGTCGTGGAGGCACCCTCCTTCGGCTTCGATCTGAGCTCGACCGTCGAGATCCTGCCGGTCGGGGCCGTGTATGCCGCGTTGATCAAGCCACGGCGTTTCGACGCGGATCGCGTCTACCCGATGATCGTCCACGTCTACGGCGGCCCGACCGGGCAGATGGTGCGCAAGGGCTCCACCGGCTACCTGCTCGATCAATGGATCGCCGACCGCGGCTACGTCGTGGTCCGCATCGACGGGCGGGGCACGCCCGGACGCGGCCGCGCATGGCAGCGGGCCGTCAAGGGCAACCTCATCGACCTTCCGCTGGACGACCAGGCCGCCGCCGTCCAGACGCTGGGAGAGACCTTCGACTTCCTGGACCCGTCGCGTGTGGGCATCTACGGCTGGTCGTTCGGCGGCTACTTCTCGGCGATGGCCGTGATGCGTCGCCCCGACGTCTTTCACGCCGGCGTGGCCGGGGCGCCGGTCGTCGACTGGCGGGACTACGACACGCACTACACGGAGCGCTACCTGGGGCTGCCGCAGGAGAACCCCTCCGGCTACGCCGCGTCGAACGTCCTGACCTGGGCGGGAGATCTGTCGCGGCCGCTGCTGATCATCCACGGCACCGCCGATGACAACGTGTACTTCATGCACAGCCTGAAGCTGGCCGACCGGTTGTTCCGGGCCGGCCGGGACTACGAGCTGCTGCCGCTGCCCGGTTTCACCCACATGGTTCCCGATCCGGTCGTGGTGCAGAGCCTCTACACGCGAATCATGCGGTTCTTCGACGCTCACCTGGAGCCGTGACGGCGTGCGTGTGCTTCTGGTTCCGCTGGGCAGCTCCGGGGACGTGAACCCCTTCGTCGGGATCGGCGTGGCCATGCGGCAGCGCGGCCACGACGTCACCGTGGTCACCAACGCTCACTTCGAGCCGATGGTGCGGCAGGCGGGCCTCGACTTCGCCGCTCAGAGCAGCGAGCAGCAGTTCGGCGAGACCATCGGCCATCCCGACATGTGGGACCCCCACAAAGGGCCCGCGCTGTTCCTGCGATTCTGCGTGGAGTGCCTGGCCGAGACCTACGAGCGTCTGGCGTCGCTGCACGAGCCGGGCCGCACGGTGTGCGCCGCCGCCCCGCAGGCGTTCGGGGCCCGCGTGGCCCAGGAGAAGCTGGGCCTGCCGCTGGCGACGCTCATCCCCAACCCGATGCTGCTGCGCAGCGTCTACGTCATGCCGAAGTCGCCGCTGGTCCGCGCCCCGGCGTGGATCGGCCCCTGGGGTAACCGGATCGTGTACCGGCTGCTCAACCGCAGGTTCGACAAGGTGCTCGCGGGGCCGGTCAACGAATTCCGCGGGTCGCTCGGGCTGACGCCGGCGCGGCACGTCTGGGGAAGCTGGCGCAACTCGCCGCAGCGGATCATCGGTTTGTGGCCCGACTGGCTCTACGGCCCGCAGCGTGACTGGCCGCCGCAGGCACTCGTGACCGGCTTCATCGAGTACGACGGTCTGCCCACCGCGGCCGTGAACGACGCCGACTGGCGGCGCACCGTCGATGCCCTGGAGGGACCGCCGATCGTGTTCACGGCGGGCACCGCCATGGCTCAGGCGGCGGGCTTCTTCGCCGCCGCCGCGGGTGCGTGCACGCGACTCGGCCGGCCGGGCGTCCTGCTCACGCAGCGGCCGCAGCAGCTGCCCGCACCGCTGCCCCCCACGGTCGTCCACGTCGCCTACGCGCCGCTGACCGAGCTGCTCGGGCAGGCCGCGGCCCTGGTCCACCACGGCGGCATCGGGACCGCGGCCCGGGCGCTGAAGGCCGGCATCCCACAGGTGATCATGCCCATGGCCTACGATCAGCACGACAACGTGCACCGCCTGGAGAAGCTCGGCGTCGCCCGGGAGATTCCGCGTGAGCGGTTCGAGCCGGCGCGGGTGGCGGAGGTCCTGCGGGCGCTGATCGAGTCGCCGGGGGTCGCGGAGCGCTGCCGGCTGTACGCGTCCAGACTGCACAACACCGACGCGGTGGACCGGTCCTGCGATTGCCTCGAATCCCTTCTGACGGGCTGATGGTGCTACAGTTGGCGTGATGGGGCTGCTCCGCAACGTCCTGGCGATCCTCGCCGTGGTCGGTGCCCTCGGCTCCGGGGGCGTGGGGCCGCCGCCGGTGCCACCCGGGTGGGTGATCCTCGACGAGCGCCCCGGCGACGGCGAGCAGTGCCTCGTCTGCGGCAAGCGCGTGTTCGGCGAGAACGTCTTCGAGATCCGCTACCAGGGGCGGACGTTTCATGTCGGTGCGCCGTTTCTCGCCGACTTCGAGGGCGATCCCGATCAGTACTTCGCCAAGATCCAGGCGCGATCGGCCCTCTTCGACGAGGCCGCGATGCAGACGCGACCGATGGCCTTCGGGTGGCTGTTGTTCGATCTGTACGTGCTGGCGGGTCTCATCTGCGCCGCCGTCTGCGCCTACGTCGCCGTCGCCAGGACGCTGCGGCCGATCCCGTGGTTCTTCGCGGGGCTGGTGGGCAACGTGATCGCGCTGGCGGCGGTCCTGGCGGTCCCCCGCGGCGAGGCGGGGCTCTTCGCGGTTCCCCGCGGTCTGCGCAAGGTCCCCACGACCCGCGCTCCCGTGCCCTGCCCGGCGTGCGGCGCGACGAACCACCCGGCCGCGGGCCGGTGCAGCGCGTGCGGCAATGAGCTGAAACCCACGGTCGAGCCGGAGAAGCCGTGATCGCCATCCGTGACAAGCTCGAGACGATCCTGGCCAGCGGCAGTGCCGACAGCCGGCGCCCCCTGCTGGGCCGGGGCAACGAGTCGAGCGTCAAGGGGCTGCATGTCATCGGCGACCTGGCCGGGGCCCCGGTCATCAAGCTGGCCATGGCCCAGGGCGTCGAGGTGATCGACTACATCGCGGCCCGGCCGGAGATGAGCCGGCCCCGTGACGACGGGGTGCTCGACGTTCTCATCGTCGGCGCGGGAGCGGCGGGGCTCAACGCCGCCCTGGCCGCCAGGGACAAGGGGCTCGAGCACGTCGTGCTGGAGAAGGGCGCGATCGCCAACACGATCGAGAACTTCCCCGAAGGCAAGTGGGTCTACGCCGAGCCGGACTCGACGCCCCCCAAGGGCAAGCTGTGGCTTGACGGCTCCACCAAGGAGCAGCTCGTCGCGCGGTGGAAGTCGATCGTCGCGGACAACGGCCTCGACGTGCGCACCGAGGAGCCGCTCACCGGGCTCGACCGCCGGCCCGACGGGACCTTTCTGGCCACGACGCCCAAGGGCGAGTATCGAGCCCGCAAGGTCGTTCTCGCCACGGGCCAGCGTGGCAACCCCCGCAAGCTGGGCGTCCCCGGCGAGGATCTGGAGCGGGTGTACCACCGCCTGTACTCGCCGGCCAAGTACGCCGACGAGTCCATCCTGGTCGTGGGCGGCGGCAACAGCGCGGTCGAGGCGGCGATCACGCTGTCGCGGCGCAACCGCGTGGTGCTCTCCTACCGGCGGGGCGAGTTCTCCCGGCTCTTCAAGGACAACCGGCGGCAGCTCGATGAGGCGGTCGCGGCCAAACGCATCGAGCTCATCCTGAGCTCCAACGTGGTCGAGTTCCGCCCCGGCGAGGCGCAGCTGGTCATCGATCGAGGCGGCCACGAGGAGAACCGCACGGTCGCCTTCGATCACGCGTTCGTGCTCGTGGGCGCGGACCTGCCGGTGGCGTTTCTCAAGAGCCTCGGCATCAGACTGGAGAACGAGTGGACGGGTCTGCCGTGGCGGGCGCTGGGGCTGACGGTGCTCTTGTTTCTGGGGGTGTGGCTGTTCGGTCGCGGGACGCCGGTCGCCGGCGGCCCGGTCGCCCTGCTGGCGCTGGGCGGTCTCATCTGGACGGGGGCCAGGGGTGACCGGTGGGCGTGGCTGGGCGTGTCGTTTTTCGTCTGGTACTCGATCTACGGCATCAAGGTCGGCAAGGGCAGCGAGTTCTGGCCGTACCGCGGGTGGGGCTACGAGGCGATGTCGTTTCTCGATCGGCCCTGGGCGTTCTGGTACACGGTGCTGTACACGGGGCTCATGACGGTCTTCGGCATCAAGGCGCTCAAACGCTGGGGGCTGGACCGGCGCGACAAGTTCCAGATCTGGCGGTTCGTGAGCCTGCTGGCGTTCCAGTGGGTGTTCTTCTTCATCGTTCCGGAGTTCCTCTTCCAGCTGGCAATCAAGCACCAGTGGCTGGGGGCGGCCCTGTCGAGCGATCCGCAGTTCGCCGACCAGGCCTGGCGGTCCTACGGCCTGGTGTACGCGTGGCCCCTGTTCTTCTACACGTTCTTCTACGACCCGCACATGATCTGGGTCGTGTGGGGCGTGCTGCTGAGCTTCGTGATCATTCCGATCTTCGTCCTGTTCAGCGGCAAGCGATACTGCTCGTGGATCTGCGGCTGCGGGGGGCTGGCCGAGACCTTCGGCGACCGGTGGCGGCACCTGGCGCCCAAGGGCAAGACGTCGATCCGCTGGGAGTGGATGAACACGGCGGTGCTGGTCTTCGCCGTCGTCGTCACGCTGCTTGTGCTCACCAAGGACGTGATCGGCTTCGTCGGCGCGGCGGACAAGAGCATCGCGGTCTACCGGATCCTCGCCGATGTCTGGCTGGTGGGGATCCTGCCCGTCACGCTGTACCCGTTCATGGGCGGCAAGGTGTGGTGCCGGTACTGGTGCCCGCTGGCGAAGTTCATGGGTGTGCTGTCAACGCTCTACACGAAGCTCGGCATCTCGCGGTTCCACATCGTCGCCAACGACAAGTGCATCGCCTGCAACGAGTGCTCCCGCAACTGCCAGGTGGGTATCGACGTCATGCAGTACGCCCTCAAGCAGGAGACGCTGGACAACGAGACGTCCTCGTGCATCGGCTGCGGCATCTGCGTGACGGTGTGCCCCATGGATACGCTATCCTTCAGCAAGGACGGGTCATGAACCTGATCAAGCAACGACTCGATCTGCTGGGGACGATCTGCGGCGTGCTGGGGGCGGCCCTGTCGCTACTGGCCGTGATGCTGCGTCTCATCCTCGGCCCCGGCAACCCCGCCGGCGTGATCATCGCCCCCCGCAGCATCCTCATCGGCGGTGTGGCGATTCTCGTCTTTGCCTGCTGGCTCAAGGTCACCGCCCGGTAGGTCGCGGTCCGCCCCACCCCGGCGGTCGTAGATCAGCATCGCCAGCCCGAAGCCCACGAGGCAACCCAGCACCGCCAGTCCGGCGATGTACAGGATCGTCCACAGCCATCCGGCCACGAAGACCACGCCCAGAGCAAGACCGATCCCCGCCCCGGTGTACAGGCCGACCACCGGCCACCGGTTGTGCGCCCACGTAGCGTCGCTGATGTCCGGCACGGGTTGCGACGTGCGATCGCTCACGTCAGCCGAGGCTGCTGACCGCCTTGGCGGTGCTGTCGTGAATCGGGATGAGCTTGTCCAGGCTGGTCATCTTGAAGATCGACTGCAGGTCGTCGCCGACGTTGGCCATGCAGAGCCCGCCGCCCTTCTTCTCGACGGCGACCTTCCGCAGGGCCACGAGCATGCCCAGAGCCGCCGAGGAGAGGTGCTGCACGTTCTCCAGGCTGATCACCACCCGCGGGGTGTCGATCGGCTTGATGTGGTGGTAGATGGCGTCGCCGAGCTGCTCGATCTCGTACGCATCGAGCACGTTGGTCTGCTCGAAGGTCAGAACGTGGATCCCGTCTTCGATCCGGGCCGAGAAGTGCGTCTGGTTCGATGAGGTGCTCATGAGGTCATGAGCGTACGCGGGTCATGGTGACATGGCAACCGGAGACCGCCACAGCGTACGGCCCGAATCCGGGGCATCCCGGAACTCGAGCACCGGCGCGAAGCCGAGCCCGGCCAGGAGGTCTCGATTGGCCGGCTGCGTGTCGGCCATCACGAAGATCGGGCCGTCGCCGGCGACCAGCGCGGCGAGCTCGTCACGGCCCACGGGGCGCACGATTCTTCGGGTTGCAAACAGGAACGGCTCCGACGGCCGCCGCGGCCAGCCTTCGGCCAGGAAGCGCAACGGATGCCCGCCGGCGGCGTGCGTCACCCGCTGCGCCTCGCCGTGTATGGTCTCGAACCGATCGGGTCCCATCGACGTGCCGTACCAGTACACGCCGGTGGAGACGGCCGCCCACATCGCGCAGACGATGCACGCCGCCCGGTGCCGGCCTCGCCAGTGCCACCGCAAGCCCCACACCGCCAGGCCCGCCATGACCGTGACCAGGCCCGCGGCCGCCGGCCACGCCAGAAGCGCGTAGGTCCGCTGGTCGATCCATCCCGCCTCCACCAGCATGTCCTGCGTCGCCAGGAACGGCGCCTGCAGCACGGAGAACACCAGCAGACCGATCCAGTGCGCTGCGATCAGCCAGCGGGGGTGCGTCTGCTCGTCCCGAAACGCCGCCGACACGAGCAGTGCCAGCGCGGGCACCACGGGAAGCAGATACCGCGACGCCTTGGGCGGCGCCAGCGAGAGCAACGCGAACAGCACGACAAACCACGTCCACACCGCGAGCCGGCGCCGACGCACACGACCGGTGCACCGAAACGGATGCAGAAGCGCGAAGCCGACCCACACCCCCCACGGCAACGTCCACTTGAGGTGTGTCACGTAGTGCCACACCGGGCGCCGGTCCCACGGCGAACCGGCGTACTCCCGCTGCAGACGCTGCGCCAGTTCGGGAACCTGCTCGGCGAGCAGCCGGTACCACGGCCAGACGATCAGGGCCGCCACGGTCAGGGCCGCCAGCAGGGCCGCCGTGTTGCGTCGGCGCCGCGTCTGGCTGAAGCCGATCGCCGCCCCGGCCCCCGCCGCCACCACGGCCACGGCCAGCGGCCCCTTGCTCAGCCACGCCAGGGCCAGCCCCAGACCGCACACCACCCACCCCGTGAGCCACCCGGCCCAACCCGGCGGCCCGCCGGCCGGACGCACCGCCCACACCGCGCCGGCCACCGCGAGCGCCGCGAACGCCACGAGGCCGCTGTCGTAGGTCGCCATGCGGGCGTGCGTCTGAAACAGCGGCAGGCTCGCCGCGGCCAGGACCGCAAGACCCGCCAGCCACGCGTCGCCGAGTCCGCGGCCCAGCCAGAAGATCGCGGCCAGGGTCACCAGCCCCAGCACCACCCCCAGCAGCCGGCTTCGCCAAAGGAGCCCGGTGATCGAGGTTGCGGGCACGTCGAGCCCGCTCCATGCCACGAGGTTCAGCCACACGGCCAGCGGCGGCTTGGCATCGCGCGGCTGGTCGTGAAGTCGCGGGAGCAGCACGGCCCGCGTCTGCCCACCGCGGGCGTGCAGCCATGTCTCCTGGGTGGACGCGAGCACGGTCGCCTCGTGCCACGTGGACGGCCCCTTGGAGCCCAGGCCCACCAGCAGCGGCCCCAGACTCGCGATGAGGGCCGCGACCATGAGCACCACGACCGACCGCCGGCGGCGGTAGGATGCGCGGTCGTCTCCCGACGACTCCACGAAAGGCGCTGGGTCATGACCGCTCTCACCTGGATCGGTATTGTCGTCTGTCTCGCCCACTCGGCGATGTTCTCCGGTCTCAACCTCGGCATGTTCGGCATGAGCCGTCTGCGTCTGGAGGTCGAGGCTGCCGCGGGCAACCTCGGCGCCGCGAAGATCCTCGACATGAGGCGGGACTCACACTTCCTGCTGACCACAATCCTCTGGGGCAACGTGGCCGTCAACTGCCTGCTCACGCTGCTCTCGGACACGGTGCTGACGGGACTCGGCGCATTCGTGTTCTCAACGGTCGGAATCACGTTTTTCGGCGAAATCACGCCGCAGGCGTATTTCTCGCGGCACGCGCTGCGGGTCGGCGCGCGGCTCGCGCCCATCCTGCGGTTCTATCAGATCGTGCTGTACCCGGTCGCTCGACCGTCCGCCAAGATGCTCGACTGGTGGCTGGGCCGGGAGGGCATCACGTACTTCCGTGAGCAGGACATCCGCGAGTTCATCACGAAGCACATTCACGCCGACGAGGCGGAGATCGACCGGATCGAGGGCATCGGCGCGCTCAACTTCCTGGCCATCGACGACCTGGCGGTGCAGGAGGAAGGCGAGCCGATCGACCCCCTCAGCATCATCAGGCTGGACGTCGGGTCGGGCGATCCGTTCATGTCTGCCGTCCAACGCGAGACCTCCGACGAGTTCATCGAGAAGGTCCGGGCCTCCGGCAAGAAGTGGGTCGTCCTCACCGACTCCGCCGACGAGCCGCGGGTCGTCCTGGACTCCGACGGCTTCCTCCGTGACGTCCTGAGCGACCGTACGCCCAGACCGAGCCCGCGGAGCTACTGTCACCGGCCGGTGATCGTCCGCGACCCGAAGACGCCGCTGGGTCATGCCATCGAGCGGCTCAAGGTCCAGCCCCAGCACCCAACGGACGACGTCATCGATCACGACCTCATCCTCGTCTGGGGCGACGAGAAGCGCGTGATCACCGGCGCCGACCTGCTCGGGCGTCTGCTGCGGGGCATTGTTCAGACAGAGACCGCCTGAATGGCGCGAAAGGCGCGGTCGCCTACAATGTTGCCGACCCAGGGCGCCCGGCCGGCCCCAGATGACGCTGCTCGTGCTTCGGCGCGTCGGCGGCTGGGGCCGGCCGAGGGTCCGGGGTCCTTACGAATGGCACATCGCCGCTTGAGTCACGTCTTTGCCGCCGGGGTCGCAGGCGTTGTCGCCGTCGCCGCGCTGGGCCAGCAGATCCAGCCGCCCGGCGTTCCCGCGGCGCCGCCCGCCGCGGCGGCGCCCGCCGTCGAGCCGACGCCGCAGGAGCAGATCGAGACCCGACGCGCCGAGGTTGCCAAGGACCTCACCGAGGCCCGCGACCGGCTGGCGCGGAGCGAGGCCTCGGGGACAACGCCGTCGCCTCAGCTGGGCCAGGAGGTCGAGCTGCTCGAACGAATCGAGCGGTTGCTCGGCCAGCAGCTGGCGACGATCCCGCAGGAGGCGGAGCAGCAGCCCAAGACCAGTGAGCTCGCCAGGCAGCTCGACGCCCTCAAGGCCACGGGACCCGATCAGCAGCCGCCCTACCCGTTCCTGGACCTGGAGCGGGCACGGGACAAGCTCGCGGCCACCCGCAAGCGTCTGGAACGCGTTGACGCCGGCGTGCAGGCGGCCCGCGAAGCGCTCGACCAGGCGAAGCGCGTCCACGAGGAGCGGGAGCGCGCCCGTCGTGCGGCCCGTGAGGCGGCCGACCGCAGCAACACCCCGGAGCTTGCCGCCCAGCTCCGCCTGGCCCGGCTCGAAAGCCGCGTGGCGGACGAGACGGCCCGTCTCCGCGAGCGCGAGCTCGTGGTGGAGCGGGGCAACCAGACCCTCGAGCGTCTCCAGCTCGAGATCGACACCGAGACCGTGCGCTGGCTGGAGCGGGGAACCCACTTCTCGGCCACCGATCTGCGTGAGATCAAGCTGCGGCTGGCGACGGCGGAGCAGACGCTGCGACGCGAACTGCAACGCGCCGAGGAGGACGTGCAGGCGGCGGAGGCCCGGCTCCTCGACGCCCGGCGTCGGCACGAGGCCGCCGGACCGGACGACCGTGCGCTCGCCGAGGAGGTCGAAGCGCGGCGGCTCGCACAGGACGCCTCGAGACGCCGCACCCGATCCCTTACCCAGCGGCTGGAGTGGCAGGCGGCCATCAACACGGCCTGGGAGCGCCGCCATGCCGTCGAGAACAAGACGGCGGACAAGGGCGCGTTACGCGGGTGGCTCTCGGAAGCTGATGCGCAGCTGGCGGCGCTGGATATCGCCGGCCAGCTCGAGGCCGCCGACCTCAACGACCTGCGCAACGCGATGATCGCGATTGGGGGCAAGGCCGAAGACTCCACCGGCCCCACCGCCCGCTGGCTCGGCGAGCAGAAGGCCGCGCTGGAGCGTATGCAGAGCCTCCTGGAGGCGAACGTCGCGGCCCGCGAGCAGGCCCGGCGGGTGCACAAGCGGCTCGCCGAGGAGATCCGCCGCGAGACCGACCGCGTGTCGATCGGGGAGCGTTTCAGCGCAGCGTGGCAGTCCGTCAAGGCGGTCTGGAACTACGAGATCACCTCGATCGACGACCGGCCCATCACCGTCGGCAAGGTGTTCATCGCCTTGTTCATCCTGGTCACCGGGATCATCGTGTCGCGGCGTCTGAGCCTTCTGCTGGGCCGCAAGCTGCTGCGGCGTGTCGGCTTTGCCGAGGGCGGGGCGGCGGCGATCCAGTCGCTGGCGTTCTATGCCCTGATCCTCGCGTTCGGGCTGCTGGCGCTGCGGCTGGCCAACGTGCCCATGACCGCGTTTACGATCCTCGGCGGCGCGCTGGCCATCGGTGCGGGCTTCGGCAGCCAGACGATCATCAAGAACTTCCTCAGCGGTCTGATCCTGATCGCCGAGCGGCCGATCCGCGTGGGCGACCTCATCCAGCTCGGCGACCTCTACGGCACGGTCGAGCACGTCGGGGCGCGGAGCACACGCGTGCGTACCGGCGACAACGTCGAGATCATCGTGCCCAACGGCGCATTCCTGGAGCAGAACGTCATCAACTGGACGCTCTCGGAGACTCGGGTCCGCGTGAGCGTGGCCGTCGGCGTCGTCTACGGCTCGCCGACCCGCGAGGTGTCACGGCTCCTGACCAAGGCGGTCACCGAGCACGGCCGGGTCCTCAAGCACCCGGCGCCGATCGTGCTCTTCACCGAGTTCGGGGACAACTCGCTCAACTTCGAGATTCACTTCTGGATCAACATGCGCAGCATGATGGACCGGCGTCTCATCGAGAGCGACATTCGCTTTCGTATCGACAACCTGTTCCGCGAGGCGCACATCGTCATCGCCTTCCCCCAGCGTGACGTCCACCTGGACTCGATCCGCCCCGTCGAGGTCCGGGTGGTGGCGGACGGAGAAACGGCCGCCCCGCCGGCCCTGACCGAATCCTTTCCCGCGGGCGACGGAGAAGCTGCCGACGCTGTGAATCCCGCGCGGTGAGCTGATACATGATGTTCCGAAAGCGACACCCGCCCGCCGGCTCGCGTCCCGGCACGCTCGCCCTGCCCGCGGACTCGCCGCCGCCGCGGATCCGCGTCATGTGCTACACGGCCGCCGAGGTCACGGAGCACGACGTCGGCAGCCCGCTGGAGCTCGGCGACCTGCTCGAAGGGGAGGGCATCGCGTGGATCGATGTCCAGGGTCTTGGCGACGAGGCCGTGCTGCGACAGCTGGCAACGACCTTCTCCATGCACCCGCTCGCCCTGGAGGACGTCGTCAACGTTCCCCAACGGCCGACGACCGATGCCTACGACGAGCACCAGCTGTACATCACGCGGATGTTCCGCCGCGATGAATCGAGCGAGCTCGACTTCGAGCAGGTCAGCGTCTTCTGGAGCGCCAAGTACGTGCTGACCGTCCAGGAGAAGTACGGGGACATCCTCGACCCGGTCCGCGAGCGTCTGCGGCAGGGCAAGGGCCCGATGCGCAAATCGGGGCCCGACTATCTCGCCTACGCGATCATCGACGCGATCATCGACGGCTACTACCCGATCATCGACGGCCTGAGCGAGGAGCTGGAGAGCATGGAGCAGGTCGTCATCGACAATCCGGTGCCTCGCACGCTCGGGCAGGTCAACCGCATCAAGCGGGACCTGCTCGACCTGCGACGCGGCGTCGCGCCGCAGCGCGAGGCCATTGGCGCCCTGGTGCGTGGCGACGGCCACTTCGTGACGGAGACGGTGCAGCTGTACCTGCGGGACTGCTACGAGCACTGTGTGCAGATCGTGGACGCCATCGAGAGCCACCGCGAGCTCGCCGCCGGTCTGCTCAACACCTACCTCTCCTCGGTCAGCAATCGCACCAACGAGGTGATGAAGGTGCTCACGATCATGGCCAGCATCTTCATCCCGCTGACGTTTCTGGCGGGTATCTACGGCATGAACTTCGAAGGGATGCCGGAGCTGCACCTGGAGTGGTTCTACCCGCTCCTGCTCGGCCTGATGGTGGTGATTGCGATCGGCATGCTGGTCTTCTTCTGGAAACGGGGCTGGCTGGGCAGCGACCGCGATCAGGACGCATGAAGGTCTGGGCCGGAAAGCCGATCTCCCCTGGATACGCCGAGGGCAGGGCCGTGATCTTCCAGTCGGGCCTGGGCGTCTCCAGGACCCAACGGCGGATACAGCCCGACGACGTCGAGTCGGAGATCGATCGCTTCCGCCGGGCCGCCACGGCGGCCCGGGCCGAGCTCGCCGCGCTCGAGCGACGCGTCGCCCGCGAGCTGGGCGGGTCGCACGGGGCCATCTTTGCCACGCACGGTGCGCTGCTCGCCGATCGGTCGTTCACCGGTCGCATCGAGGCATTCATCACCAAGGACCTGATCGGTGCCGAGTGGGCTCTCGACCGGGCGGTGGCGGACGCGGCGTCGCAGCTGGCGGGCCTGGACGACGAGTATCTCCGGCAGCGCGCCGACGACGTGCGCGACCTCGGCCGGCGTGTCATGGGTCACCTCGTTGACGGGGTGGCCCCGTCGCTGCCCCATCTGCCACCGGACACCGTTCTCGTGGCCGACGAGCTGCTGCCCTCCCAGACGATCGACCTCGATCGGGCCCACGTCCGGGCGCTCGCGCTGGAGCGCTGCGGCCGGACCAGCCACGCGGCCATCCTGGCCAAGGCCCTGGGGATTCCGGCCGTCGCCGACCTCGACGGGATCACGGCCGCGGTGAGGCCGGGCACGCGGCTTCTGGTCGACGGACAGAAGGCAACGGTCACGGCCAGCCCGACCACGTCCAGCGCACGCACCTTTGCCGGCGAGCGCAAGACCTACGAGGCGGCGCTGTCGTCGGCCCTCGTCGAGGAGCGGGAGGCGTGCGTGACACGCGACGGGGTCCGGATCACCCTGCTGGCCAACATCGGGCGTGTGAACGAGGCCGCCGGCGTGCGCGAGCATCATCTGGAAGGTGTCGGGCTGTTCCGGACGGAGATTCTCTTTCTCAACTGCGCGTCGCCGCCGGCGTTCGACGTGCACCTCGACGCCTACCGGCAGGTCGCCGAGACGCTGGACGGGCTGCCGCTGGTCGTCCGCACGCTCGACCTGGGCGGGGACAAGCACCCCGCGTTCCTGCCCGCGCATCCGCAGCGCAACCCGCTTCTCGGTCTGCGGGGACTGCGGTACGCCCTTCGCGAGCGGACGATGCTGCGCACGCAGCTCGCGGCGCTGATCGACGTCGCGCGGGACCACCCCGTGCGTGTCCTGTTTCCCATGGTGCTGGGCGGCGACGACCTGGGCCGGGCGATCGAGGTGCTGCGCGAAGCGGCGACGGATCGCGGCGCGGACACGCTGCCCCCTGTCGGCGCCATGATCGAGACGCCGTCGGCCCTCTTTGCGCTCGACGAGATCCTGCCGCAGGTGAGCTTCATCAGCCTCGGCACCAACGACCTCACGCAGTTCATGCTCGCCGCCGACCGCGACGCGGCGGACCTGGTGGACGACTACTCGCTGCTTCATCCCAGCGTCCTCCGCGCCGTGTCTCTCGTCGCGTCCAGGGCCGGCAGCGTCGGGTGCCCGGTCAGCGTCTGCGGCGAAGCGGCCGGCGACCCCCAGCTCGCCCCGGTTCTCGCCGGCCTGGGGATCCGGGAGCTGAGCATGAGCCCGGCCCGCGCGGCCGCGGTCCGGCACGTGCTGCGGGAGCTGTCGCTGGCCGATGCCCGCGAGACCGCCCGGACGCTGCTGGCGTGCCCGTCGCTGCAGGCCGTGCGGCAGCGTCTTGCCGCGGCGGGGACCGTCGCGCCCGCCTCCGCCTCACCGCCCTCGAGCATCCTCTAGCCTGCTGCCTCAACGTGCTGCGTGATGGCTTCGAGCACGAGCGGTCCCAGGTCGGCCCGCTTCTTGTCGCCCATGCCGTAGATGCCCGTGAGGTCGTCGAGGGTGCGGGGGCGGTGGCGGGCGAGGTCGCGCAGGGTCGCGTCCGTGAAAATCACGTACGCCGGAACCTGGCGGTCGCCGGCGAGCTGCCGCCGCAGCTCGCGCAGCCGCTCGAAGAGGTCACGGTCGACGCCCTCCCACGACGCCGTGTCGTGCCGGGCCCGCTTGGCCCGCTTGATGTCGCGCCGGGCGAGCTGAACCTCGCGGTGGCCGCCGAGCACCTCCCAGGAGGCGTCATTGAGCGTGAGCACGGGCCGGTCTCCGGCCGTGCGCTGCACCAGCCCCTGGTCGATGAGCTCGAAGATCATGCTCGTGAGCTGCTTGCGCCCGACGTCACGCATGAGCCCGCACGTGCTCAGCCGGTCGTGCCCGAGGTGACGGATCCGGTCGGTCTCGGCCCCCACGAGCACATCGACCACGTGCCCCACGCCGAACCGCTGCCCCACGCGGGCCACGCAGGACAGGATCTTCTGCGCCTCGACCGTCGCGTCCGCCAGGCCTTCCACCTCGCCCAGGCAGACATCGCAGCCGCCGCAGTTGTCGCTCTCGTAGGGCTGGCCGAAGTACTCCGAGAGCGCGCGGTGCCGGCACGTCAGCGACCGGCAGTAGCGCTGCATGCGCCGGAGCAGCTCGTCGGGGCCGGGCCCCTCCAGGATCCGTTCCCACCTCATCACGTCCGCCGAGGAGTACAGCAGCACGCATTCGGCCTCGAGCCCGTCGCGGCCCGCGCGGCCGGTCTCCTGCTGGTAGTGCTCGACGGATTTCGGCATGGCGGCGTGGATCACGCACCGCACGTTGCTGCGGTCGATGCCCATGCCGAAGGCGACCGTCGCCGCCACCACGTCGAGACGCTCCTCGGCGAAGCGCTCCTGGGTCGCCCGCCGCTGCTCGGCGCCGAGTCCTGCGTGATAGGCCTCGGCCTTGACACCGCCGGCCTGCAGGCCCGCGGCCATCGCCTCGGCGTCTTTGCGTGTCAGGCAGTACACGATGGCGGCTTCAGTCCGGTGTCGCTGCAGGACGTCCATCACCTGGGCACGGCCGTCGACACGCGGGACGACCCGGTACAGAAGGTTCGGCCGGTCGAAGCGGCCGATGAGCACGTTGGGATCGGTCAGCCGGAGCTGCTCGACGATGTCGGCCCGGACCCGCTCGGTGGCGGTGGCGGTGTACGCGTGAACGCTGGCGCCGGGGAACCGATCCTTGAGCGTGGCGAGCTGGCGGTACTCCGGCCGGAAGTCATGGCCCCACTGGCTGATGCAGTGGGCCTCATCGATCGCGATCGCCCCGATCTCGAGCCCGCCCAGCAGCCCCATGAACGACGGGCTCAGCAGCCGCTCCGGCGCCACGAACACCAGCCGGTAGGTGCCGGCGGCGACGGCGGACTCGACACGCCGTCGTTGAGCGGGCTCGACATCGCTGTGCAGCGTCTCGGCCGGATAGCCGCAGGCCTGCAGGCCGTCTACCTGGTCCTTCATGAGCGAGATGAGCGGGGAGACGACGATGTCGGTCCGCCCCGCCAGCAGGGGCGGCACCTGGTAGCACAGCGACTTGCCGCCGCCGGTCGGCATGACCACGAGCGAGTCGCGGCTTTCGAGACCGGCCCTGATCGCCTCGGCCTGCAGCGGCCGCAGGCGATCGAACCCCCAATATCGGCGAATCGCGGTCGAGACCTCATCCATGACGACGCGTGCAGCATACGGGCTAAACGTCACCCCGGCCCCGGTCGATACCAAAGGGCCATGGCGAAGAAGACCACCCGCACCTCGTCACCCGCCCCGACCCGTCTCAGCATCGAGGACTCGTGGCGGTACGTTGATCGGTTCTGCCGTGCTCTGTGGTCCAGTCACCTGGACAGCGACCCCCCCGGCACCCTGGCCGAGATGATTACGGCCATGAGAGACCAGGACATCGTGCCGGCTCATCAAGCCAACATGATGCACACCATCCGCTCGCTTCGAAACCTGGTCGTGCACGAGAACGTGGACTTCGGCAAGCACGAGACCGCAATCGCCCGAGCCGCCTGGCAGATCGTCCGCGACTGGGCCCGCCAGCACGAGGACGAGGTGTGGCGTCTCACCATCACCGTCTGCCGCGCTGCGGCCTGAGCCGCCCCGCCGCCCGCGCGAGGCGGCCCGCGGCCAGGCGGGCGCCGTATTGCTTCTCGAGCTCCACGAGCAGGAACATGAGCAGGGCCGCGGCGGCGATGCGGCCCCAGGCGGCCAGCCCCAGCGGCGCCGTGGCAAAGAGCCGCTGCATCGGTGCCGTGTACGAGAAGAGCACCTGCAGGACGATCACGGCACCAATGGCCGCCAGCGCGTAGCGGTTGCCAAGCAGCCCCTTGCGGCTCAGTGCCGTCGCTCGCAGAAAGCGTGTGTTCAGCAGGTAGGCTGCTTCGAACATCACCAGCGTGTTGACGGCCACCGTGCGCGCGGCCTCGATCCCTGCGCCATGCAGGCGCTCCCAGAGAAAGAGCCCGAACGTGCCGGCGACGAAGAGCGTGGCGACGAAGCTGATGCGCCACAACAAGAAGCGGGACAGGATCGGTTCGGCGGGGTGACGCGGCGGTCGTTTCATGACGTCACTTTCCGAGGGCTCGAACGCCAACGACAGGGCCAGCGTCACCGCCGTGATCATGTTCACCCAGAGGATCTGAAGCGCCGTGATCGGAAGCAAGCGGCCCAGGGCCACCGCGGTGACGATGATCCCCGCTTCTGCCGCGTTGGTCGGCAGGATAAAGAGGAACGCCTTGCGGATGTTGTCGTAGACGGTCCGGCCTTCCTCGACGGCCCGTTCGATCGAGGCGAAGTTGTCGTCGGCCAGAACCATCTCGGCCGCTTCCTTGGCTGCCTCGGTGCCCTTGACGCCCATGGCCACGCCCACGTCGGCCCGCTTGAGGGCCGGAGCGTCGTTGACGCCGTCACCGGTCATGGTCACGACCTCGCCGCGGGCCTGGAGCAGCTTCACCAGATCGAGCTTGTGCTCCGGGCTGACGCGAGCGAAAACGTCGACGTCGTTGACGCGTTCCCGCAGCGTCTGGGGATCCAGGGCGTCCATCTCCTGCCCGGTCAGGACAGTGGTGCCGTCACCGATGCCCATCTGGGCCCCGATGACGCGGGCGGTCGTGGCGTGGTCGCCCGTGATCATCTTGACCTGGATGCCCGCCTCGCGACACTTGCGGACGGCTTCGATGGCGTCGGTCCGTGGCGGATCGATGATCCCAACGAGCCCCAGCAGCGTGAGGTCCGTGGCGACGTCGGCGTGGGCGAGACTCTGCTGCCCGGCGCCGGCCGTCTTGCAGGCGATGGCGAGTGTTCGCTGGCCCCGGCCGGCGATGAGCTCGATCTGGTCGCGCCAGAACGCGGCGCTCAGGGGCGCATCGCCCTGCGGCGTGCGCTGCCGCGTGCAGCGGGTCAGGAGCCGCTCGGGCGCGCCCTTGACGTAGATCACGCGCCCCAGCGCCCCTCGATCGTGAAGCGTGGCCATGTACCCGTGGGCGGTCTCGAAGGGGACGATGTCGATGGCCGGAGCAGCCTCGCGCTCCGCGTTGGGATCGAGGCCCGCCTTCATGGCCAGGCAGACGAGGGCCCCTTCCGTGGGATCGCCATGGAGCAGCCATCGACCGTCCTCGAGCTGCAGCGTCGCATCGTTGCACCAGGAGCCCGCCCGAACCAGCTCTCCCAGGATTGCATCGTTGGCGGGCGCGACATCGGCGCCGGCCTCGACGAAGGCACCGGCGGGCTCGTAGCCGACCCCGCCGACCTCCAGGAGGCGATCGGCCATGACCACCGTCTTGGCGGTCATTTCGTTACGCGTGAGGGTGCCCGTCTTGTCCGAGCAGATCACCGTGACGGCGCCGAGCGCCTCGACGGCCGGCAGCCGCCGAATGATCGCGCGCCGCGCAGCCATCCGCTGCACGCCGACGGCGAGCGTGATCGTGATGATGGCCGGCAGCCCTTCGGGAATCGCGGCCACCGCGAGGCCGACGACCGCCGTGAACATCTCCGCACGCGGGAAGCCGTGGCCCAGCACGCCGATGAAGAAGGTCGCCACCGCCAGGGCCACGATCACCACCGTCAACCAACGCCCGAAGGACGCGATCTTCTGGAGCAGCTTGGTCGTCAGCGGCTGCACTTGTGCGAGCAGCCCGCTGATGCGCCCGATCTCCGTGGCACTGCCGGTGGCCACGATCACGCCGCTGCCCTGGCCGTAGCTGACCAGCGTTCCGGAGAAGGCTACGCAGGTGCGGTCTCCGACGACAGCGTTGGCCGGCACCGCGGCGACCGACTTGTCGACCGGCACCGACTCCCCCGTCAGCGCCGCTTCCTCGATGCGGAGCTCCTTGACCCGCAACAGCCGCAGGTCCGCCGGCACTTTGTCGCCCGGCTGCACCACGACGATGTCGCCCGGCACGAGGTCCGCCGCCGGCAACGTCGTGCGGCGCCCCGACCGCACGACCGTCGCCGTCGACGACAGCATGGTCCGGATCGCCTCCAGCGCCTTCTCCGCCTTGCCCTCCTGGACGGCTCCGATCAGCGCGTTGATCGCGACGACACCCAGGATCACACTCATGTCGACCCAATGCCCGAGCAGGCAGGTCACCACCGCCGCCGCCAGCAGCACATAGATGAGCACGTTGTGGAATTGGGCGGCCAGCCGGCGCAGCGGGCCGCGGCGCTGGGGCGGCGGGAGCCGGTTGGGGCCGTGGATCGACAGCCGCCGCGCCGCCTCCGCAGCGCTGAGACCGTGGGGCGACGAGTCCAGCCGCTGCAAGACGTCCTCGGACGACATGGCGTGCCACGCCACCCCGTGCGCTCTGCTGTCGGGTCCTTGTCTCCGGGCCGTGAGAGGATCCTCGACTAAAGGGCAAGGATGATAAACAGGATCACGGCCAACAGCACGGCGGCGATGGTCATGGTGGTCCACCGTTCCAGACCACTGGCAAGCCACGGCAGCCATCGCTGATCGGCGGTTGCGGGCAGCCGCAGGAGCGGGGTCAGGACGATCCGCGCCGGTGCGTGAAACAGCGGCCCGGCCAGCCGCCGTGTCCAGAGTCGCCGGCCGGCCGCGACCAGCTGCTCCAGCGGCACGAGGATGTCTCCGGGGGGCAGTCTTACGGCCCGCAGCGGGCCCACCACCCGCGGCCAGCGGGCGACGACCGCGGCGGCGGCGAGGCCGACGCCGATCGGCCACAACGACGCGCCGGCGGCGGCCAGCGAGTCGAAGCCCGCCGCGATCTCGGGCCGTGTGACGCGCCACCACCACGGCAGGACGACCACCGCGGCGATCGGTATCGCCCACGGCAGCCACCGCGCTGGGCCGGGCGTGCGGCCGGCGGCGGTGTCGGACGGGCGTGCCAGCAGCACGAAGCGGCTCATGAGCAGGGTCGTCCCGATGGCCGTCAGCGGGAGGATCGCCGCCAGCGGGCCGTGCCAGGGCCCGGCCCCGGCCACCTCCTTCAGCGCTGCCTTTGCGAACGCGCCGCTGGTCAGGGGCAGACCGGCCAGGGCCAGCGCCGGGACGGCGAGCCCGACGATGATCGCGGTCCGTCCCCGGCTCCCGGAAGCGGCCGCCGCGACGTCCGCGCCGAGAAAGAGCGAGCCCTTGGCCATGGCGTGATGGAAGGCGATCAGAGCTGGAACCGGGGCCAACGCCGCCCACGAGGCGGGCGCCAGCATGCCGTGGCCCAGGGCGACGGCGATGAACCCGAGCTGGCTGATGCTCGAATAGGCGAGCACGACCCTGGCGTTGGTCTGCGTGAGCCCCACCGCAACGCCCCACAGCGCCGAGGCGGCCCCGGCAACGACCAGCACACCACCCCAGTCCGAAATCCCCGGCTCCCCCATGGGCAGCAGACGCAGGCACCCGAGCACGCCCGCCTTGCTGACGGCGCCGCTCAGGACGGCCGCGGCGGCCGCGGGCGACGCTGCATACGCCAGCGGCGCGGCCACGTGAAGCGGCACGAGCACCATCTTGGCGGCGAGCCCGACCACCGCCAGTCCGACGACCGCGCGCTGTAATCCGCTTTCGGGCAGCACCGATCTCATCTGTTCAAGAGACGTGTCGCCCGCACTCCAGGCGGTGAGCACGATCGCACAGAACAGCAGAGATTCACCGATGATCGCGAGGCCCAGGTAGGTGCGGCCGGCACGCCGGCTGTCGTCGGTGCGATCGTGCACGATGAGCCCGTAGGCCGCGAGGCTGATCAGCGTATAGAAGAACAGGAAGGTGACGACGTCGCCGGCCAGCGGCAGGCCGAGGCTGCCGGCCATGGCGGCCAGCAGGAAGCCCAGGAACCGATCACGGTCGGCGCCGGCCGGCATCGAGCTGCGTGCGAAGAGTGCTGCCGCCAGAAAGATGATCGCGGCGAGGCCGAGAAAGACGCGACCGGTGTCGTCCAGCTCCAGTCCCGCGCCGAGAAACAGCCACGGCATGCTCACGGTCCCCCCCGGCCGGACGACAAGTGCAGCGAGGGCCGGCAGGACCGCCCACGGCGCTGCCGCACCGACCGCCCGGCGCCATGCCGGGTGCAGCGCGCACGACGCCAGCAGCAGGGGCAGGGCCGGCGTCGCGACGAGAAGCATCGCGGTCACGGGACGATCTCCGGCGCCACGATGAGCTTCGCCCATTGCAGCGGGCTCCAGGGCGCGCCGGCGAAGATCCCGATCACCAACGTCAGCAGCGCCGTCACCACCGGCGGCACGAGCAGCATCAGCGACGTCTCGGCCCAGCCCCTGTCTGTTCCCGGCGGACGGCTGTGATCCGGGGCGCAGAACCACGCGACGCCGATGATGGGGAGGAAGTACGCGGCGTTCAAGAGGGTGCTCGCCACGAGCACGGCCAGGATCCAGTGCTGGCCCGTGCCGACGGCGCCGAGGCCGAGGTACCACTTGCTCACGAAGCCTGCCAACGGCGGCAGGCCGATCATGCCCAGCGCGCCCACCGTGAAGGCCGTCATCGTCCACGGCATGCGTCGGCCCACGCCTCTCATCTCGCTGACGTGGTGGATGTCGAGCGACTCGGCGAGATTGCCGGCGCAGAAGAAGAGCGTGATCTTCATGATGCCCTGGTGCACGAGGTGGACGAACCCGCCGATCGCCGCCGGCCCGGCGATGGCCGCCCCGAGCGCGATGTAGGACACCTGGCTGACCGTGGAGAACGCCAGGCGACGCTTGAGCCCGTCTTCACGCAGGGCGCGTACCGATCCGTAGACGATCGTCAGCGCGGCCACCGCCATCACGGGCAGCGTCAGCCCGAGATCGCGGCAGAACTCGATCCCGTACACGTCATACATGACACGGACGATGCCGAAGGCGCCGGCCTTGACGACCGCCACCGCGTGCAGCAGCGCGCTCACGGGCGCCGGCGCGATCATCGCCACGGGGAGCCATCCGTGCAACGGCACGAGCGCCGCCTTGACCCCCATGCCCGTAATGAGCAATGCAAAGATCAGCACGAGCGTCGGATGAAGGCTGGGGTCGGTTTCCGTCAGGAATCCGCCGATCGTGAACTCGATCGGGCCGACCAGCGCGCGGAGCCAGGCAACCCCAAGCAGCAGCAGCGTGCTGCCGCCGAGCGTGTAGACAAGGTAGACCCAGCCGGCCCGCAGCGCTTCGGGTGTGCCGCGGTGCACGATCAGGGGATACGTGGAGAGCGTCAGCATCTCATAGAAGATGAAGAATGTGAACAGATTGCCAGCGAGCGCGATGGCGACCGTGGCGCTGACGCAGAGGCTGAAGAATCCGAAGAACCGGCTGCGGTGCGGGGAGCCTTCCAGGTACCCGATCGCGTAGATCGTCGTGAGCAGCCACAGAACCGCCGAGAGCGTGACGAACAGCAGCGACAACGGGTCGGCGTGGAAGACCAGATCGAGGCCTTCCAGCAGCGGGTACCGCGCCTCGTAGCGCCGCCCATGGGCGACGCCCCAGAGCAGAAACGCGACGAGAACGATCTTGAAGGTGGCACCCGCCAGATTGAGCACGGTCCGCAGGACATGACTCTCCTCGCGGAGGAAGAAGATCACCATGCCGGGCACGAGCGAGCTGGCCACCAGCAGCAGCAGAAGGCTCATGGCACCGCCCCGGCGATCTGCGCCGCGGCGGCGCGGGCGACCGGCTCCAGGAGGCCCATGAACGGTGTGGCCATGACCCCCAGCACGATCACGATCAGGGCCAGGGCCAGCGACGGCCCCTCCATCAATCGTGGAACGGGTCGCACGTCGGGCGCGGTCCTTGCCGCAAGGAGCTGGGCCAGAGGCCGGAACACGTAGCCCGCGGTCAGGAGGCTTCCGCCCAGCAGCACCGCCGCAAGCCACCACCGCTCCGATCGGATCGCGGCGTGCAGCAGCAGCCATTTGGCGATGAAACCGCCGCTGGGCGGCAACCCGATGAGGCTGACGCCGGCCAGAGCAAAACCGAAGACGCTGATCGGCAGGTTTCGGGCCACACCGCCAAGCCCGTCGAGCCGGTCATGACCGATGGCTCGAATGACGGCGCCCGATACGAAGAACATGGCTCCCTTGGCACAGGCGTGGGACAACGCCAGGTAGACGACGCCGGACAAGGCGAGCGGCATCACCTCGCCGTCAACGGCCAGCGCGAAGACAAGGAAGAGGTAGCCGATCTGGGCCACGGTCGAGTAGGCGACCAGGAGCTTCAGACGCTTCTGACGCAACGCCTGCACGGAACCCCAGATGATGGCGGCGGCCCCCAGCACGCCCAGCGCGGTGCCGGCCGGCGCCGCGAGCACTTCCGCAAACACCCAGAACCACAGACGCAGGACGATATAAAACGAGGCTTTCACGACGAGGGCCGAGAGCAGCGCGCTGACGGGAGCCGGGGCCCCGGCGTGGGCGGCGGGCAGCCAGAAGTGCAGCGGAAAGAGCGCCGTCTTCAGGAGCAGGCCCGACATCATGAGGGCTGCCGCCCACCAGGCGACCGGCCCCGGTTGAATCGCCTCGCCCAGCCGAGTCACGTCGACCGTCTCGTAGGCCGCATACAGAAGCGTCACGCCGAGCAGATACGCCAGCGAGCCCAGCAGGGCCGCCAGCAGATACCGCAGCGCCGCCGCCACGACGGTGGCGCCTCCAGCCAGGACAATCAAGGCCACCGACGCGAGCGTCAGCAGCTCGATCGTGACGTAGAGATTGAAGATGTCCGACGACAGAAACAGCGCGTTGAGCGCCGCCCAGGCGAACAGGACGATCGGGAAGAACGAGGCGCCCCCGACGGGTCGATGCGACGGGTCGCTGGCGCTGTAGTACCCCACGGCGTACACGATCGCGGCGGAGAACACCGCGGCGGCCATGACGAGCATCACTGCGCTCATCCCGTCGGCGAACAGCTCGATACCGAGCGGCGCCGCCCAGCCGCCCACGGGGTGCCGCACCGTGCCGTGTCGCATCAACTGCCACATCGTGCCGAGCGCGACGGCGACCGTCACCAAAGCGCCGGCGAGGGCAAGCCCGCGGGCGGCCCTCGGGCCGGCAACGAATCCCAGCACACCCGCGATCAACGGGATTGCGATGATCCAGGCGAGCCATGAAGAGTCGGGCTCAGGCATTGCCTTGCTCGTCGTCGGCGTCCGGGTCCGGAAGGTACGGCGCGCCGCACGCCGCGTACAGACGCCGGATCAGGGCCAGGGCCAGGGCGGTCGCGCTGACCGCGACGACGATGCCGGTCAGCACCATCGCGTGGGGCACGGGATCGGCCGGCGTGTCGGTCACCCGGTGAGCGAGCGCCACCAGCATCAGAAAGACGCCGGTGCCGATGATGTTGAGAGCGATCACACGCCTCAGCAGGTGTCGATGAAGGACAACGCCGATGAGCCCGATACCCACCAAACCGACTGCGCAGAGCGCGAAGAGCAGCGACGGCGTCACGTCCGGTTTCCCCCTGCAGGGGAATCGCCCCCGTCGTTCCCCGTCGATAAGGGACCTCCGTTGAAGAGCTCGCACAGGACGAGCGCGATCGAGACGGTTGCCGCAAGCTCGATCAGAACGATGAGTCGTCCCGCCCACGGCCGCGGGTACTCCAGCAGGTGTCGTTCGCCGGTCATGACCGCGACGGCGACGGCGACAAACACGATCAGCCCCGCTCCAAGAAGCACCCGTTGAATCGTGTCGGGCCACCGGCCGAACCAGCGGACATCACCGACGAGCAGCAGGATTCCGCCCGCCGCGAGCACGGCTCCCGCTTGAAAGGCACCGCCCGGCGCTCGGGCGCCGGTCCAGACGAGATAGGCTCCCGCGAGCACGATCAGCGGCACGAGGACACGAAGCATGCCCGTGAGCACCACGCCGCGCACGGCCGGTGCCGTCCTCGGCTCGCCGCCCGCCGCCCGCACGCCGACCGCGGCCAGCAGAAGCACGCCGATCTCCAGCATGGTGTCATACCCTCGGAAGTTGAGCAGCACCGCCGTCACCGGACTCTGCACGCCACTCTCCGCCAGCCGCGCATCAACGGCGTCACGCAGCCCGGTCGCGTCGGGCGGCAGCGACAGGACTGCGTGCACCAGGCCGGCCATCAGCAGGAAGACGGCGAGAACCGTCCCGATCGCCAGCTTCATGAGGACGCGTCCCGGTTACGGGCCGGCTCACCGCCCAGATCGCGAAACGTGGAGAGGAACAGCGCGCCGGTGACACCGGCACCGATCGCCGCCTCGGCGACGGCGATGTCCGGGGCCTCGAGCCGCGCCCAGACCAGCGCCATGAGCAGGCCGAACACGATAAACAGGATGATCGACTTGAAGAGGTACTTCGTCGCCAGCGACTGCCATGCGAGCCAGAGAAGCGCCACGGCCAGCAGCACATCACACGTCCACAGTAAAACGCTCATTGATCCGTCCAGGGGCGCACCCCTGCGGCAAGGGCTGCCTGCGCGATGAGGTGGCACGACGCAGCGCTGCCGATCATGGTCACGGCCCAGACCAGCAACAGCTTGAGCGCGTCGAGCCACGACCCGGTCACGAGGCCCAGCCCCAACACCAGGCAACCCAGGCCCAGATTGTCGGCCTTCGTCAGGGCGTGCAGTCTGGTGTACACATCCGGGAATCGCAGCAAGCCGATGGTGCCGCAGACGAAGAAGCCGGCGCCGCCAATGAGCAGGAGCAGTCCTACCAGATCAGTCATGACGGGGACCTCCGGCCGCGGCATCCGCGGCGAGCCCGCGTTGCACGAACGTGACCGAAGTCACCGCGGCCAGCAGCGCGATGACCAGGGCGACATCGACCAGTGATGGTCGGTCGAGGCCATAGGCGAGCAGCAGCAGCGTGGCGACACCGGCCGAGCCCATGAGCTGAGCGGCGAGCAAGCGGTCGATCCGGCTGGGGCCCCCGAAGACGCGGGCGAGCCCCGCCACGATACACAACAGGATGACCAGGGCCAGCGCAACGCACGCCGTGGTCATCGCGTGCCCTCGCTTTGCGGAGCTTCGGCGGGCAGGAGAAGGCCGAAGAGCCGGGCGACCCTGTGCTCGATCCGCCGCAGGTCACGGTGGAGAGGTTGCTTCAGGTCCACGGCATGAATGGTCACCACGTCATCCCGGAGGTCGGCGCTGAGGGAGCCGGGAAGCAGGTTCACGACATTGGTGAAGAGAACCCGCGACGTTCCAGGCGGCAGCCGCAGCCGAAACTCAATGAAACCGGGTGCGAGCGGCATCCGAGGATGCACGGCGCGCCGTGCGACGTCCACCCCGCCGACGAACGATGCGAAGAGGAACGCGGGCACGAAACGCGCCGCTCCCGACAGCGACCACCGCGCCGCGACCGGAGGGCTCAGACACTGACTCACCAGTGTTGCGAGGGCGACCGCCACCGCACCGACCGCCAGAGCCGAGGGGTCTGCCGCCGTGATGATCAGCCAGGCCGCGGCGAGGACGGTCGCGCGGAGCGCCAGCGCCGTGCCGCTGCGCGACGCGGGTGGGCTCGGTGCATCGGCGATCACTTGAGCGGGCTCCTCTGTTCGGGCCGCTTGATGGCGAGAATCGAACACGGGACTTCGCGCAGAACCCGTTCGGCGGTGCTTCCAAGAAGCACATACCGAAGGCTGGTCCGGCCCTGCGTCCCCAGAACGATGAGATCCGCGTTGCTCTTCCTGGCGTACTCGACGATCCCGCCACCGTAATGGGGGTAGTCAAAGAGCTCCAGTTTGACCTCGAGGTTCTTCAGATCATCCGTGTGAGGCTCGAGGCAGCTCTCCAGCCTGGCGCTGAGAGCGGCTTTGTACTGTCTCTGGTAATCCGGCGCTGCCTGGGGCGTGGGGGCACGATAGTGAAGCCGGTGCCATGGCCCCTGATACACATGAAGGACATTGAGCTGGCTTTCGTCCTGTTGCGCGACCCGGATTGCCTGCGCCAACGCGAGCTCTGCAACGTCGGAGAAGTCGGTGCACGCCATCACCCGGCGGAAAGGCTCGGTGTGCGTCTCATGAACCAGCATGACCTTGGCGGGCACCTGCCGCACGCACTTGAGTGCAAGCGATCCTGCACCGTGCCGCGTACCGGAGACGCCCGTCACTCCGACGACGAGCAGATCGGCGGACAACTGCTCGACCTTCTCCAGGATCTCATTGATGGGCGAGCCGACCTCGATGTGAACGACCGCTCCCTCGGCACCCTTGACCGTCCGAAGAGCATCGTCGATTGCAGATCGAGCATCGTCGAGGACTCGTCTGGTGAGGTCCGACTCTCGCGTCCGCAGGGCAGCGGCGAGGTCCTCGATGACCAGGTTCTGGATGACGTGGATGACGTGCAGGTTGGCATTGTTCCACCGAGCCACTCGTGCCGCCTGAGCGAGCGCGCTGGCCGAACATTGCGAGAAGTCGGTCCCGACGAGGATCGTCTGCAGGCGGTTCATGCGTCGGCTCGTAGGCGGTGGGGCCTCACTGGCTCACGAGAACGGTGCGGCCGTAGAGGGGCTGCACGGGACGGTTGGTGCCGTGATGGAGCGACCTGAACGGCTCGATCTGCCCGGGCGAGAGCTCGACCGGTTCCACCATGATCAGCCACGGCACGCCCTCGGTGCAGGGCGGCGTCGTGAGCGAGCCCGGGTAGCGGTCGTACGCGTGATCCGCAGCTCCAGTGTGCATTGTGGTGGCGGCCGATCGCTGGCGACGGCACTCCGACCGCGACCACCCCTCCGAGAGACCTGATCCGACGCATGCTCATGCGAGTCTCCCGAAGGCGCTCCCTCTCCGACCTGGAGAGCGGTAACGAAATGGGCCCGGGAGGACTCGAACCTCCGACCTCGCCCTTATCAGGGGCGCGCTCTAGCCAACTGAGCTACGAGCCCGGAGCGACCCGGGGGCGACAGTATATCGTCAGCGTGGTGACCGGTGGAGCAAGTCAGGCGGCTTCCGTGACCTGCGACCCCTCCAGCGCCCCGCCCCGGAACTCCCGGTGCATGGCGACGCGTTTGGCGCTGGCGAAGAGCACCGGGACCACCAGCAGGACGGCACCGTAGGCGGTGATCAGGCCGCCGATCATGGGCACGGCGAGACGCCGCATCGTGTCGGCGCCGGCGCCGGAGGCCCACAGCAGCGGCAGCAGGGCGATCAGGGTCGTCATGACGGTCATGGTCTTGGGCCGGATGCGCTGCACGGCGCCGTCGTGGACCGCGTACCACAGGTCGTCGGAGTTGCGCATCCTGCCTTCGGCCCTGAACCGCTCGAAGCTGGTGTCCAGGTACAGCAGCATGACCAGCCCGGTCTCGGCGGCGAGACCCGCCAGGGCGATCACGCCCACCCACACCGCCAATGACAGGTTGTAGTCGAGCAGATAGAGGAGCCAGAACGCGCCGACGAGGCTGAAGGGCAGGCTGAGCAGCAGGATGCCCACCCGCAGCCAGCTGCGGGTCGCCATGTACAGCAGCAGGACGATCAGCACGCCGGCCAGCGGCACGATCATCAGGAGTCGCTGGCGGGCCGCCTGCATGTACTCGTACTGCCCCGACCAGACGATGTTGTATCCGGCCGGCAGCGTGACGGCCCCGGCCACCGCGCGCTGGGCGTTGTCCACGTACGTGCCGACATCGATGCCGGCGATGTCCACGAACACCCAGCTCGTGAGGCGGGCGTTCTCGCTCTTGATCATCGGCGGGCCCTGTTGGATGGCGAAGCTCGCCACCTGGGCCAGCGGCACCTGGGCGCCCGAGGGGGTGGCCACGAGCGCCTGCTTCAGCGCCGGCAGGTTGTCGCGGAGCTCGTGCGGGTACCGGACATTGACCGGGTATCGCTGAAGGCCCTCGATGGTCCAGGTCACGTTCATCCCGCCCATGGCGCTCATGATGACCTCCTGCACGTCGGCGACGCTGACGCCGTAGCGGGCGATCTGCTCGCGGTTGACCGTGATGTCGAGGTACTTGCCCCCGACGCTCTTCTCGGCAAACGCGCTGATCGTGTAAGCGCCCGTCCCCGGGGCCGTCTTGACGACCTGGGCGATCTCGGAGCTCAGGTCGGCGAGCGTGTTGAGGTCCGGTCCCATGACCTTGATCCCGACCGGGGTCTTGATGCCGGTCGAGAGCATGTCGATGCGGGTCTTGATGGGCATCGTCCAGGAGTTCGTGAGACCGGGGATCTGCATCAGCTCGTTGAGCCCCGGCACGTGGGTGCCGTCCGGCCAGTCGTAGCCGTAGACGATCTCGTTGAACGTGATCGTGCGGGTGTCCGGCCAGATGACCCGCAGCGGCTTGCGCAGCAGCTCGGGCCAGCCGTTGAAGAACCGCTCGACGGGCACTGTCCGCCATCGTGACTTGTCGCGGGAGAGCATGATCGTCGTCTCGACCATGCTCAACGGCGCCGGATCGGTGGCGGTGTCGGCGCGGCCGATCTTGCCGAGCACGCTGTGGACCTCGGGCAGAGCGAGGATCATCCGGTCCGTCTGCTGCAGCAGCTCGCGGGCCTTCATGGCGCTGATCCCGGGGTCGGTCGTGGGCATGTACAGCAGGTCGCCCTCCTCCAGGGGCGGCATGAACTCGCGGCCGAGCTGCCGCAGCGGCCACAGCGTGGCCGCAATCAACAGGGTCGCCCCGGCCAGCGTGAGCCAGCGGTGATGCATGACGAAGACGAAGAAGGGGTGGTAGATCTTCTGCAGCAGCAGGCTCAGCGGGTTGCGTGCCTCGGAGTAGACACGCTGGGGGAGAATGACAAGACTGCTCAGGATCAGCCAGCCCACGACCAGCCACGCCCGGTACTCGGCCAGACGATCCAGGGGAACCATCGCCAGCACGATCGCCGGGACGATGATCACGCCCAGGTAGATCAAGATCCGCCGGGCCCGCGGGATTCGACGGGGCACGATACGCTCCCTGATCAGGTAGATCATGAGCACCGGGATGATCGTGACGGCGAGGATCGCCGCCGCGGCCATGGCGAAGGTCTTGGTGAAGGCCAGCGGTTTGAACAGCCGGCCGGACTGCTCGCCCAGAGCGAAGATGGGCAGAAAGCTGACCGTGATGATGAGCAGGCTGAAGAAGAGGGTCGGCCCCACCTCGGCGGCGGCCTCGGCGACGACGGCGCCGCGCGGACGGGGCGGTTCGCCCTCGGCCACGCGGGCCTTCTCGCGCTCCAGGTGCTTGTGCGCGTTCTCGACCATGACGATGGAGCTGTCAACCATGACGCCGATGGAGATGGCGATTCCGCCGAGGCTCATGATGTTGGCGTTGATGCCCAGCAGGTGCATGATGGTGAGGCTGGCCAGGACACCGGTGGGCACCACGAAGACCGCCACCAGCGCGCTGCGCGCATGCAGCAGAAACAGAATCGTGATCAGCGACACCACGAGGATCTCTTCCAGCAGCGTGTTGCGGACCGTCGCCACGGCCCGCCGGATCAGGTCGCTGCGGTCGTAGCCGACCTCGATGGCGACTCCCGCGGGCAGCCCCTTCTCCAGATCGACGAGCTTGGCCTTGACGTTCTCGATGGTGTCGCGCGCGTTCTCGCCGAAGCGCATCACGACGATGCCGCCGACGGTCTCGCCTTCGCCGTTCCAGTCGGCGATGCCGCGGCGGATCTCGGGGCCCAAACGGATCTTTGCCACGTCGGCGAGGTAGATCGGCCGTCCGTCCGGGCTCGCGCCGAGGGAGACCTGGCGGAGCTCCTCCAGCGCGCGCTGGCTTCGCAGCGCCTCGACCGACTGCCCGGCGCGCCGGGCGTCGGCGATCTCGCGATCGGTGAGCGAGCCCAGGTATCCCTTGCCGCGCACCATGTATTCGGTCTCGCTCATCTCGACGAGGCGACCGCCCACGTCGAGGTTGGAGCGCTGGATCGCCGCTCTCAGCTGGCCGAGGGGGATCCCGTAGGCCAGCAGACGGACCGGGTCGACCACCACCTGGTACTGCTTCACGAAGCCACCCAGGGAAGCGACCTCGCTGACGCCGTCCACCGCGGTGAGCTCGTACCGCAGGTACCAGTCCTGCAGCCCGCGAAGGTCGGAGAGGTCGATCGCGCTCGCCAGCAGCGGCGTGCCGTCAAGGGGGCACATGTCGTGGCCCCGGACCAGCACGATCGGCTTCAGTCGGGCACGGCTGTCGGGCGGGGCGGTGGCGAGCGTGTCGTATCGACGGTTCTCCTCGAGGTCGGCATAGATGACCTTGGTGTCCTTGAAGACGCGGTGTCTCACCAGCCGCGCGCGGACCCGCGGATCATCCGGCGCCTCGATGGGATCGGCGTACCACGCGTCGGTGTCCGGATCGTGCCACAGGCCGTTGGGATGCCGGGAACAGTGCTTGCCCGTCACGAGGACGTACTCGAACACCCACCCGACGCCGGTGGCGTCGGGTCCGAGCTGCGGGCTCACCTCGGGCGGGAGCTTGCCCCCCACGAAGTTGAGCTGCTCGAGCACCCGGCTCCGCGCCCAGTACAGGTCCGTCCCATCCTCGAAGATGATGTAGACGAAGCTGCTGCCGAACATGCTGTACCCGCGGACCACCTTGGCGTGAGGAACCGCGAGCATCGCCGTCGTCAGGGGGTAGGTGATCTGGTCCTCGACGATCTGCGGCGCCTGGCCGGGGTATTCGGTCCGGATGATGACCTGGACGTCAGAGAGGTCGGGGATCGCGTCGACGGTGATTCTCAATGCCGACCACACCCCCGCCGCCACCACGAAGAGGGTCAGCAGCAGGACCATTGCGCGGTTGCCGACGCACCACTGGATGAGCCGTGCGATCATCGGGCGGCTCCCCCGGACCGCGGCTTGAACTCGTTCCTCACCGTGCCGCATCGCAGCATGTAGGGCGCGTAGGGGTTGGCAACCTCGCCCGACACCTGCAGCCAGCTCTTCTTGACCATGGGGCAATAGACCTCGGCGAGCGCAGGGGCCGCTCCCTCGCTGACGGGCGCGATCGTGACCAGCTCGATCAACGGGTTGGAGAGCGTCTCGAACACGTCGCGCATCGAATCGAGATCGGCAGGATGCTCCGAAGCGGCCTGGGCGATCTGCCGGACGGGCGCGGCGACCGGCAGCTCCTCGCGACGCGCCAAGCTGGTCGCGGCCTCACCGACGGCGTGCAGGGCCGTCATCGCGCCCTCGGTGGAATCCCGCGTGAGCGCCTCCTGGATGACAAGATACGAGCTGACGAGGCGATCGAGCTCACCCTGCGCCGCGGCGTCGAGACGGGCCTGCGGCGCGAGCGCCGGTGCCGGAGCGGGCGCAGGCGCTTCGGGCATGGCTCCGGTGACGGGCAGCGTGCTCCGCTCGTCGAAGCACTCGAGCATGATCGAGCCGAAGAAGGGGTTGCGGGGGCTGCCCTTGGGCTGCAGCCAGATGCTGCCGCCCTGGCCGTCCCTGAACATGGGGCAGTGCAGCTCCTGCACCTCCGTGCCGTGGCTGGGCGGAACGCCGGTGGCCCGGACGAGCTTCGACAGGGCCACGCTCAGGTCGGCGAACTTCAGGCGGGCCTGCTCGAGGTCCGGGGTGCCGGTGAGCTCCAGCGCCTTGCCCCGCACGGTCGCGACCTCGTCGTGCTCGTGCCAGAAGTGCGGGTGATCGGGGACCTCGGCCTCGAGCAGGCGATCCACGCCGGCGGCCAGCGTCCGGGCCTGCTGTTCGATTCCCTCCGCCGAGTCGCCGGCGAGCGTCGTGCCGATGGCGAAGGAGGCGGTGAGGATCTCGTTGAGCGCGTCTTCGAGGGCCGGCGAGAGCTGCGACAGCTCGCTGACTCCGGCCACCGCGACCACCGCTTCCTGCTCGGCGGCCGGCGTGCCCTTGAGCATCTTGGCCAGCCCCTCGCGGACCTTGGCCTCGCTGTCGAGCAGGAACTGACCGCTGGTCACGACCATCTCCCCCGGCTTGAGCCCGTCGAGGATCTCGACGCTGCCGCCGACCGTCGTGACGCCGACCATGACGTCGCGGGGCTCGAACTTCCCCTCGCCCAGGCTCACGAACGCGACCTGCCGCTCGCCCGTGTCCAGGATCGCCGACTGCGGGGCGAGGGTTCGCTGCTGGGCGAGGGTGCTGCGAAGCTCGACGTTGGCGTACATGCCGGGCTTCAGCAGCAGGTACGGGTTGTCGAACTCGAGGCGGACGTTGACCTGCCGTGTCTTCTGGTCCAGGTACGGATAGATGTAGATGACCTTTCCCTCGAACGGCTGGCCGGGGATGTAGGGGAGGGTCATGATCGCTCGCTGACCCGCCTGCACGAAGGGAAGCTGGTATTCGTACAGGGTCACCATCACCCAGATCTTCGAGAGATCGGCGATGCGGTAGACCTGCATTCCCTCGTCCACCCGCATGCCCTCGTTGGCATGCTTGGCGATGACCACGCCCGCGTGCGGGCTGTGAATGCTCATCGCCTTCGACGGGACACCACTCTCCTCGAGCTGCGCGATCTGCTGGGGCGTGATGTCGTAGTACTCCAGACGCGTCCGGGCCGCCTCGAGCAGATCCGGGCCGCCCGCGGCCGCGCCATGCTTCCGATACTCCAGCAGGTACTCCTCCTGGGCCTCGTAGAGCTGGGGCGAGTACAGCGTGAAGAGGGGCTCACCCGCCTTGACCTCGGCGCCCAGGTAGTCCACGTAGAGCTTCTCGATCCAGCCGGACACCTTGGTGTTGACGTCCCGAACCCCGGTCTCGTCGTAGTCCATGGTGCCCACCGTGCGAATCGTCTGCACCACCGGCCCTTTGGTCACCGGCGCGATGCGGACGCCGATGCTCTGGGTGATCACCGGGTCGATCGTGATCTCGCCCGTGAACTTGTCCGGATCGATCGGCGTGAGATCCATGTGGCAGATGGGGCACAGCCCCGGCTGGGGCAGGATGACCCAGGGGTGCATGCCGCACGTGTAGAAGTCGGCGGCGGCCGCGTCGCCATCCGTCGCTTGCGGCTCCTCCGATCCGCTGAACACGGCCTGCCACGCCCGGCTGATTCGAGGCTGGATCGATCCTGCCCAGATGATCCCGACCGCGAGCATGATCACCCCGAAGATCAGCCACCCGACAATCGAGCCGAGCCGCGGGCTTCGCGGCGGCGAGGGGCTGGGCGGCGGCGTCTCGCGGGCGGGCTTTTTCTCGGTGGGCGTCTCGGTGCTCATGGGTCTCCCTCTGTGCTCTCGGCGGCACCCAGCCGGTCGAGGTCGCGGCCGACCGCCTGCTGGAGGTCGGCGAAGCTCCGCTCCAGCTCCGACAGGTCGAGGTGGTAGATGACCTGGAACTCGAAGAGCTTGCGCCAGTTGTCGACGAGCGTCAGGAACTCCAGCTTGCCCGAGCGATAGCCGCTCAGCGAGGCGTCGACGGCCTGTCGGGCCTGGGGGATGATGACGTCTCGAAAGAGGAGAGCCTGCCGCTGCTGAGACTCGACGCGGGCCAGCGCGTCCTGCACGCGGAAGGCCACCTGGTTGTTGACCGCATCGAGCTCCGAGACGGACTGGAGAATGCCGCGGGCGGCCTCGAACTCCGCTGCGTCCAGCCGGCCCGCCCAGATGGGAAGGTTGATTCCCGCGCCGACCCACCACTGGTCCTCGCCGGTGGCGACGGGAGACAGCCCGTCATCGCTGACGAGGTTGTAGCTGAAGCTGAGCGTCAGGTCGGGCCAGCGGTTGAGCCGCGCGAGCTCCATCCGCTGCCGGTGCCCTTCGATCTGCTCGTGGATCACGGCGATCTCCGGGCTGGCCTGCGCGGCCGCGGCCAGCAGCGTTTGCAGCTCCAGGCTCAGGGGCTCGATCTCCCGCACCGGCGGGGATGGCAGCGGCGTGTCGACGGGACGGTCGAGCAGCTGATTGAGCATGGCCGCGGCGGTCGTGCGACGCTGCTCGAGCGAGATGAGATCGTCGTCGAGCTTGCTCATCTCGACCGACGCCCGCAGCACGTCCTGCTGGGTCGCGGTGCCGGCGCGGTACTTCACCTCCGCAACATCCCTGAACTGGGCCAGCAGATCGCGGCTCTGCCCGGTCACCTCGATGGCGCGCGTCGTGTAGTACAGGCTCCACCAGGCGCGGCGCGTCTCGGCGGCGACCTGCAGCTTCACCCGCTCCAGATCCTGAATCGCCTCCGCCACCGCCTGGGCGGCGATGCGGCCCCGCGTCTGGAGCTTGCCCGGAAACGGCAGCTTCTGGCTGACGCTCGACATGACATCCACGCGGCCGGCCGCGGTCTCGGCCATCTCGCCGATCGGCTCCACCATGAGCATCGGGTCGTCGAGGCTCGTGGCCTGCGGGATGCGGTCCGACAGCCGGTGCACGGCCTGCTCGGCCGCCCTGACGCCCGGGTTGCGTTGCAGGGCCAGGCTGACGTACTGCTCGGGTCCCGCGTCGTCGAAGATCTCGACGTGTCCCGGCCTGACACGAGGGGCGACGGGCTCGCGCCCGCCCGTCGCCCGCGGCTCGGCCTGCCGGGCCGCCGTGATCGAGGCCTCGTCGTCGATCCACTCGGCGAACGGGCTGCGCGACGCCCCGCAACCCGTCACCGCCGATGCGGTGGCGAGCAACAGAGCGCAGCGCGCTGCCCGATCAGTGACCGTGGTCATGATCGTGGTCGTGACCGTGGTCGTGATCGTGGTCGTGATCATGACCATGATCGATGTCCCCCTCGTCAGCGTGCGAGTCGGCCCACGCCTTCTTGAGATTGTCCAGGTGCGCGGCGGGCGCCTGGTAGAACATGCCGATGCACCCGGCGCAGCAGAACCGCACGAGCAGGTTGGAGACGACGACGTCCACCGGGTCGCCCATGGACCCGAGCTTCTGACCGGAGATCGGGCAGGTGTCAAACGGGTAATGAGGCTTCTGCTGGGTGATGACGGCCGCGTCGAGCGTGGCCAGGTACGTCGCCGGGTCCTTCTTGAACCCCTTCTTGCACCCGTTGCAGCAGAGACGCACCAGGCGGTTGTTGTAGACGAGATTGACCGGCTCGCCCATGGCGGTCAGGGGCTCCTCGGAGACCGGGCACGTCATCATCGGGTAGTAGGGGAGCTGCTGCTCGATGATCTTCTTGTCGATCATCTCGAGAAGCTCCGCGCTCTTCTTCTGGAAGGGCATGACGCATCCCTTGCAGCAGAAGCGGATCTCGCGATCCTCGTACATCATGATGATGGGCGCGCCTTTCGCGCTCAGCTCGAGGCTCGACACCGGGCAGGTGTCCAGCGGGTACGGCTCGGCCGCCTCCACCTTGCGGCGGGTGAGGGGCTTCTCGCAGATCGGACACTCGCCCTTGGCGGACATCCGGAACTGGCCGTGGGTGTCGCAGGTCCAGACGGAGATCATCGGGGCGGGCTCGGCCGCCGGCCGCGTGGTCTGGCTGAAGCACGCGGACCCCGCGGCCAGCGCGGCGAGCACGGCGAGGCAATTGATCGATCGGTGCATGACAGAGCACTCCTTGTTGAAAACGGGGCAACCGCGAAACGCCGAAACGCACGGCACTTCGTCACCACTATCTTGAAGATTGTCTCATGAGACGGCGCGCAGGAACAGCGCGCGGCGGACGATCAGGTCGTCAGCTGGCAGTGCAGCGCAAGCAGCGACCGGTCCCCCGGAGGCGCCCAGGGCCCGGCCCAGCCCCCCGGCGACCCGCGGCAGGACGTGGCGTCGGCGATGCCGACCGCCGCAATGAGGGGCGGCAACTCGACAAGGACGTCGATGGTCGGGGGGGCGGCCGCACCACCGACGGCGGCGATGGCCGGTGTGGTCACGGCGACGTCGTTGGGCCCGTGAACGCAGCCGCACGGCCGCTCGTCGGCCGGGAGGTCCCGTCCGCCGTCGGTGCAGCAGCCTTTTGCGGCGGGCGCCGCGACCGGCTCGGCCGAGCAGCAGGAGGTCTCCACCACCTCCAGGGCTCCGCCGCCGGCGTGGGCCTGGCAGCAGCACCACCGCCCCGGCGACCAGGTCGCCAGGAGGACGGCCGTCAGCAGACGCAGGGAGGGTGAGCGGAACACGGTGACTCCAGGGAGCAATTCAATGCCCCATCTGAGCCAACGTCCAACCGGGCCCCGGAATTCACCCTCCGTGGCGGTTTTTGTGGGAAACGGGCCCGCCGTGCGGATCAGACGGGTCCCCAGGTGCCCAGGACGATCAGGAAGTCGTCGATACCGATCTCGCCGTCGCCGTTGAGGTCCCACGGGCAGTTGGCCTGCGGGCAGGTGCCCCAGAGGCCGAGGATCTTCAGGAAGTCGGTGATCCCGACCAGGCCGTCGCAGTCGAAGTCGGCGAGCTTGGTCACGGGGACGATCTTCCACACCTCGCCGTTGGTCGTGCCCGCGCGATCGACGATGTAGATCTCGCCGTCGGCGTCCTCGCCGAAGGACGCGATCGACCCGATCGCGCCCAGGGCGGGGTCGAGCTCGTTGGTGCGATCGGTGAACTCGGTCATGGTGGTGCCGTCGTACATGAACGACCAGATGCGGGCGGTTCCGAAGTCCGCGAAGAAGTACGTGCCGTCCAGGCTGGGAATGTCGCAGCCCCGATAGACATAGCCGCCGGTGACGGAGAAGCCCAGGGCGTGGGTGTAGGTGTGAATCGGGAAGTCCAGCCCAGTGGAGTTGCACCCGCAGGGCGTCGTGGGGCAGCCGCTGATGTTGCTGCAGGAGTTACCCTCGAAGCAGCGCCAGCCGTAGTTCTCGCGGCCGGTGCTGTTGCCCGGCTGGAAGTCGATCTCCTCGCGGGCATCCTGGCCGACATCGCCGATGTAGACGTCGCCGGTCTCGCGGTCGAAGCTGCACCGCCAGGGGTTTCTCAGGCCGTAGGACCAGATCTCGTCGTCCCCGGAGAAGCCCACGAAGGGGTTGTCGCCGGGAATCGTGTAGCCGCCGACACCGGCCGTGGTCGACGGGATGATGCGTAGGAGCTTGCCGAGCTTGTTGTTGGTGACGTCCTGGGCATTGCCGGTGGCGACGGGGTGGCCCGTGCCCTGGTCGCAGAAGTTGCCGCCGTCGCCGGTGGCGATGTAGAGGTAGCCGTCGTTGGGCGAGAAGCCGATCCAGCCCCCGTTGTGGTTGGAGTTGGGCTGATCGAAGGTGATGATCGTCTGGGCGCTGCCGGCGTTCGCGACATCCGGGGTCGTGATCGAGTAGCGGGCGACCACGGTGTCCTGGCTGTTGTTGATGTAATAGAGGTAGAAGAAGCCGTTGGCCTGGAAGTCAGGGTGAAAGGCCATGCCCAGCAGCCCACGCTCGTCGTTGCCCGAGATCGGGCCCAGGGTGATGGCGTCGATGTTCAGGAACTGGGTGGCGTTGACCGTCAGCGTGTTCAGGTCGAGCACCTTGATCACGCCCCGCTGCTCGACGATGTACAGACGAGTCGGATCGCCGGGGGCGTGGGTCACGTACACCGGCCGGTTGAGGCCGTTGGCCATGATCTGCGTGGTGAGCGGAACGACGGCGCCCGCGGAGGCCGGTGAAGCCGAGAGGCCGAGGAGACAAAGGACGCTGACGGCCGCGAGGGCGAGGGCTCTGGGACGATGCATGTGGGGATTCCTTCTTTACCTTCGTCGCTGGGCTGGGAACGAATACGACCGGTCCAGATGTCCGGGTGCCGGCAATGCGGCAATTCCGGCCGTAAGCACGCCGGGCGTGATGGGCGTCTCCCGGCGTCGGGTGCAGTTGGAACATAAGGGCCGGACCGCCCCCAGGCAAGGAGATCGGGGTCAAAAGCCGCCGCACTCGTCAAGGATGGCGTCGATGGCCTTCATGGCCTCGCCGACCGATTGCACGGCCTCCACGTACAGGTCCCGGACATCGGCCGCCCCGGCCGCGTCGGTCCGCTCGACGTGGTATCGCAGCGCCGGCAGCAACCAGGCGGCATAGCCGGAATCCGGGTCGGTCGCCGCGTAGAGGTTCCGGAACCACGGCCGCTGCGGCAGCCCCGGCTCGTGGAGCCACGCCCGCTCCGCCGCCAGCAGCTGCTCGTTGACGCGCCGGAGAGCCGAATCGCTCAACCGGCCCCCGGCGACCGCCTCCAGCAGCCGAGGCTGGACGGGTCCGGCCACGGCCTCCAGCTCGTCGACGGCCTGCTCCAGCGGCCCCAGGTCGAGCTCGACGGCCAGGGCCGCGGCCCGCTCGCCCAGGCCGGCCAGGTGCTCGCGAAGGTCGGGAGCGTACTGCGAGAGATCCAGCGGCAGCAGGGGGCCGCCGGCGAGACGGGCCGCGATCAGGTTGGCGATCCGCGTCACCATCAGTGCCGGCTCGTAGTCGTCGCCGACCACCTTGCGGTACCACGCGAGCGTGTCGTAATTGGAGTGATACGACGTGCCGGGGCTGCCCTGCCCGCCGAGACCGCAGGACGTCACGCCCAGGTGACAGTAGAAGCCCACGTGATCCGATCCGCCTCCGAGCGTGCCGAACGACGGCATCTGCTCGATGCCCGCAGACGCCACCGAACGCGCCGCGGACGCGATGAGCGTCTTGAGGGCGGGTGCGGAGCTCGCCCTGAAGGTCGGGCCCATCGCCGCCATGTCCAGGTTGATGTAGGCCACCGCGTCGGCCCGGAGCTGCTCGGCGTTGGCCTCGCACCACTCGACGGAGCCGATGATGCCGTGCTCCTCGGCGCCCCAGGCGGCGAAGACGATGCTCCGTTGCGGCCGCACGCCGCGGCGGGCGAGCTCGGCAAAGCTCCGCGCGCACTCGTAGAGCACGATGATCCCCGCGAGAGGATCGCCGGCGCCGAAGCCCCAGGCATCGTGGTGGCACCCGATGACGACGCGACGCTGCGGCTCGGTCGAGCCGGTCAGCGTGGCGATGACGTTGGCGCTGCGCAGCAGGCCGCGCTGCTGCTCGACGTGCAGACGCACGCGCAGCGCCGCGCCGCCGGTGAGCCGGTAGGCGAAGGGCAACCCCCCCTGCCAGCCGGTCGGGACGCCCGGCCCGTCCATGCGGGACATGATCTCGGCGGCCGCGCCCCAGCCCACGGGCTGCACGGGGATCCTCGGCAGCGCCACGTCGCCGGGGTCGAGACGCTCGGCGTCGGGGCCGGCGGCCACGAAGGGCGTGAGGGGGTCGCCGGGATAGTCAAGCGCCTTGATCGAGCCGCGTTGTATGGACGCCTCGTTGGCGTAGCCGCCCTCGGGATACGGGATGCCTTTGCGCCAGCCGCTGTCGTCCGGGTCGGTGTAGATGATCAGGCCGGCGGCGCCGGCCGCCTCGGCGAACTTCGCCTTGAATCCGCGGAAGTTGCCGCCGTACCGCGCGATGACGATCCGTCCCGCCACGTCCACGCCCCACGCTTGGAGGGCTTGGAAGTCCTGCTTCGTGCCGTAGTTGGCGTAGACGATCTCGCCGGTCACGTCGCCGTTGCCGCTGTAGGCGTTCCAGCCGGGGGCCAGGTCCGGGTGACCGCTGAAGGGATCCTCCGGGAGCACCCGCTCGACCAGCGGCAGGGATTGCATGACGGGGCTGACGATCTCCAGGGACGCCTCGACGGGTCGCGGCAGCCAGGCCAGGAACTCATGACGCTCGACGGTCAGCCCCATCTGCTCGAAGGCGGCGGCGAGACGCTCGATGTTCCTCAGGTCACCGGGGGTGCCGGCGACGTGCGGCTCGCTTCCGAACAGGTCGTGCCACGCCCGCAGCCGCTGCGGCGACGGCACCTCGTTGAGCGCGACCTCGTAGGCGGCCTGCTCGTCGCGCTGCGACTCGGGCCACCACGGAAGGTCCGCCGCCGGCTGGGCGACCGCGGCGGTGGCGAGGGAGAGTGATAGAAGGGTGGTTTTCATACGCGATGTGTGCTTGTCAGTCTGCTAAGGGCATCCTGCCCGGCCAACCGCGGCATCCATGCCGCGGACTAGTCATGTCAATTGTTCGGCGTCCTGCCTCACAATTGAGCCCTCGCTTCGCTCGGGATTCGCCGGCGTCCCTGGAACCGGGGGCCGCGCGGCGGACGCCCTTGCCCTGATTCCTACCCCCCTTCCTCCAGTTCGTAGCCCGCCCTCGTCCACGCCTTCAGCCCGCCGCGCAGTGTTCGTACGTCCTTGAAGCCGAGCTCCATGAGTCGCTTGCTCATGCCGCGGGCCAGCTCGTCGTCGTAGTCGTCGCCGTAGACGATCAGGACGTCGTACCCCTTGAGCCGGTCGGACTCCGTCGACAGATTCTGGAACGGCAGGCTGATGGCGCCGGGGATGTGACCCTGCCGAAAGGCCCGCGCGCTACGCGGATCGACCCAAACCGCCGAGGCGGTTCCCGCCAGCCCGAACAGCCGCTTACGACCCTCGGCGATCTCGGTGGCTTCGGACGGGTCGATCAAAACCAGGTTGCGGTCGCTGATCTGCTTCGTGCAGCCGATCGCGAGCCAGCCGATCACGAGCAGTCCGAGCAACAGGATCCGCGCGCCCATGGGCCAGACTCCTTTTCCCCCGTTGAGTTCCTCGGAATAGGTGAACCGACCCGCCCGTTTGTCGTCTACAGTGGCGAACCACCCGCGCCCCGGCGGGAATACCAAGGGCGGCGGGCGCGTCTTGAAGGGAGGCGGGTCACGAGCGTGGGCGGTACACCCCGAATGCAGCATATCCGGCGAGCGAGCAGGTTGGCAAGAGTGCTTTGGGCATCGGCGCCGATGTTTGCGCTCATCGCGGCGCCGGCCGCCTCCGCGCAGCTGGGCATCGCTGAGCCGGGCACCTCGGGCGACGACAAGCTCGTGCAGGTGCGTGCACTCACCGACGTGCATCGCATCGGGCCCGGGCAGACCTTCCATCTGGCCGTCGTCTTCGATATCGAGCCCCGGTGGCACATCTACTGGAAGAACCCCGGCGAAGGGGCGCTGCCTCCGAAGGTCGAGGTCAAGGCTCCCGAAGGCTTCACGGTCAGCGCTCCAGTGTGGCCGCGCCCCACCGCCGTGAGCACACCGATCGGTCTGGAGTACTGCTACTACGAGCAGACGGTTCTCTTCATCCCGATCACGGCGCCGCCTGAGCTCGACGATGGTCGCGTGACCCTGCAGGCGAAGATCGACTGGGCCGTATGCCACAAGGTGTGCAAGCTCGGCGGCACTCGGCGCGAGGTCGCGGTGGAGACCGCAAGCGGGCCGACCACCTCACCGGACAAGCCGGATCCTCTGCTGGCGAAGTACCGCCGCCGCCTTCCCCGCAAGCTCAACGACATCCCCGGCGCCGCCGTGTCCTTTGACGGAACGACCCTGACCGTCAGCGGGCCGGCCGGCGATGCCCGGCGCGTGGCCTTCTTCCCGGAGGCGTCGCCGGGGGTCACGTATGAGACGCCGGCGATCGAGGTCGCCGACGGCCGCTTCCACGTGGCCGTGCCCGTGCAGCTTCGGCCCCGCAATGCGCTGGGCGGGCCCATGGTTCTGGGCGGGCTTGTGGCCCTCGGCGAACGGGCCGACGATCCCTGCTACGATTTCCTGTTACCTCTCTCAACCGGAGCTACACCATGAAGGCAGTCAAGAGAATGATGTCACGATTCGCGCTCGGCGTCGCGATGGTCGCCATGGCGGCCACGGCCCTGGCGGCCGACGACGCCAAGAAGGCCAAGCTGGGCGAGCCGGTGCCGACCTTCACGCTGACCGACTCGTCGGGTCAGCAGCGCAGCCTCGCCGACTACGAGGGCAGGATCGTGGTCCTGGAGTGGATCAACCCCGAATGCCCCTACGTCGTGAACTGCTACAAGACCAAGGCCATGCAGACCGCCTACGAGAAGATCAAGGCCATGGACAAGAGCGCTGTCTGGCTGGCCATCAACACGACCTATTCGACGGGGCCGAGCCAGAACGAGATGTGGATCAAGCAGTTCAAGCTCGACTACCCGATCCTGCTCGACACGGACGGGACGGTCGGCAAGCTCTACGACGCCCGCCGCACGCCGCACATGTTCGTGATCGACAAGAAAGGCGTGCTGCGCTATCACGGGGCCATCGACGACAACAAGATGGGCAGCAAGTCCCTCGACAAGACGACCAACTACGTGGTGAACGCCGTCCAGCAGGTCGTCGACGGCGAAACCGTCGCCCCGGATTACATCAAGCCGTATGGGTGTACGGTGAAATACAAGAGGTAAGGGTTGGGATCAGAGGTTAGGGATAAAAAAAGAGAAGCCCCGTGAGGGGCTTCTTTTCATTCCTTGTCCGCTCTTGCCTAACCCTCACTGCAGATTCACCGGCATCAGCACATACGTGAAGTCTCCGCCCGTGCGCAGGACGCCGGGCTTGTTGGGGCTCTTGAGCTCGATGGTCACGGTGCCGCCGTTGACGACGTTGAGGGCGTCGGTGATGAAGTTCGGGTTGAACCCGATCTCCAGCGGATCGCCCTGGTAATCGTCCAGCTTGACTTCGACGGTGGCCTCGCCCATTTCCGGAGCGCGGCTGGTCAGCGTGAGCTTGTCGTCGGCGAAGTTCAGACGCACGCCCTTGGACTCCTCGTTGGTGAGCAGGGCAGCCCGCCGCACGGCGCTGCCGAGGGTGTCGGCGTCAAACGAGACCTTCTTGTCCTGCTCCTTGGGAACGACGTCCTCGAACGGCGGGAACGCCCCTTCCACGAGATTGCTGGACAGCACCGCTCGATCGCCCGGCTCCTCGGTGTCGCCGAAGGCGAGCAGCACCTGGTTCTCCTCGATGGCCATCCGCACCGGAGCCTCCGAGTCGTCGACGAGCTTGGCCGCCAGCTTGAGGGCCTTGGTGGGCACGATGCACGAACGGTCGGCCTCGCCGGCGCACGCCTCGCCCGTGGCCATGGCCAGCCGGCGGCCGTCGGTGGCCACCAGACGCAGCTTGTTACCCGCGCGCTCGAAGAGCACGCCGTTGATCGCGTAACGGCTGTGCTCGATCGCGGCCGCGAACAGCGTGCGGTGGATCAGCGTCTCGAGCACGCCGCCGGTGATCTCACAGTCGACGGTGACGCCGCTGAAGTCCCGCACGGGCGGAAACTCGCCGGGGTCGTAGCCGAAGACCTTGAAGTGCGAGCCGGCACCTCGAATGTGCACGGTGTGGTCGTCGGTCTCGATCGTCAGCGTCGGGTCCTCGCACGCCCGGGCGATCTGGCTGAGCTTGTCGGCGGGAACCGCCGCCTCGCCGGGCTGCACCACCTCGACCTCCGCCACGCCGAGCCGAAGGCCGACCTCGAGATCCGTCGAGCTGAGGACGAGCCCCGAAGGCTCCGCCGCCGTGAGCTTGAGGCACTTCAGAACCGGGGTCGGGGTGCGGCTGGCCACGATGCCGCTCGCCGTGTTCACCGCATCCACCAGGGCGGCACGATCGCAGATGACCTTCATAAGATTGGGCTCCCAAGGGGACATCAGAGTGTACCAGCCATCGCCCCCGAGGGCCCCGAACCGCAGGCCCGCCCGGTTCTCAAGGCCCGATCCACCGGGCCGGGGTCCTGCGGTTGCCACCGGTGGCCGTCCGTGCGATACTGCAGGATTCGGCGAGGAGGGGCCGCCGCGTCGTCAGAAAGGACCGCGATGTCGTTTGAAGCCGCCGTACACGCGAAGGCCATCCAGTTGAACCATCTGTGCCTTGACATGTGCGCGGCGGCGGGCAGCGGGCATCCGTCGAGCGCCCTGTCGCTCGGTCACGTCGTGACCGTGCTCATGTACCACTCCATGCGGTGGCTGCCCGACCACCCGCGGTACCCGACCTCGGACCGGCTGGTGCTGTCCGAGGGGCACGCCGTGCCCATCGTGTACGCCGCCCTGGCGGATCTTGGAGCCGCCGTGGGCAAGGGCGAGCAGCTCCGACCGCTGACCGGCGAAGACGTCATGACGCTGCGGGACGCCGACTCATGCCTGGACGGGCACCCCAGCCCGATGGAGGGCGTGCCCTTCTTCGACGCCGCGACCGGATCGCTGGGGCAGGGGCTGTCGGTGGCGGCCGGTCTCGCCGCGGCGGCCAGACGCGACGGTCTCGACAAGCGGATCTTCTGCGTCATCGGCGACGGCGAGTCCCGCGAGGGCCAGGTCTCCGAGGCGATCGACTTCATCATGGACCACCAGTTGGGCAACGTGCTGCCCGTGTTCAACTGCAACGGCTACGGCCAGGCGGAAAAGGTCAGCCCCCAGCAGACACCGGAGCGGCTGGCGGCCAAGCTGGAAGCGGCCGGCATGACCGTCGCGTCGATCGACGGACACGACCCCAACGCCATTCGCGAGGCCTGCGATCGCTTCATCGAGGGCTCGGGGGGCAATCAACCCATGGCGGTCGTGGCCAGGACCGTCAAGGGCTGGGGGGTCACGGCGATGCAGGGAGGCGGCTGGCACGGCAAGCCCATCACCGGGGACAAGCTCGACCAGGCCCACAGCGAGCTCAATGCCACCGGGGTCGGCCTCACCTCGGCCCTGGCCAGCGACGAGCTGCGGATTTACCCGCCCGCCGAGCACACGCCGGTGGCGCCGACCATCTCCACGCCGATGAGCCTCAACCAGGCGATGAAGCAGTACGACATGGAGAGCATCCTCCGCGGAGGCAAGTTCGCGACGCGGAAGGCCTACGGGCTCGCCCTCCGCGTGCTCGGTCACGCCAACTCGAACATCTACGCCCTGGACGGCGACGTCAAGAACTCGACGTTCGCGGAGTACTTCGCCAACGATGACGAGCTCGCGGAC